>JAGBFS010000167.1 GCA_017936365.1 Clostridia bacterium
AGAGCAGGCATTTCGGAGCGATTCTGCATTTTCGGAATTTTCCCTGAAAAGAGGTATGAACAGCACCATCTCGCCAAGCATTACGGCCGCCGTCTGGCAAAAGGTAAAGATGGCGGTCATTTGGGCAAGCTTTTTCTTTTCTATTCTCATAAGCTTTGCTCCGTAACATAACGAAACAGCCATAACATCAAAGGATATGCCGACACATACAAGCAGTATCTCCAGCAGTCCAAGATTAAAAATTCCCATACATCTATCCTCCGAATAACGAGTACTTTTTATGACACCATAATTTTAAATACGGCTCATTTTTGCCGCTATATACAAAAAATAATCTATGTAAAAGATTTCCATACATTTGCGCGCAATTGTATAAATGCTTCGACAAATCAAAAAATTTGTAGATTGAAAAAGCCTTCACAATAAATAACATCAAATTATAAACATCAAAAGGGGGATCATTAATGACCGTCACCGTTGTATGCGACGTCCTCGGCAAAGAGAATAACGGAACCACCATTGCCGCCATGAATCTTATACGCTCGCTTAAATCAAAGGGCTGGGAGGTTCGCGTGCTCTGCCCCGATGAGGACAGAAAAGGTCAGGAGGGCTTTTTCGTCGTACCAAAGCTCAGCCTCGGCCCATTGAACGGCTATGTGGAAAAGGTGGGCGTATCCCTCGCCAAAAGCGATCTTGATATCATAAACTCGGCAATAGACGGCGCCGACATCGTCCACGTAATGACACCGTTCATGCTTGGCACAAAGGCTATGAAGGCCGCAAAAAGCAAGGGCATACCGGTCACAGCCGGATTTCATTGTCAGGCCGAGAATTTTACAAATCACATCTTCCTTATGAACAGCCGGTTTGCCAACAAGAGCACTTACAAAGCCTTCTACCGCTATTTTTACCGCCATGTTGACGCCGTCCATTATCCTACGCAATTTATCCGCGAGGTGTTTGAAAAGGAGGGCGGCCCGACCAACGCGTATGTTATATCAAACGGCGTAAACCGCACCTTTGTCCCCGCCGATGTTCCAAAACCGGATGAGCTCCGTGACAAATTCATTATACTTTTCACCGGCAGATACAGCAAGGAAAAATCGCACCGCATACTGATCGACGCGGCAAGCCGCTCGAAACACAGCGACAAAATACAGCTCATCTTTGCCGGAACCGGTCCGCTCGAACCAAAGCTTCGCGAAATGGGCGAAAAGCTTCTTAAAAATCAGCCTATATTCAAATTCTTTACCCGTGACGAGATGCTCAAGGTCGTCAACTATGCCGACCTTTACGTTCATCCCGCAGAGATAGAGATCGAGGCAATCGCCTGTCTTGAGGCTATTTCATGCGGTCTTGTGCCGGTAATTGCCAATTCGCCGCGCTGCGCCACAAAGGCATTCGCTCTCGGCGGCAACAATCTTTTTAACGTAAATGACAGCGATGACCTCGCCGCAAAGATAGATTACTGGATAGAAAATCCGGAAAAGAAAGCCGAATGCAGCCGGAAATATCTTGGCTTTACAAAGCAATTCGACCACGATTACTGTATGGATGAAATGGAGAGGATGCTGCTTGAAACAATCAAAAAGCTCCAAACGCAAGCAGGATAAAAGGATAGTTTATTACACCGACGAGCTCAATGACGATTTTGCCGGCACCGATATAAAAACCTGCGATATAGGCGACGATTTCAAATTTATAAACAAAAACCCGTTATGGCGCGCCGCGGCTGCCGTGGTATATTATCTGATCGCCTTTCCGATAGTATGGCTGATATCATATATCGGCTACGGATTGCGCATAAAAAACCGACGTGCGGTGCGAAAGGTTCGCGGAGGATATTTCCTCTATGCCAATCACACCCAGATGCTTACCGATGCCTTTGCACCGTCGATAATATCCTTTCCAAAGCGCGCCCACGTCGTTGCAAATCCCGATGCCGTTTCAATAAAAGGGATCCGTCAGCTTGTTATGATGCTCGGAGTTATCCCCCTGCCGGCTTCGCTGAAAATGATGCGTCCGTTTCGCGACGCGGTTGAAGCAAGATACGGTCAAAACCGAACGGTAACCATTTATCCCGAAGCCCATATATGGCCGTACTATACCGGAATCCGCCCCTTCGGCGCAGCTTCCTTTGCCTATCCGGTGCGGCTTAATGCACCATGCATCGCGTACGTTACAACATACAGACGGCGTAAAATATTCAAAAACGCCCGTCCGCTCGTCACCATAACCCTCAGCGACCCGTTTTATCCCGACCCGACACTTACCGAGCGCGAAGCAAAACAGAAGCTCCGCGACGAAATATATGACTTCATGTGCGCTGTCGCCAAATCCGAAGACAATTACAGCTACATTACATATATCCGCAAAGAGGACTCTACCCTTGACCTCGCCGGTTGATCCGCTTAAATATAAAACTTTACAAATTATCTTTGCGCCCTGTACAAGCCTTTTACGGTTTATACAGGGCGCTTTATTTTTTATTCAATTATATTGCCGCGTTGTTTATGCCGTTTTTTAGTCCGCTGTGTTTGCGTTCTTGCCGCAGCACTGCTTGTATTTACGGCCGCTTCCGCAGGGACACGGTGAATTTCTGCCGATCTTCTTGACGCCGCGGACAGTCTTTGACGCCTTATCGGAATCGTCGCCGCCGACGTTCTGCGGAATCTCGACCTGCTTGCGCTGCATCTCCTCTTCGGTTCTGATGCGAACGGTAAGCACCTTCTTGGCGGTATCCTCCTTGATGCCGGCTATCATCTCATCGAACATATCAAAGCCCTCGATGGTATAGGCAACGACCGGATCCTTCTGGCCGTATGCGCGAAGTCCGATACCCTTTTTGAGCTCTTCCATCGCGTCGATGTGATCCATCCAGAGGTTGTCAACGCTCATAAGAAGCACGATACGGTCGATCTCTCTTGCGCGTTCTTCGCCAAACTCCTGCTCACGCTTTTCATAAAGCTCATGTGCGCGTTCCTGAAGCTCTTCGGTGATGTCTTCCTTATCGACCTCGTCAAGCTCTTCTTCGGTATATTTGAAATCATCGGGCTTTGCAAGCCAGCCCATGTAAATATCGCGCAGGCTGTCGAAGCTCCAGTTTTCGCGATCCTCCGCACCAAGGCACTGGGAAACATTTGCCTCGATGGAATCGTCTATCATCTTGAGTATCTTATCGCGCAGGTTTTCGCCGTTAAGAACCTCGTCACGCTGGGAGTAGATTATCTCGCGCTGACGGTTCATAACATCGTCATACTGAAGAACGTGACGTCTGATGCCGAAGTTGCGGCTTTCGACCTTGCCCTGAGCGCTCTCAATAGCGCTGGATACCATCTTTGCTTCGATGGGAGTATCCTCATCGATATTGAGCATGGACATGATACCGGTCAGTCTGTCGCCGCCGAACAGACGCATAAGATCGTCCTCGAGCGAGAGATAGAACTGGCTTTCGCCGGGGTCACCCTGTCGGCCGGAACGTCCGCGAAGCTGGTTGTCGATACGTCTGGATTCATGACGCTCGGTACCGATTATAAGCAGGCCGCCCGCTTCGCGCACCTTGTCCGCTTCGCCGGCAATCTCCTTCTTATACTTTTCGCTCAGCTCGGCAAAAAGCTTTCTGCTGTCTATAACCTCCTGATCGTCTGTTTCATCAAAAGCGGTGGAACGGTCGATCTGCTCTTCGGTATAGCCCTGACGGCGCATTTCGGTCTTTGCAAGGAATTCGGCATTACCGCCGAGGATGATATCGGTACCACGTCCGGCCATGTTGGTTGCGATGGTTACCGCACCGAGCTTACCGGCCTGTGCTACGATCTCTGCCTCCTTGGCGTGCTGTTTTGCGTTGAGAACCTCATGCTTTACGCCGCGGCGCGAAAGCATCGCGCTGAGCATTTCACTCTTTTCGATGGATATCGTACCGACAAGCACCGGCTGACCCTTTGCGTGGCTTTCCACTATCCTGTCGATAACGGCGCGGAATTTGCCCGATTCGGTCTTGTATATCTGATCGGCGCAGTCGTTTCTTATCATCGGCTTGTTTGTGGGGATAGCCACACAGTCAAGATTGTATATCTCACGGAACTCCTGCTCTTCGGTAAGCGCCGTACCGGTCATACCGGAAAGCTTTTTGTAAAGGCGGAAGAAATTCTGGAATGTGATGGTCGCAAGGGTCTTCGATTCACGCTCGACCTTGACGTTTTCCTTTGCCTCTATCGCCTGATGCAGACCCTCGTTGAAGCGTCTGCCGTGCATAAGACGGCCGGTGAACTCGTCAACGATGATGACCTTGCCGTCCTGCACAACGTAATCTATATCGCGCTTCATTATGCCGCGCGCCTTGATGGCCTGATTGATATGATGGGCGATTGTCTGGTTTTCGGGAGCGGTAAGATTTTCAAGCCCGAATTCACGCTCTGCCTTTGAAACACCGCGCGCCGTCAAGGTTGCGGTATTTGCCTTTTCATCAACGATGTAATCGGCATCATCGAAAAGCTCATCCTGATCCTTCTTGTCATCCGACTCGGTTATCTTTGCGATTTTCAGCTTCGCCGCAAATTTATCGGCTCTTGTGTAAAGATCGGTCGATTTGTCGCCGCGTCCGGAAATGATGAGCGGTGTTCTTGCTTCATCGATGAGGATGGAGTCAACCTCGTCCACGATGGCAAAGGCATGACCGCGCTGAACCTTTCTGTCAAGATATGCAACCATGTTGTCACGCAGATAATCGAAGCCCAGATCGTTATTTGTGCCGTAGGTAATATCGCAGGCGTATGCCGCCTTTCTGTCTTCGATTTCCATATCGTGAACGATAAGACCGACGGTAAGACCCAGCCAGCGGTGTATTTTTCCCATCCATTCGCTGTCGCGTCGGGCAAGGTAATCGTTGACGGTAACAACGTGCACGCCGTTGCCGGTAAGCGCGTTGAGGTATGAAGGCAGAGTTGCCACAAGGGTTTTACCTTCACCGGTCTTCATTTCGGCGATACGTCCCTGATGGAGGATGATACCGCCGATTATCTGTACCGGGAAATGCTTCATTCCAAGCACACGCCACGAAGCCTCACGGCAGACGGCAAACGCATCGGGAAGAATATCGTCAAGCGTTTCGCCGTCGGCAAGTCTGCCCTTTAAAATATCGGTCTGCGAGCGAAGCTCATTGTCATCCATCGCG
>JAGBFS010000168.1 GCA_017936365.1 Clostridia bacterium
CGAGGCTATTTCACTTGGCCACGACCTTGGACACACTCCGTTCGGTCACGCCGGTGAACGCGCTCTTAACGACGTCTGTGCCTCCGGCTTCCACCATTACGAGCAGAGCGTAAGGGTCGTGGAGCTGCTCGAAAAAAACGGCGAAGGCCTTAATCTTACAAAGGAAGTGCGCGACGGAATACTGTGCCACACCCGCGGACGCGAGGCTATAACGGCAGAGGGCCGCATAGTAAAAATAGCCGACCATATCGCGTATATGAACCACGACATCGATGATTCTATCCGCGCCGGTATTCTTACCGAGGATGATATCCCATCGGAGGTAACCCGCGTTGTAGGCAGCGGCCATTCACAGCGCATCGGTGCCTTTATTTCCGACATAATCGAAAATTCACACGATGGCCAGATATTAATGTCAAAGGACGTAAACCACGTTTACAATGTCCTTCATGACTTTATGTATGATAATGTTTACCACAACCCTGTCGCAAAAAGCGAGGAAGGACGGGCGGAAGCGCTTATAAAGGAATTATTTGAATACTATCTCGCTTCACCTGAGGAGCTTCCCGGTGAATATTCTCATATTTTGAAATCCGAAGGAATCGAGCGTGCCACGGTCGATTTTATCGCCGGCATGAGCGATCCGTACGCAATCAACGAATACAAACGACTTTTTATACCCCGTTCGTGGGATGTGGTTTAATAAATTATGGCAATACCTCAGGAATTTCTCAGCGAGCTGCGCGATCGCTGCGACATAACATCCCTTATTTCGGGATATGTTAATCTTAAGCGCGCCGGAACCAATTACAAAGGATTGTGCCCCTTTCATTCGGAAAAAACACCTTCCTTCACCGTTTTTCCCGATACCAAATCCTTCTATTGCTTCGGATGTCAGGCCGGCGGCGATGCGGTAACCTTTGTACGCCTTGCCGAAAGACTTGATTATATCGAAGCGGTCAAATTCCTCGCCTCGCGTGAGGGAATGACCATGCCGGAGGACGGCGCCGTGGACGGGCTTGCAAAGGCTAAAATGCGTGTGCGTGAGCAAAACCGCATCGCCGCACGGTTTTATTACCATCAGCTTTATTCCCCCGGCGGAAAAGAAGCCTTAGAATATCTTTACGGCCGCGGGCTGACCGATGCCACGATCGGCAAATTCGGTCTTGGCTGGTCGCCAAACGGATATGACCAGCTTTGCCGCCTGCTTCTTTCCAAGGGCTACCGCGAAGATGAGATCATTGCCGCTAACCTCGGCGTTAAACGCAACGGACGGCTGTATGACTTTTTCTGGGAGCGAATCATGTTCCCGATAATCGACCTGCAGGGCAGCGTCGTCGGATTTGGCGGACGCACGATGAAAAAGGATCACGGCGGCCGAAAGTATGTCAATACCGACGGCAACTCACTTGTATATAAAAAATCAGAAAATCTTTACGGCCTTAACTTTGCAAAGGATTCAAAGGAAGGCTCGCTTGTCGTTGTCGAAGGCTTTATGGACGTAATCACCCTCAATCAGGCCGGATTTGATAATATCGTAGCCTCGCAGGGAACCGCCTTCAACGACACCATGGCGCGGCTGGCCATGCGATATTCAAAGGACAAGCGCATTATCCTTTCGCAGGACGGCGATGCCGCCGGCCAGAACGCCATACGCAAATCGATACCAATATTAAAAAACGCCGGTGCCGATGTTCGGGTGCTTTCCATCCCCGAAAACCTCGACCCCGACGAATATATCAGAAAATACGGTGCGGACAGATTCCGCGGTCTTTTAAACTCCTGCCTGAGCGACATCGAGTTTGAGATGTCGCGGATCCGCGAGCGGTTTGATATCACGACCGATGACGGCAAGCTGAAATATCTCAACGCTATATGCCCTCTTCTGGGCGAGCTTACAAAGCTTGAGCGCGAGGTATATGCCGGACGGGTCGGAAAAGAGCTTGATATCGACAAGGCCGCCATAATATCACAAATAGAATCGGGCGACCGAAAACGCCGATATGAGCAGAAGCGGTCCCAGCTGAAAGCGATGGAGGCTCAATCCTCCGGCAGGGACGACAAGCTCAATCCGCAACGGCGTGAGCATATACGCGCAACAGCCGCCGAGGATTCGCTCCTTACCGCGCTGTTTTATTCGCCCGATAAGGCAAAGCATATCCGCGAAAAGCTTCCGCCCGAAAAGATGGTGACCGATTTCAACCGCCGTCTTTATACCATCACCCTCGACATCATCGATTCCGGACAGGAGCTTTCGGTGGGAACACTTTCATCAAAGCTCACCCCCGATGAGGCCGGCGCGGTATCGCGCCTCTTTAACGCCGGATTGGGCGGTATGACCGGGCTTGACAACATAGATTTCTATATCGATATCATACTCGGCGAGGCTCAGAAGCTCTCCGCCGATGAAATAGCCGGCAGCTCCCCGGAGGCGCTGCTTGCAATGATAAATGCACAACGGAAGAAGAAAGATTAGGAGGAAACACAAAAAATGAGCGCAACCGACAGCAAGACCGCCATACGCGATCTTTTGGAGCTCGGAAAACAAAAGGGAACCCTTACCAACCAGGAAATTCTTGACGCACTGGTAGAGATCGATATCGACCCCGAGCAGATGGAACGTCTTTACGACCGTCTGGAACAGCACGGTATCGAGATATCGGACGACCCCGTTGACGATATCAAGCTTTCCGACCTCAATATCGAAGGCACTGTCATGGACGATTATGAGGGCGATGCCGCCGGCGACGGTATGTTTATTTATGACCCCGTAAAGGCATACCTCAAGGAGATAGGCCGTGTGCCTCTTCTTACATCGGAAGAGGAGATCGAGCTTGCAATCCGTATTGTCGACGGCGATGAGGCCGCCAAAAAGCGTCTTTCCGAAGCAAACCTTCGACTGGTCGTTTCTATTGCAAAAAGATATCTCGGCCGCGGAATGCATTTCCTTGACCTTATACAGGAAGGAAACCTCGGCCTTATCAAGGCGGTAGACAAATTCGATTACACCAAAGGCTTTAAATTCTCCACCTATGCTACATGGTGGATACGTCAGGCCATCACAAGAGCTATCGCAGATCAGGCAAGAACCATTCGTATCCCCGTCCACATGGTTGAGACCATCAACAAGGTAAAACGCGCAAGAAGCCAGCTTCTTCACGATAACGCGCGCGAACCGTCGGCGGAGGAGATATCCGAACTTCTGAATATGCCGGTCGACAAGGTACGCGAAATACTGCGCGTATCGCAGGAGCCGGTATCGCTTGAAACTCCTATTGGTGAGGAAGAGGACAGCCACCTCGGTGATTTCATCCCCGATGATGAAGCTACCGCTCCCGATGACGCCGTATCCAACATCATGCTCAAAAAGCAGATGGAGGAGGTTCTTGCAACCCTCACCCCGCGCGAAAAGCGTGTTATCGAGCTTCGTTTTGGCTTAAAAGACAGCAAATGCCGCACACTTGAAGAGGTCGGTATGGAATTCGGCGTCACAAGAGAGCGTATCCGCCAGATCGAAGCCAAGGCTATACGCAAGCTCCGTCACCCGAACCGCAGCAACAAGCTCAAGGGCTATTCATAATATCAGCCTTTTGGGCGCAAACCTCACAGCTTTAATGGAGGGGACAATATGGAACAGAACGAAATAAAAAATATTACCAGCAAACTCGTAGCGCTTGGTAAAGAGGCCGGACATATCTCCGATCAGGACATCCTCGACTCTCTCGCAAATTATGATTTCGACCCCGATATAATCGATTCGCTGTACGAACAGCTCGACGCAAACGGCATCGAGATCATCCAGACAACGGTCACCGATATCGACCTTCAGGATCCGGCTCTTTTCTCAGATATAGATTCGGGTGAATCCGAATATCTCGCCGGAAGCGACGAATACATAACGGGTGACCCCGTAAAGATGTATCTTCGCGAAATCGGCCGCATCCCCCTGCTCACCGCAGAGGAGGAGATCGAGCTTGCAATGCGCATACAATCGGGCGATGAAGCGGCGAAAAAACGCCTTTCGGAAGCCAATCTGCGCCTTGTCGTTTCGATTGCAAAAAAATATCTTGGCCGCGGACTTCCTCTGCTTGACCTTATACAGGAAGGCAACCTCGGTCTTATCAAAGCGGTGGACAAGTTCGATTATACCAAAGGCTTTAAATTTTCGACCTATTCCACATGGTGGATACGTCAGGCCATATCACGCGCCATTGCCGACCATTCGCGAATAATCCGTCTACCGGTACACATGGGTGAGGTCATCAACCGCGTCAAAAAGACCGCGGCGCAGTTCCTTCACGAAAACGGACGTGAGCCCACCGTGGAAGAAATTTCCGAGCTTTCGGGCATATCTGTCGCACGTGTTCGCGAGGCTCAGCGTATAGCGCAGGATCCCGTATCGCTCGAAACCCCGATAGGTGACGAGGAAGACAGCCATCTTGGCGATTTTATTCCGGACGACACATCGGCCGCACCGGACGATGCCGCCGCAGCCACCATGCTTCGCGAGCAGCTCAAATCGGTGCTGAATACACTATCCCCGCGCGAAATAAAAATCATCAGCATGCGTTACGGACTCGAAGACGGCAAATATCATACCCTTGAAGATGTCGGCAATGAATTTGATGTCACAAGGGAGCGTATCCGTCAGATAGAATCCAAAGCCCTTCGCAAGCTTCGCCATCCGAGCAGAAGCAAAAAACTCCGGGATTTTCTCTATTAAAATTTTCTCAAGACATAAAGGCCGCCGGTATAATTCCCGGCGGCTTTTATTTCTGTCCTCATTTTGTTATCTCTAATTCTGCAAAAGCTGCTCTACCATCATTCGAAAAACCTTCGAAAATGTGATCTTTTCGACCGAGCTTGTTGCCGTAATATTGTAATCACCGAGCAGCTTGCCGTCAAGCATGACCGATACGGTTCCCACTATCTGCCCCATCTCTACCGGCGCACTGACATCCTTTGCAACATTTACCGTTGTTGTTATATCGGCGCCTCTGCCTTTGGGAACAAGCACGCTGCCCTGCATGCAAAGATTGGTTTCAACACTCTTCTCCATACCGCAAAGCACGGGAATGGGTGACGTTTCTATGCTAAGGGAGGAAAGGTCAACAAGCTCGTAGCCTGCAAAGCCGTAATCAAGCAATTTTTGGGCGCACGAAAATCGGGTTTTGCTGTTGGGCGCTCCCATAACCACCGCGATAAGGGTCATCCCGTTTCTTTCAGCCGTTGCCGCTACGCAGCAGCCAGCCTGCGACGTAGTTCCCGTTTTAAGCCCCGTACAGCCGTCATAGTATCTTACAAGCTTATTTGTGTTTGTAAGCTGCATTTCGCCGTTTCTTAGCGAATCCATCCATATCTTTGAAAACTCCATGACCTTTTCATGCTTTAATAATTCGCGCGATACGACCGCAACATCATAAGCCGATGTAAGGTGACCGTCGGCATCAAGTCCGGTGCAGTTTTTATACGCCGTCTGCTTCATTGAAAGCTGCTGGGCACGCTCGTTCATCATAGCCACAAAGGTCTCGTGAGTTCCGGCTATCAATTCGGCAAGCACAACACAGGCATCGTTTGCCGAACCGACCATAGCCGCCTTGATAAGATCGTAAACGCTCATCTCCTCGCCCGGCTCAAGCCATATCTGCGACCCGCCCATAGATGCCGCATAATCGCTGCACACCGCGACATCGGTATACGATATCGTTCCCTTTTCGATAGCTTCAAAAACAAGAAGCATGGTCATCACCTTGGTTATTGAAGCTTCGGGAAGCCGCTCGTTTTCATTTACCGAATACAGCACCTGCCCGGTTTCCGCTTCCATAAGCACGCACGCCTTGCAGTCGAGGTCAAGCTGTATCTCTTCGGCCATAGCCATCGGACAGCACAAAACCACCATTAAAAATGATAATATAATTGCCGTAAATTTTCTTAACATACAAAATGCACCCCCGCTGATTCTGACAGACATCTGTGTCTGAAAGAATATATGCAGGGGTGCATACAAAAATTTGTCATATTCTGACGCTTACACCATTTTCCTTTAAATAACCCTTCAGGTCGGGTATTGAAAGCTCTTTAAAATGGAAAAGCGATGCTGCCAGAGCCGCATCAGCTCCGCCTTCGGTCAGCGCTTCATAAAAATGCTTTTTTTCGCCGGCTCCGCCCGAAGCTACTACCGGTATTCCAACAGCTTCAGACACCGCCTTTGTAAGCTCAAGGTCATAGCCTGCCTTATGTCCGTCGCAGTCCATGCTCGTCAGAAGTATCTCGCCGGCTCCAAGCTGCTCGCCGCGCACAGCCCACTCTATCGCGTCGATGCCCATATCTACACGGCCGCCGTTTTTGTATACGGTAAACCGTCCGTCCGGTGTACGCTTTGCATCTATCGCAAGAACCACGCACTGGCTTCCGAATTTAAGCGCCGCTTCGGTAAGAAGCTCCGGACGCATTATCGCCGCCGAATTAACCGATACCTTATCGGCTCCGGCGCGAAGAAGAGCAGTAAAATCATCAACCGTTCTTATTCCGCCGCCAACGGTAAACGGGATAAAAACACGGCTCGCCACGCGCTCCACCATATCTATAACTATGTTTCTCGCGTCGCTTGATGCGGTTATGTCCAGAAATACAAGCTCATCGGCGCCCTGTGCATCGTACGCCGCGGCACATTCCACCGGGTCGCCTGCATCAATAAGGTCAACAAAGCTTACGCCCTTTACCACTCGTCCGTTTTTTACATCAAGACAGGGGATTATTCTTTTTGCAAACATCAGCATTTACCTCCTGCCAGCGAAACAAAGTTTTTAAGCATAGCGATACCCGTTGTGCCGCTCTTTTCTGGATGGAACTGTACTGCAAAGCAGTTGTCCTTCCACACAGCGGCGTGTATATTGACCCCATATTCGGTCGTTGCCGCAACTATGGACGGATCGTCTGCACGAAGATAATAGCTGTGCACAAAATACACATACGGTGAATCGGGCAGACCGTCAAACAGCGGACAGTCGCGATTTATATCAAGAGAGTTCCAGCCGATATGCGGTATCTTGAGCCCACCGTCGGCCGGTATGCGCAATATCTTACCCGGCAGAACATCAAGCCCGTTATAGCCCGGCGATTCCTCACTTGACGAAAAAAGCGCCTGAAGCCCAAGGCATATACCCAAAAACGGCTTGCCGCTTTTTATAAACCGCTTTGCCGCATCGCCCATGCCCGTTTTTTCAAGATTTTCAACGGCACTTCCGAACGAACCGACACCCGGAAGCACAGCCGCATCGGCGGCGGCTATAACCTCCGGCGATGCCGTTGTAACAGCCTCGCACCCGATATGAGCAAAAGCCTTTTCAACGCTTTTTATATTGCCTGCGCCGTAGTCAATTATCGCAATCATACTCTTCCTCACTTTATGGTTAATTGTACAAAAACAAATACTTCAAATTTATGCGGCCTCCCGAATTTTGGGAAGCCGCATTTATGTTTACGCCCAGGTTATATTGGTCGGCAGCGGGAATTTTTCACCCCTGTCAATAGCATAATCGCCCTTGATAAACATTTCCGCTTCATTGCGTCTGCGCCACCAGAGTCCTTTATAATTAAGGCCGCCCGATTTGATATATCTTGTAAAGCCTTCAATTATCTGATTGGAATTAGCCTTACTTCCGTCGCGGTGGGAGATTATTGCAGACTTAAGATAGAACTTGGTCGAATCACTTGTCCAATAAGCAGGACCAAGGTTGTAGCAGAAGCTGACAAGCGAATCAAACTGCTGCTGGTTAAGCTTTACGCCGTTTCTTATCGCCCAGTCACTTACAGCGGTTACATACGGGCCTTTATTAAGATCGGCATGAAGCAGATTTGTAGCTTCCTCCTGAGTGAGGTACGGCTTTTGATCGGTAAGGATATGCTCGGCACCGATGAGATTCGTTATATCGATATTGAACTGCTCGATAGCCTTTGCCTCGTCCCAGGATTTACTTGCGGTAGTTGTCTTTGCGTGACCGTAGCCAACAGTCCAATAACCGGAAACATCCTTATAGGGATAGAACACCGTACCAAGCCCGCTGACATATGTTCCGCCGCCTTCCCAGCCGGCAATGAAGGCTGTGCCCTCTTCGCTGATGGTCATCGCCGCAACATTTGTATTCGCCGGAGCAAGTACAACTACATCGGCTGTGGTGCTGAGCGAACCGAGCGTTGCGGTTATGCGGTAAACACCGGCCTTTTTGCCCGTTACCACACCTGCCGATGTTATGGGAGCGTTCGTGGAATTTGATGATTTATAGGAGATTCCCGAAGCACCGTTTATCTTTACGGTCACCTTTGAACCGACATTCACATAGTAATAATCGGTACCAAAGCTTATAGAGATATTCTGTGTTTCGGTCTTGACATCGCTTACATAGTAGCTGTTTACATAGCCGTATGAATTACCGTATTCGATCTTGTACCAAAGCTTCTTTCCGCTGACCTCTGTTCCGCTGGCCTCGCCGACTATCGTGATCTTTGTACCGTCGGCTATCTGACCCAGAATATTTGCCGAGGTGCTTGCGGAGGCGCGCACGCGAAGCGTTCCGCCCGTTTTGGTGGATATCTTACCCGTCTTTATCGTGCGCGTATCGGCATCTCCGGTAGGAGCCTTTGTGGTGGTTGTCGGAGTTGCCGAACATGTAACATCCTTTGAGCTGACCCATCCGGTTTTTGAACCAACCTTTACAAGATACCACATAACCTTGTCGCCGCCGACATAGGTCGAGGTATATTCATAGCTCTGACCGGCGTTAAGAGTGGCCACCTTTGTGCTGGAGCTGTCCGGCTCTTTATATACCTTTGCCGCAACATTTGCCTTAAGAAGCTGATCGCCAGTAATGGTAGTAGTTGTGGTGGTTGCCTTTGTGGTGGTCGTGCCGACCGTTATCCACGAGCCGCACGTCCATCCGCTCTCGTTGCCAATGGTTATAAGATACCATTTTATTCCGTCACCGCCGGTATAGACGCTGGTGTATGTATATTCTGTACCGGCCTTCATCGCTGCAATCTTTTCCGAAGATGTGGTCGGGCTCTTATAGACACTGGCCGCGCTCTTTGCGGTTAAAATCTTATCGGTTGGCTTCTTTGTGGTGGTTGTTGTTTTTGATGTGGTGGTCTTGGTCGTGCTGCTTGATGTGGTTTTTGTCGCGCTTGACGTCGTCTTGGATGTATCGCTCGACGCTGTCTTTGATGTGGTTGTGGTTTTTGAGGTGGTCTTGGATGTGCTTGTCGTTGCCGATGTCAGAGTTCCGCCTAAAGTTACATCAGACGAGCATACCCAGCCTGTTGATGTGCCAACCTTTACAAGATACCATTTGACCTTGTCGCCGCCAACGTAGACGCTTGTATATTTATATACCTCGCCCTTTTTCATCGTTGCCGATTTTGCCGCAGATTTTGTCGGGCTGGCGTATGCACCCGCCGCGCTCTTCGCAGTAAGCGTTCCGCCCGATGCGGTCGTTGTGGTAGTCGGCTTCTTTGTTGTGGTGGTTGTACCGCCCAGAGTTACATCGGACGAGCACACCCAGCCTCTTGCCGTTCCGACGGTTACAAGATACCATTTGACCTTGTCGCCGCCAACGTAGACGCTTGTATATTTATATACCTCGCCATTTTTCATCGTTGCCGATTTTGCCGCGGATTTTGTCGGGCTGGCGTATGCACCTGCCGCGCTCTTCGCAGTAAGCGTTCCGCCCGATGCGGTCGTTGTGGTAGTCGGCTTCTTTGTTGTGGTGGTTGTACCGCCCAGAGTTACATCGGACGAG
>JAGBFS010000169.1 GCA_017936365.1 Clostridia bacterium
AAAGCTCAAACAGCTTTTCCTTTACATCGTCGTCCACCTCATAGCGTCCTGTTGCGGAAAGCTGTTCCATCCAGCCCTTTACCCTTGCGCTGTCGCCGTCGGTAAGATGGAAGAGAAGACGCTCAAGGTTGCTGGAGATAAGGATATCCATAGAGGGGGACATGGTGGTGTGGAACTGTCTGTTGCGGTCGTATATACCGGTGGTCAAAAACTCGGTAAGGACGTTGTTTGCGTTGGAGGCGCAGATAAGCTTGCCAACGGGAAGTCCCATCATCTTTGCGTAAAATGCGGCAAGGATGTTGCCGAAGTTTCCGGTCGGAACGGCGATATTTATCTTTTCGCCCTCGTAATCCATTTCGCCCGTCTGCATAAGATCGAGATATGCGGAGAAATAGTAAACGATCTGGGGAACAAGACGACCCCAGTTTATGGAGTTGGCGGAGGAGAAAGCCATGCCGTGCTTTTCAAGCTCCTGCTTTACGTCGGGATTGGTGAATATCTTCTTGACGCCGGTCTGTGCATCGTCAAAGTTTCCGAAAACGGCGCATACGCCAACGTTTTCACCCTCCTGGGTGGTCATCTGAAGCTTCTGGATATTGGAAACGCCCTCATCGGGATAGAAGACGATGATGCGTGTGCCGGGGACATCGGCAAAGCCTTCGAGAGCGGCCTTTCCGGTATCGCCGGAGGTAGCAACGAGAATGACTATTTCGTGACCGTCGCCGCACTTTTTGACCGAACGGGTAAGAAGGTGGGGAAGAAGCTGGAGAGCCATATCCTTGAAGGCGCAGGTCGGGCCGTGCCACAGCTCAAGAATGTAGCGGTAATCGTTTATCGAAACAACGGGAGCGACAGCGTCCGAGCCGAACTTATCCTGATATGCCGCGCTGACGCATTCGGCAAGCTCTTCGGCGGTGAAATCGGTAAGGAAACGGCCGAGAATATCAACAGCTCTGTGCTGATAATCGGCGCTTACCATCGAGCAAAGCTCCCCGTAGGAAAGCTTGGGAAGCTCAACAGGAACATAAAGACCGCCGTCGGGCGAGATACCGCGCATTATCGCGGTAGCCGAATCGACTCTTACAGTGTTGTCGCGTGTGCTTGTGTACAGCATTTTTTATCCATCCTTTTGCCTTGAAATTGTATTTCTTGAAATTGTGTTTCTTGAAATTGTATTTCTGAAATTATTTGAATATATGTTTGCTGAAATAACGGTGAGCGTTGTTCCAGAAAATATCGTTTACAAGCGATTCGGGGTAATTTATGCGAAGAAATTCTTCGTAAAGCGCACCCATCGATTCGACGCCGGTTATACCGTCGGGCATATCGGTGCCGTCAAAATCGGAGCCCATACATACGCATGCCTCGCCGCCGAGCGAGAGGAAATGTTCGGTATGGCGAAGAATGTCGGAAAGCTTTGCCTCGCAGTTTTCGCGAAGAAAGCCGCGTGAAAAATTGATGCCGACCAGTCCGCCGCATCGGCTGACCTCGCAGAACATATCATCGGTAAGGTTGCGCCGGTGGGGGCATAACCTGCGCGAGCAGGAATGGGAGGCAACAAACGGCGTTTTGGAAATTTCGGCAACCTCCCAGAAGCCCTCGTCCGAAAGGTGGGAAACGTCCACCGCCATGCCGATCTCGTTCATGAGTGCGACAGCCTCGCGTCCGAACGGGGTAAGACCACCCTTTTTATCGGCGCCGACACCGCATGCAAGCTCGTTTTCGGCGTTCCATGTAAGGGTCATAAGCCGCACGCCGTCGTCGTACATTTTGCGTATACGCTCGAGCGAGCCGGCACAGGCGCTTCCGCCCTCGACCGATATTATCGCGCCGCATACTCCGCTTTTTTCGCTCATCTCAAAACTTTCCTTATCGCGGCAGATAACAAATCTGTCATGATAAAGCTCTTCCTGACGGTATATAAAATCGCGAACCTTTTCGTAATGTGTGATTGCCATATCGCCGCGGCACATCGCGCCGTTTTGTTCGTCCGGCATGAATATGGCAAATATCTGATGCCATGCGTCAAGATAGCTCCCGCGCTCAAGCGACAGATGGTGCGCGCCCGATTTTAAATCGTGACTTAAAACACAGCGGCATTCATAAGCCGTGTCGCAATGAAGATCGAAAAATTTCATTCTGATCCCATCTTTCGTACAGTTTAAAAATAATCGCCGTCAAATGCGTTTTCTATCCATTGTATGCGCGCATCCTCGGGGTGGGTACGGTCGCCGGTTATGGCGATAACGTCAAACCGGGGCTGAAGATGGGTCGGATGCCCGGAAAGATACAAAAGAGCGGTACGGTATATTTTTTTCATCTTCTGCGGTGATATCGAATCTATCGCGCCGACCACCGCGCCGGAGCGTCGCTGTCTTACCTCCGCAAATACGATATAGCGTCCGTTTTGTGCGATAATGTCAATCTCGCCGCAGCGCACGGAAAAATTCCTTGCGACGATTTCGTATCCCGATTTTTTCAAATGCTCGCAGGCGAGTTCCTCGCCCCATACCCCAAGCTCGTTCATCGGGGGATACCCTCGATCTTTTTAAGGAAGCTTCGGCGGTGGATGGGGCACATGCCGTGGGTGCGGAGCGCTTCGATATGCTCCTTTGTGCCGTAGCCCTTGTGCTTTGCGAAATTATACTCGGGATATTCGCGCGCGATCTCTGTCATATATCTGTCCCTCGTCACCTTGGCAAGTATCGAGGCGCAGGCGATAGAGGAGGAGAGCGCGTCGCCCTTTACGATGCATCGTGCATCGCATCCGAGTCCGGGCGGGATCTGGTTGCCGTCTATCATAACGAGATCGGGCGGCAGAGTGAGCTGCTCCACCGCGCGCCGCATCGCAAGGAAGGTCGCCTGCAGAATGTTTATCTCGTCGATCTCTTCCGGGGATGCAAAGGCGATACCGTATGATACGGCCTTTTCTTTTATAATATCAAATAAAGCCTCCCGCTTTTTCTCGGTCAGCTTTTTTGAATCGTTGGTGCCTTCGATTATTGTGTTTTTTGGTAATATTACCGCCGCGGCGCACACCGGTCCCGCAAGCGGGCCGCGTCCGGCTTCGTCAACGCCGCATACGCACAGAAAGCCCTCTTCATAGGCTGTGCGCTCGTAAAGCAGCCAATCGACCGGCTCGGTGTTTTTGCTTGCCATTATTTATAAGCCAGCCCTTTCAAGAGTTATTCTTCCAAGCTTGCCGCCGCGGAATTCATCAAGCAGTATGTTGGCGGCGCGTTCGGTATCGGGCTGGCCGCCCGATATCAGCATGCCGCGCTTTTTTGCGATAGCCTCAAGAAGCTGTTCGCAAAGCTCATATTCATTCGGGTCGACGCCGTAGCGTTCGGTAATCCTTTCGGGATAGGAAAGGCGAAGAACGCCCAGCAGTTCGCAGGCGAGCTGTTCGGTGTCAAGCACGGTGTCCTTGACCGCGCCGGTAAATGCAAGGTGAAGTCCGACCTGCTGATCGTCAAATTTTGGCCAGAGCACGCCGGGAGTGTCGAGCAGCTCGACATTTCCGCCGACCGAAAACCATTGGTTTCCGCGCGTGACGCCCGGACGGTCGGCAACCTTGGCCTTTGACGTTTTGGACATCCTGTTTATAAATGATGATTTGCCGACGTTGGGGATACCGACCACCATCAGCTTGAGATAGCGGTTTTTCATACCTTTCTTTTCCCATGCGGCAATCTTATCGGAAAGCAGATTTTTAACCGCCGGAACAAAGCTTCCAAGCCCTTTGCCCGAACGGCAGTCGCAGGCGATGACCTTTGCGCCGTAAGCGCCGAAATGCTTTATCCATTCGTCGGTTGCGGCTTTATCGGCACAGTCGGCCTTGTTGAGCATGATGATGCGGGGCTTGCCGGCTGTTATGGAATCGATATCGGGGTTGCGGCTGCTTTGCGGTATGCGCGCATCGATTATCTCGACAACGGCATCGACCAGCTTTAAGCTTGCCTCCATCTGACGGCGGGTGCGCGTCATGTGTCCCGGATACCATTGGATATCCTGTGCCACAGCAAAGGTCACTCCTTTCGTAAAAAGATGTGAAAAATATATTTAAATTATTCGACCGTTCCGAACGAATCGAAGGGATACATACGCAGAATTACCTTGCCCAGAATATATGTTTCGGGGACAAAGCCGACCGTCTTGTGACGGCTGTCGCGCGAGATGGGGCGGTTATCGCCCAGCACGAATACACATCCCTCCGGCACAACGGTGGGGGAGGAAAGATCGAGATATCCGCTGGGGTCGCCCGACGGGAAATTGGATGTTGTGGCGAAGCTGTCCTTTATCTCCTTGCCGTCGACATATACGCGGTCGCCGGTTATCTGAACCGACTGACCCTCGGTTGCGATAACGCGCTTGACGAGGGGCTCGTTGTAAAGCTCGCCGTCTTCGTTGCCGAGACCGGCGATGATAACGATGTCGTTATATTCCGGCTCGTAAAAGAGGCAGCTTACGATAAGCCTGTCCTGATCGGCAAGTGTGGGATCCATCGAGCTTCCCGAAACGCTTACGATACGGAAAACGAATGTGAAAAGCAGTACGGCGATAGCAAAGGCGAATGCGATCGATTCGAGCCATTCATATACCTCTGCGGCAAAGCCGGTAAGCTTGCGTTTTTCTTCCTTACGGGATACGGTGTTGTTCATAACGTTCGGCTTCCGATAGTGGAAGCATTCCTCCTTATCCATAAAAAGATGCAGGGAAAATGCAAAAAAGGGACGAAACCGTCCCTTAATGCGTCGTAACTATCTGAGCTGCTCCTTGACCTTAGCTGCCTTACCGACTCTGTCACGCAGATAGTAAAGCTTGCTTCTGCGAACGCGGCCGCGGCGAACGATTTCGATCTTGGCAACATTGGGGGAATTGTAGGGGAATACCCTTTCAACTCCGACGCCGTAGGATACACGACGGACGGTGAAGGTTTCGGAAACACCGCTGCCGCGACGGGCGATAACGGTACCCTCGAAGACCTGGATTCTCTCGCGCTCACCCTCGCGGATCTTAACATAGACCTTGATGGTGTCACCGATGGAGAAATCGAGTTTGTCCTCACGAATGCTGTCCTGTGCGATAAGTTTGAGTGCGTCCATTGATAAATTTCCTCCTGTTTGTTCGGATATTCATGCTACGCAATGGCGCACAGAGGAATATCGGTTTTTGTCTTCCGGCGGTAAAGCCGGCGCAAATCCCGGGCAGGAAGCCCGAAAGCGGCGCAAAAATACACCGCATGATTTAATGCTAAAATATATTACCATAATTCGGGCAACATTGCAAGAATTTTTTTAAAATTTCTTTACAATATTATTATATGTCGATTTTATTCAAAATCGCCCGAATCGCCGCATAGTATCCTTTCACGGATTATGTCAACATAATCGAGCGCGTGGCCGGTCTGATTCGAGAATGCATCAAGCACAAGCGACGGATTGACGTTTTCGGTACAGCCGGAGGAAAGCGCGATGCAAAGCAGTGCGCCGTCATCGGTCTTTGAAACGCTGAATTCCTTTATAGCCGGCTTTAGATTTATGTCAACAAGCTTCTTCTTTTTATTCTTTTTCTGGGTAACTATCTCCTCGCTTGAAAGAAAGGCCTCAAGAGCCGTCGCAATATCATCTGAGCCCGATATTGCAATGCGGTAGAGCGAATGGGTTATCTCGGTGGCCTTTTTTACCGGCGGTGCGGCGTCGATTATCCGAAGCCCCTCGGGCAGACAGCCGTTGAGTCTTTCGCACAGCGTGTCAAGCGGCATATCCTCGGTCAGCTTTATATCGACCGATTCGCGCATGCCTGCCGTTCCGAGCGAGAGGGGGAGAGCAAAGGTGAGAAAGGGGTGGGGGTTGAAGCCCTCGGTGTACCAGAACGGTATGGCGGCGCGGCGCAGATATCGCCCGAAACAGCGGACAAGATCAAGATGCGACATATATCTTGCCGGTCCTGTTTTTTCAAAAAATAATCTAACGGCAAACACTGCACACACCTCCTGTCAGCCTTGCGGCGCCGCAGCCGGAGCATTTTTCGCGGCAGTTGGGCGTTGTGACCGATTGCTTTGACCGCTCGTTTTCGGCGATAAGGAACTTTTTGTCGATACCGTAATCAAGATGATCCCACGGCAGTATTTCGTCATATTCGCGGCGTCTGTTGGCGTAGAATTTGGGGTCTATGCCGCAGTCCTCAAATGCCTGCATCCATTTGTCAATGCTGAAAAATTCCATCCAGCCGTCAAATTTGCAGCCGAGCTGATGGGCGCGAAGAAGCACCTTTCCGAGCCGTCTGTCACCGCGTGCAAATACCGCCTCAAGGAAGCTTGTGTCGGCGTCGTGCCAGCTGAGCGATATTTTGCGGCTTGTTACCGAGCTTAAAAGAAGCTCCTGTTTTTCGATTATCTTTTCCTTGGTGTCCTGCGGCTCCCACTGGAAGGGGGTAAAGGGCTTGGGGACAAAGGTGGAGGCGCTTGCCGAAACCTGAACTCCCTTTCCCTTGGGACGCTCGTCAAGATGGTAATAGAGGTCGACCACCTTCTGGCAAAGCTTTGTGATGCCGGTGACGTCCTCGTTTGTTTCGGTGGGAAGACCGAGCATGAAGTATAGCTTGACGCTTGACCAGCCGCCGGCAAATGCCGTGGCGCAGGTGTGCATAAGCTCGCGCTCGGTGACGTTTTTGTTTATCGCATCGCGAAGACGCTGTGTGCCGGCTTCGGGGGCAAAGGTAAGTCCGCCGCGGCGCACCTTCTTTAGCTTTTCGGTAAGCTCCTTTGAAAAGCCGTCGACGCGCAGTGAGGGCAGATTGATGCTTACCTTGTCCTTTTCCGACCATTCAAGCATTTTGTCAAGCAGCTCGCCGAGCTCGGTGTAATCGCTTGACGAAAGGGAGGAGAGGGATACCTCGTCATAGCCGGTGTTGCCGCAGAGTGTGCGGCACATATCGTTTACCGTACCGGCCTTGCGCTCCCTGACGGGGCGGTAGATGAAGCCCGCCTGACAGAAACGGCAGCCGCGTATGCAGCCGCGGAAAATCTCCGCCACGGCGCGGTCGTGGACAATCTCGATAAAGGGGACGACAAAGTTTTCGGGATAGAAGCATTTGTCAAAATCCTCTACAACGCGCTTTCTGATGGTAGCCGGAGCGCCGTCGGTGGGGGTAAAGGCGGCGATGGTGCCGTCCTCCTTGTATGTAACCTCATAAAGGGACGGAATGTAGATGCCCTCTATCTTTGCCGCTTCGCGAAGGAAATCCTTGCGCACAAAGCCTTTCTTTTTATGCTCGCGGTAAAGGTCGAACAGCTCAACGCTTACCTCCTCACCCTCACCGAGTGAGAAGATGTCGACAAAATCGGCAAGCGGTTCGCCGTTGCAGGCACACGGGCCGCCGCAAATAACAAGGCTGTCGCTGTCGGAGCGGTCGGCGGCAAGAAGCGGTATTCCGGCAAGGTCGAGCATATTGAGCATATTGGAATAGCTCAGCTCATATTGAAGAGTAAATCCGACGAAATCGAAATCGTGCACCGCATCGCCGCTTTCAAGGGCGTAGAGGGGGATATCGTTTTCGCGCATTATCTTTTCCATATCGTCCCACGGGGCGAATACGCGCTCGCACCATACGTCGGGGATGTTGTTGTAAAGTGAGTAAAGCAGCTTGATCCCCAGATGGGACATGCCGATCTCGTACGAATCGGGGAAACAGAAGGCGAAGCGGATAGATACATCATCTTTGTTTTTGACGATGCTTCCCGTTTCGCCGCCGGTATAGCGGCAGGGCTTCTGCACCTTTAAAAGGTGCT
This sequence comes from Clostridia bacterium, assembly GCA_017936365.1. Classification (GTDB taxonomy): domain Bacteria; phylum Bacillota; class Clostridia; order Oscillospirales; family Acutalibacteraceae; genus SIG598. Next base: position 7,793 of record JAGBFS010000169.1, read on the forward strand.
TTTCGACATCCTTACGAATCATATATCGAAGGCTCCTTAAAGATTATTTTTTAAAACAAAACGCGCCACTCAAAGAAAAGTGGCGCGCTCAAGTTTGCTTTGATTTAAAAATTATTCAGCAAAGCCGGACTGAACGAGCTTTACGAGACCGTCGACAGCAGCGTTTTCATCGACGCCGTCGGCAATGATGCGGATGGAAGTTCCGCCTACGATACCGAGGGAAAGAACTCCGAGGAGAGACTTCGCGTTGACGCGGCGCTCTTCCTTCTCTACCCAAATAGTGCTCTTATACTCGTTGGCTTTCTGGATAAAGAAAGTGGCCGGACGGGCATGAAGACCAACCTGATTCTGAACTGTGACCTCGTTGACGTACATTATTGTGACCTCCTAAAGTTATGCGTTCCGGGAAGGTGGTTACGTTATCATAATATGCAATCGAACGGCTTCCGAAACGAATTATATACTAAATTTTATATCCAGCTTTGTGTCATTTGTACAAGCACTATTATAACAATTTGAAACCGATGCGTCAATATTTTTACCCAACTTTGTTTTGGTTCACAAGACCCAAAGGATAAAAAACTCATTGCTTGTGCAAAATGGCATTATCTTGATTCGCAATTGGCTTAAAATTACAAGATTGATGGCAAATCTTGTGCAATATAACGGAAATTTACAGCATGATGACCTGTTTCGACGGTATATAACAGTACAAAAAATAACATCAAATATTTAATGAGGTTAAACGTTTTTATTGATTTTTCATCATATCGGGGCGAAGTCGGGCGGTCATTTCAAGCGATTTTTCGCGCCGCCATTTTTTTATATTCGCCTCATGCCCCGAAAGAAGAACGTCGGGGACATTCATGCCGCGCCATTGTGCCGGACGGGTGTACTGGGGATATTCCAGAAGTCCGCTGTAATGGCTCTCGTCCTCAAAGGAGGCCGTTTCGCTGAGCACTCCGGGGAGCATCCTTGCCACGGCATCGGTCATCACCAGCGCGGCAAGCTCGCCGCCGGTGAGTATATAATCGCCGATGGAGATATGGCGGTCGATATAGCTTTCAAGCAAACGCTCGTCGACACCCTCGTAATGGCCGCACAGTATGCAGATATTTGGAAGTGCGGCAAGCTCGCGCGCGATACCCTGGCTGAAGACCTCGCCGCGCGGAGAGGTGTAGATAAAGAGGGGACGGCTGCCTATCTCGGCACAGACGCTGTCGAAGCAGTTGGCGATGGGGTCGGCCTGCATAAGCATACCCTGACCGCCGCCGTAGGGATAATCATCCACGCGGCGGTGAGGACTGTCGGTATAATCCCTTATGTTGTGACAGCGTACCTCGATACAGCCGTTTTTGCGCGCCTTGCCGATAACGCTTTCGGAAAGCACGCGCTGGCACATTTCGGGGAAGAGTGTGAGAATATCAATCCTCATCGTCAAACATCCCTTCGACAACATTTATCTTTATAATGCCGGCGTCGATATCGGTGTGGGCGATGAATTGTTCCACCGCGGCGATATATGCCGTCTTGCCGGCCGGTGTTCTGACGCAGTATACCTCGTTAGCCGGGTATTGCTCAACGTTTTCCAAAACGCCAAGCTCCCTGCCCGATTCGTTGTCGACTATCTTGCAGCCGATAAGGTCGCATATAAAATATCTGCCCTCGGGGAGCTTTGCGTCGTCGCGGTCGATGAAAAGCACCTTGCCGCGCATGGTATCGGCGTCGGAAACGTTGTCGATACCCTTTATCTTCATGATGACGATGTTGCCGTGAACCCTTGAACGGGTTATATTTATCTTTTCCTCGCCAGAGCGAAGATACATATTTTTAAAGGAGCACAGGAACTCGCCGGAATCGGCCCACGGCTGTACGCGAACCTCACCCGCAAGGGCGTGCGTGCCGACGATCTGTCCTATTTCCAGAAACTTCTTTTTCATAAATTTAAAAAACCTTTCTTAAAATCAAGTAAATCGGACGGCGCGAAGGACGCGCCGTCCGAATAAGGTATCAGTCGATGTCGACGGAGATCTTTTGACCAAGTCTTGTGCCCTGAGCGCGCATGAGGGTGCGGATGGATTTTGCTATCCTGCCCTGTTTGCCGATAACGCGTCCCTTGTCCTGCTCTGCAACATAGAGAGTGTAGACAATGGTGCCGTCCTCGGTCGGCTCGGCGACCTCAACCCTTACCTGATCGGGAGCTTCAACAAGCCCCTTGGCTATTTCTATAAGAAGATCTTTCATAATGTGACCATTCCTTTCTTTGCAGAGAATAAGCCTGAAAGGGAGACCCTTTCAAGCTTAAAGCTCATTAAAGAATGCCTTCCTTCTTGAAGAGAGCCTTGACCGTATCGGTCGGCTGTGCGCCGTTGGAGATCCAGTTCTTAGCCTTGTCAGCGTCGATGGAAACCTCAGACGGCTCCTTGAGCGGATTGTATGTTCCGATTTCCTCGATGAATCTTCCGTCGCGCGGATAACGGGAATCAGCAACTACGATACGATAGAAGGGAGTTTTCTTTGCACCCATTCTGCGAAGTCTGATTTTTACTGCCATTTATATTCACCTCCATGATAGAATATTGATTGATATATTTCGTCGGGCGGTGTACCCGAAGAATTCGTTATATATTATTCGCCGGAAAAACGCGGATCGTTCATCATAGCCTGAAGATTGGGGATACGGGGCATGCCGCGCATCTTTTTCTTCTTTCCGCCCTTGCCGCCGTTGAGCTGACGGAACATCTGCTGCATCATCTCAAGCTGCTTGATAAGGCGGTTGACATCCTCGACCTTTACGCCGCTTCCCGCTGCAATCCTGCGCTTGCGGCTGGCGTTTATAAGGTCGGGCTTTTCGCGCTCGGCCTTGGTCATCGATTTGATGATGGCCATTGTTCGGTCGATCTGGCGCTCGTCGATCTCGGTATTGGCAAGCTGCTGCTGGTCAACGCCGGGGATCATGCCGAGAAGCTGCTTGAGCGGCCCCATCTTGCGCATCTGCTCAAATTGAGCAAGCAGATCGTTGTAATCGAATGTGTTCTGGCGAATCTTTTCTTCAAGCTCGGCAGCCTTCTTTTCGTCAAGCTGCTGTTCGGCCTTTTCGATAAAGCTGAGAACGTCGCCCATGCCGAGTATTCTGGAAGCCATACGGTCGGGGTGGAAGGCCTCAAGGTCTTCGATCTTTTCGCCCGTACCGACGAACTTGATGGGCTTGCCGGTGACATGGCGTACCGAAAGTGCGGCACCGCCTCTTGTATCGCCGTCCAGCTTTGTCAGGATAACGCCATCGATTCCGAGAGCGTTGTTGAAGCTTTCGGCAACGTTTACGGCGTCCTGACCGGTCATGGCGTCAACTACAAGAAGTATCTCATGCGGTATAACGGCAGCCTTGACGTTCTGGAGCTCCTTCATGAGCACCTCGTCTATATGCAGACGGCCGGCGGTATCGAGGATAACGACATCGCTTCCGTACTGTTTTGCGTGGTCGATGGCGGCCTTGGAAATCTTTACCGGGTCGATCTGACCCATTTCAAAAACGGGGACACCGGCTTTTG
>JAGBFS010000170.1 GCA_017936365.1 Clostridia bacterium
GCAGGAGCATAGGAAGAAAATGATTTCTACCCTTTCCGGCGGCCAGAGAAAGCGTGCATCCATCGCGGTTGAGCTTATTTCCGACCCGGTTCTCTTCTTCCTGGACGAGCCTACCTCCGGTCTTGATCCGGAAACCGAAAAGAGCCTTATGGATCAGCTCAAGGCACTTGCCACCCAGCGCGGCAAGACGGTCATAATGGTAACCCATACCCTCCAGAATGCTCATTTGTTTGATAAGATAATCTTCCTTGCACCCGGCACGCCCCAGTATCCCGGCGGTAAGCTGGCATATTACGGCTCGTACACAGGGGCTCTTGAATACTTCGGAGTGCAGAATCTTAACGATGCCTTTGCCGTTATCAGCAAGAATCCGATAATGTACGTCAACCGTTTCCTCCAGACGGGCGGAGCGGCGAAATAACGCGGGCAAATATTATAAGAAAGGAAGATCATTATGGGTCAGACTGGTATACTTGTCAGCCGTTACGCTGAAACAATATGGAATAAAAAAATCAAGGTTGCGATGCTTGTCGGATTTCCGATTTTGGCCGCTGTGGTTATAACTCTTGTAATAAACGAGGAAAAAATGTTTTCGGCTTATTATGATACAAGAATGGGTCTGTTCATGATAGCCGCCGCAGCAATATTCGTCGGACTGTGCAACTCCAATACCGAGGTATGTAAGGAAAGAAACATCGTAAAGCGCGAATATATGACCAATCTTTCGCTTGTGTCGTATATCGGCTCAAAGCTTATCGTTCAGGGAATTATCTGCCTTATGCAGACGGTGATATTCGTAGTTATATATTCATTCGCCTTCGAGTTTCCCGAAGACGGGCTTGTTTTCGGAAGCGGTACGGTAGATATATTCATCTCGCTGTTTCTTATTATGCTTTCTTCGACAACAATGGGTCTCTTTATATCGTCGGCTGTAAAAAATAATGATACGGCGAATACTATAACCCCGTATATGCTTATATTCCAGATAATCTTTTCCGGTGTTATCTTTAATCTTGAAGGTGCGATGAATACCGTTGCATCCTTTATGATAAGCAAATGGGGAATGAATGCTCTGGGTACAGCATCTGACCTTAACGGTCTCATCAAGCCGACGGATTTAACGGCAAAATACAGCGATGCATTTGAATACGAATCGGGGCATCTCTTTTCGATGTGGATAGTGCTTATGCTGTTTACCGTTATATTTGCCGCGGGCAGTATGCTTATTCTCAAAAGAGTTTCAAAGGATACACGCGAATAATCAAAACAATAAAACAAAAGCTCCTTTGGCGTTTTGCCAAAGGAGCTTAATACTTGTTGAGGATATCATTGGTTTTTAGGGGGAGAGTCAGTAATATAATTAAAACAAATGTGCATCTGCAGTAGTTTTACAACATGCTTTTGTAAAAGCTCAGACTGCCGTAGAAACATTTAATTTGTGTCAGTTATCGCTATGGTTGTGCCTGTGATATTTTCCGGCTCGTCAACGCCGCCGACAAATGCCTGCGAGCTTGATGGGGTATAGGGGACTGCCCTTGATTCCAGAAGCTTTATCATGTTAAGAATCTCATCCGTTGCAGTACAGAAATAATGGTTGTAAAAGATGATCTTCTGATCGTATGAGAAAAATATCCAGCCATCGTGATATATACATCCGTTATAGCTGTAGGTTATTCTGTCAACAAGATAATCGTTAGCCCATCTTTGCTCTTCTAAAAGCGATAGGAAACGATTCATATCTGCTGGAGTAAACACCGCTGATTTTTCGATGTTGGGAGTCTGGTGTTCATCGGTCGCAGTATTGTAAAAAAGAGCATAACCATCCGTTTGGGGCGTGTTCATTGCAGCTTCAGTTTGCAGCACGCTGTTGAAATGCTCAATGGCCATTTTCTCGCATTTTTTCTTTTGAATGGTTGCATAGCTTTGTGGATCAAGGGCCTTGTTCTGTAAATACCATGGGAATTTTTCCTTAATATCCTTTGCGTAATATGACCCGCTTCTCGGTTCCCAGTATTCTATCAGCTCGTAGCTGTACTCGCCGATGGCGGGATTTTTTACGGTTAAAACGGTTGGAATATGAGCTCCGGTTTCTTTGTGCAGGACATTGTTGTAGCTGTACTCCGTGTAGAATACCCACATATAAATAGTGGTTTCATTACCGCTTTTCTCTGTCCCTAAAACTTCCCAGTCAAGACAGCAGAAATTATCGCTGCTTTTTTCGGATTGGTGATGGGATGCTATCTGACAGTCAATAAATACTGCAAGTTTGTCATCTATGCTTTTGTTTGTTATAGGGCTGGTAAGGAAGCATACGGCAATAATTATACATGCAATAACCGTGGTAACGATGATCCATAACGCAGGCTTTTTATAATTGACAACAGACTTGATCCTGTTTTTAATGCCAACCTCGCCGAATGCAAGGGGGCATACCATAACAGCTCTCTTTTGAACACTGCATGATACAAGCGCATCCATGTAGCCTTTTTTTGAATCTTTATCCAGAGCCTTTATAACAGCTTCGTCGCAGGATAGTTCTATATCACGGCAAAAAAGTACATAGGCGATCCATACAGCAGGATTGAACCAATGTATCGACAGAATAAGGAATCCCAATGGTTTCCATATATGATCCAGTCTGCGAAGATGCGCCTTTTCGTGTTTAATTATATATTCCGTGTGATCTTCGGTGGTTCCGGAAGGAAGATACACCCTTGGACGAAATATGCCTAAAATAAATGATGAATCAATATTGTCGCAAAAGTATATGTTATCGCGTTGACGGATGGATACTTTTGTCCTGTTGTGAAGACGAATATATGATATCAGGCAATATATAAGCATTATCGCGATACCCACGCACCAGATAATTGAGGCGGCAAAGGTAAGCACCTGTATCGGGTTTACGCTGTCACCGGCGTTTGGAGCAAGAGTCTCCGATATTATCGGATTTATGCTTGAATTCAACGCAGGAATGCCGCTTTGGATAACAGGTTTATCATAATAAAGTATGTTCGGCGATATTGTTTCATTGCTTGGGATAAGACTGAAAATACTCTCGATGGAAAAAGGGCAGATGAGGCGGATGCCGACAAGAGCCCACATTATGACGATCAGAATTTTCGGAGCTTTTTTCAGCAAGAGGCGAAGTATTACTACAGCAAGGATCAGCCAGACTGCAGATATGCTCATGTTCAATAGTTTTATGAATGTAGTCTCCATTATTGTTCCTCCTCGAAAGAATCGATGATCTTACGGATCTCTTTTAAATCTTCGGTACTTGGCCTTTTTCTGGATCCGAATGCGGCGATAAAAGCCGGCAGGGATCCCATAAATGTTTCGTTTACAAATTTCTCGCTTTGAATAGCATAAAATTCATTTTTTGATAGCAGAGATCTTAGAGCCTGTTCAGAATCTTTACAAAAGAGAAAATGGGATATAATAAAGGAAAAAACAGGCGGTGAACAAAATGAGGAAAGCATATCCGAACGATATAACAAGAGAGCAATTTGAGATAATTCGCAAAGACCTTGAAGGAGCCAGAAAAGCAACCCATCCGAGAAAGTATGATTTGTACGATATATTCTGTGCCATTTTGTATTTGGTAAAAGAAGGCTGCACATGGAGAGCTATTCCGCATGATTACCCTAATTGGAGAATTGTACGCTATTACTACGATATATGGGCA
>JAGBFS010000171.1 GCA_017936365.1 Clostridia bacterium
GGGGAGATTTGCGCAGACACATACCTTTTTGCAATCGGAAAAATTTTCCTTTATTATCTTGTGAAGATCAAGCTTCATTGCATCGCCCCATATAACCTGCGTGTTGTCAAACTGGGCAAGGTTTTCGGCAAGCACCGGCTTTAAACGCTCATCAAGCTCGATGGCGATGACTCTCTTTGCAAGCTTTGCAAGCTCGACCGTCAGCACGCCGATGCCGGGGCCGATTTCTATAACGCCGCTTTCGTCATCGATACCGGAAAGTTCGGCCATTCTGGGACATACCGATGGATTTACAAGAAAGTTTTGTCCCATCGATTTTTGAAGAATGATTCCGTTGCGCTCAAGCTGCTGGCGTACAGCGGAAATATCGGTAAGTCTTGGCATTGGTATTCCACCTTAATGTTAAAAAATAGGTTTAATCCATTCTATCTGATGTCTTTAAAACAAAATATATCAACGAACAGCCCGAATGTCAAGGAAACCGAACTCAAGTTTACATTACTTTTTCTTTTTTATCATATATTTTGTTTTATCCATTGAAAAAATACTCTATATATGGTAAAATACTTAAAATGTATACAAGTGCGTTTTTTGTTGGTTTTTGTAAAAATGCAAGCTTGACTATGTTTACATAATATGCTATCCTTTTTTTGAGGAGGACATGATTTGTCTGAAACAGTGATGAATGAATATATAAGCAAAGCCGCAGCGGTTGCAGCTATAAGGGCGAGAGGGGCACAGCCTCTTGCGTGTACCCATACCTATGGATGTCAGGGCAATGTTTCCGACGGTGAACGCATAAACGGAATGCTTGCCGCGATGGGGTACGGTTTTACTGATGATCCGCAGCAGGCCGATTTGATACTCTACAATACCTGCGCCGTTCGTGAGCATGCCGAGGACAGAGTGTTCGGCAATGTCGGTGCTTTAAAGCATATCAAGCGCAAGCACCCCGATACAATTATCGCCTTGTGCGGATGCATGGTTCAGCAGGAGCATATTGCCCAGCGGCTTTATGAAAGCTTTCCTTATGTAAGCCTTGTTTTCGGAACCCATGTTATCCACCGTCTGCCGGAGCTGCTTTACCGTGTGCTTTCGGGCGGAAAAAGAGTGTACGAGCTTTCCCAGTCTGACGCGAGCGTCCACGAAGAGATGCCGATACGCAGGGACGGTGATATAAAGGCGTGGCTGCCGATAATGTACGGCTGCGATAATTTCTGTTCCTATTGTGTGGTGCCCTATGTTAGGGGACGTGAAAGAAGCCGTGACGAACAAAGCATAGTTTCCGAATTTGAAGATATCCTCTCCTGCGGTTATAAGGATATAACTCTTCTTGGGCAGAATGTCAACAGCTATATGCGAAAGGAAAGCGGTGCTTCAAAATTCCCGGGACTTCTCAAAAGGCTTGACGAATACGACGGCGAATACTGGCTTCGCTTTATGACAAGCCATCCGAAGGACTGTTCCGAGGAGCTGCTTGATGTTATGGCGTCGTCAAAGCACGCTGCACGTCATCTTCACCTGCCATTCCAGTCGGGCGATAATGATATACTTGCACAGATGAACCGTCGTTATACAAGGGAAAAGTATCTCGAGCTTATCGAGGCGGCAAGAAAACGTATGCCCGATATCTCGCTTACCAGCGATGTTATTGTCGGCTTCCCCGGCGAAACCGATGCGCAGTTCCGCAATACTCTTGACCTTATAAAAGAGGTCGGCTTTACGTCGCTTTTCACCTTCATCTATTCAAAGCGCAGCGGTACTCCCGCGGCGCAGATGACCGACCCGATATCGGATAGGGAAAAATCCGACCGTATGGGCGAGCTTCTTAAATTACAGGAATCCATCGCTGCCGAACGATGTTCGGCGATGGTGGGAACAAAACAGCGTGTGCTTGCCGAAAAGGAGCTTCGTGAGGGAATTCTTTCCTGCCGCACATCGGGTAATATAATTGTCGAAACGCAGGCCCCGCGTGAGCTTGTGGGAAGCTTTTTTGATGCAAAGATAACCGAAGCCGGAAACTGGGTGCTTAAGGGTACGGTATAAGGCGAGGTTTGAATAAAAAATATCGAAAGGATTTGTTACAAATGGACGTTATCGAACTTGCAAGAAAATTAGGACAGGCTGTTCAGGAGGATCCTGATTACGCAAAGCTTGAAGAGGCTAAAAAGGCAAACGATGCCGATGAGCAGCTTCAGGAAATGATAGAGAAGTTCAACCTTCTCGGAATGACCATGGAGGTTGAAGCAGCCAAGGAAGATGCTGACGAAAGCAAGGTTGACGAGCTGAATGCACAGATGATGGAGCTTTATTCCAAGATACTCGACAACAAGACCATGCAGGCATTCAACGAGGCAAAGGATGCTGTTGATAAGAAGATGAATGATATCGTAGCTATTCTTGCAGCAGCAGTAAACGGCGAAGACCCCATGACCTTTGATCCCAACGCACATCATGAGGGCTGCTCCGGTGATTGCTCCGGCTGCCATGGCTGCCACTAATAATCGGCTGACATAATAAAAGCAGGGCGGGCAAGGCTTTTTGCCTGCCCTGCGAAAATGAAAAAATCTTTCTTTAGAGGTGACCCTTTATGGGCGAGCTTTCCCCGATGATGAAACAGTATCTGGAAATTAAAAAGCAGGCCCCCGATGCGCTGCTTTTTTTCAGATTGGGCGATTTTTATGAAATGTTTTTCGATGATGCAAAGATCGCATCGGAGGAGCTTGAGCTTGTTCTGACCGGCCGCGATTGCGGTCTTGAGGAGCGCGCGCCCATGTGCGGTGTGCCGTTTCATTCGTATGAAGGCTATGTTGCCCGTCTGGTAAACAAGGGATACAAGGTTGCAATATGTGAGCAGATGGAGGATCCGTCGGCGGCCAAAGGTATCGTTCGCAGGGAAATAATCCGCGTTATAACCCCCGGTACCGTTATCGAAGGCTCGATGCTTGATGAGAGCCGCAACAACTATATCTGTTCGGTCTATTATTCTCATTCCGATTGCGGAATCTGTTTTTGCGATGTTTCCACCGGCGAGGTTTTTGCGACCGAGCTTACGGGTGACATAAAACAGGCTGTAATGGGTGAACTCTCGAGATATTTCCCAAAGGAAATATTATTAAGCGAACAGGCAGCCGGAATAGAAAACATCGAGGCCTTTATCCGCGACAGACTTTGTGCCAGGGTGGAAAAGCTTGAAGAGTCATGCTTTGATGGCGGCGATGCCCAGATGCGGCTTGCAGATCAGTTTTCGGCGCAGACGGCGGAGGCATTTGGCTGTGATATCCATCTTTCTGCGGCAAAGGCGGTGCTTGCACTGCTTGGATATCTTGCCCGGACTCAGAAAAACGGTCTTGAAAGAATTAACGAGCTTTCTTTTTACGTCGGCGGCGAATATATGCGTGTCGATGCTACGGCGAGGCGCAACCTTGAGCGGGTTGAAACCATGCGTTTCAAAGAAAAAAAAGGTTCGCTTCTGTGGGTGCTTGATAAGACAAAAACGGCGATGGGCAAACGGCTTATCCGTAAATGGATAGAGCAGCCGCTTGTAAGCCCGTCAAGGATACAGAAACGCCTCAATGCCGTTGCGGAGCTTGCTGATGACGGTATGCTGCGCGAGGCGGTGACCGATGCGCTTTCCGGCATAAAGGATATGGAACGCCTTATGTCAAAGATCGTATACGGTTCGGCAAATGCAAAGGAGCTGCGAGCCCTTTCGTTTACGGCGTCAAAGCTGCCGCAGCTTAAAGAAATACTAAAGGATTGTTCCTGTACCGAGCTTGGCAGGATATATGCCGAGATCGACTGTCTTGGCGATGTGTACGAGCTTGTTGAAAGCTCGATTGTGGATGATCCGCCATTCTCTATCAGAGAGGGTGATATCATCCGCGACGGCTTTAATGCCGAAGTGGATGAACTGCGCGATATAATGAACGGCGGCAGGGGAATACTTGCCAAAATCGAAGCGCAGGAGCGTGAAAAGACGGGAATACCTAAGCTTAAGCTGGGCTACAACCGTGTTTTCGGTTATTATATAGAGGTTACCAATTCTTACAAGGATATGGTTCCCGAAACCTACATAAGAAAACAAACGCTAACAAATTGCGAAAGATATATAACTCAGGAGCTCAAAGAGATTGAATCGCGCGTATTGGGCGCAAAGGACAGACTGGTAAAGCTCGAATACAATATATTTGAGGATATCAGAACTACCGTTGCCGGAACATTGCCGCGGGTACAGGCAACAGCGCATGCGATAGCAAGGCTGGATGTTCTCTGCTCTTATGCGAATGTGTCGGTAGCCAACCGTTACACCCGTCCGCTTGTCAACACATCTGGAAGAATCGTTCTTACCGATTCGCGTCATCCTGTTGTGGAAGCGCTGCTTGATTCGCCCTTTGTTCCAAATGATGTTATGCTCGATTCGGAGGATAACCGTGTTGCAATAATCACCGGTCCCAATATGGCCGGTAAATCAACCTATATGCGCCAGATCGCGCTGATAGTACTCATGGCGCAGGCGGGATGCTTTGTTCCTGCCGCATCGGCGGAGATCGGCGTGGTTGACGGAATATACACAAGGGTCGGAGCGTCTGATGACCTTGCTTCCGGTCAGTCCACGTTTATGGTCGAGATGAATGAGGTTGCCGAAATCCTTGAAAATGCCACATCGTCAAGCCTGCTGATACTCGATGAGATAGGACGCGGCACATCGACATACGATGGCATGAGTATTGCGCGCGCGGTGCTGGAATTTGTCGCTGATAAGAAAAAGCTTGGAGCAAAGGCGCTCTTTGCCACCCATTATCACGAACTGACGGTACTGGAAGATAATCTGAAGTGCGTTAAGAATTACAATATCGCCGCAAAAAAATCGGGTGACGATATAACCTTCCTGCGCAGAATAGTCCGCGGCGGAGCCGATGAAAGTTACGGTATCGAGGTCGCAAAGCTGGCCGGAGTTCCCGATAATATCGTGAAACGCGCAAAGCAGATACTCAAACAGCTTGAACAGGGCAAGGTGGAAGAAAGAAAAAAGGTGCAGAGCGTCGAACAGACGGCCTTCAGCTTTTCTTCACCGGGCGAAGATGAGGCTTTGCTTCTGCTTCGCAATGCCGATGTAAACAATATGTCTCCGATGGAGGCGCTCGGTCTGCTTGACCGACTTTGCAAATTGGTAAAATAGAGGTGAACGTCATTGGGGCGCGTACAGGTTCTTGATAAGCATATAGCCGAGCTTATCGCTGCCGGAGAGGTTGTCGAACGTCCGGCTTCGGTAATAAAGGAGCTTTGCGAAAATTCAATAGATGCAGGAGCCGACGCCGTAACGGTGGAGATTAAAAACGGCGGAGCTTCGATGATAAAGATAACCGACAACGGCGAGGGAATGGAAAGGGAGGATGTCCC
>JAGBFS010000172.1 GCA_017936365.1 Clostridia bacterium
CCCTTGTACGGGCCGATGGCGTTGTTGAACTGTACGCGGTAGCCGATATTGTTCTGTACCTCGCCTTTGTCGTCGAGCCATGTCACGCGGAAAGTGACGATACGGTCGGGTTCGACCATGCGCTCTATGATTTTGTTTCTTTCAAATTCAGGGTGCTGGTTATAGACGTCCTTTACTGAAAGGAGCACTTCCTTGACTGCCTGCAGATACTCCTTTTCGCCGGGGTGTTTTGCCTCCAGATTGCTGATGATGGTATTGATGTCCATGATTTCTATAAATTAGGTTAACGTATATAGAAAATATTATTCGTTGTTTTTACCGACTGTGTCAGCCGGTATCTTTTATGCAAATATAATGTTTTAATTTCAAGCTTTGCAAAAGATTTCAAAGAATTTTTTTTGTCAAAAAAGATGGCTCCAATCAATAATTTTTATTTTTGGCAAGATATTTGCAACAATGTTTGTTATCTTTGCATAAACATGAACTTTGTATGGCAGAAAACGATATTTTAAATAAAAAAGAATTATTTGAAAAATTAATTACGCAGGGGCGGCTCCATGAAGCAATCGTCATGCTGAAATCCATTTCGGAGAAAAAGATGCTGTGGGAGGTGACCGACCGCATAACACGAGTGGAGGAGGCATACCGTTATATGCTGCGATATGCGATGGAAGGCGTGGCCGACCCCCACCGTGACATCATATACAGTAATATAAAGGAAGACCTGCGGGTAATATATGACCGCCTGACTCGGCTTGTCAATACTCAATCGGGTTCGTCAATATATTATACTACAATACGGGCGGGGAAAGTACTGCCCGTGTCAGATGCCATCGGACGATACCGCGAGATATTGCAGTCGAACGATGCTTTTTCGATAGCGGCCGGTGTGGCGCAGGGTGCGTCGACACTTGAGATCGAGGCGGCAGAGACGGCATTGTTCGAAAGCGCATGGGTAAGTTTCCCGTATTCCAAAGATGATGAGAAGGCCTTGAATCTCTTGCTGGGCGATGCGTCGATACCGGGTCATGTGAAAATCCTTACCGTGTCAGCCGTAATGCTCGGCAGCTTTGAATTTTTTGACAGCCGTCGCGCGATTGTGCTTGCCAATGCATACGCGTCGGATTCAGCCGACGAGCAGCTTAAGATGACGGCGCTGACGGCACTGTTGCTTTTGCTTTATGTGAACCGCGGCAAAGAGTTGCCTTCGGATGTAGCGGCACGAATAGATGCGTTGCGGGATATTCCGGGATGGTCGTCGGATATAAAGACCGTGTATCTGGAGCTGATACGAACGCGTGATACCGAACGCATTGCATCAAAACTGCGCGATGAGATAGTACCCGAGATGATTAAGATGAAACCGGAAATAGACAAACGCATCAAGACGGGCTTCGGAGAGGGTATCGACCCTTCGGAGCTTGAAGAGAATCCGGAATGGCAGGAATTTCTTGACTCGTCGGGCATAGCGGACAAGATGAAAGAACTTTCCGAGATACAGGAGGAGGGCGGAGATGTGCTTATGGGTACATTCTCGCAACTCAAATCGTATCCATTCTTTTATAATCCGGCTAACTGGTTCCGGCCGTTTCATTCCGACAATTCGGTAGTGGCGCAGCTCGGCGATGATACCAATGTGTTCGGCGAACTTATCGCACAGTCATTTTTCATGTGTGACAGCGACAAATATTCTTTTGTGCTTGCTTTCGCTTCGATGCCCGAGGCACAGCGCAACATGATGATTTCGCAGATAAAGGCGCAGAATATAAATGCGGCCGAAATACAGAATGCATCGCTTAACCCGTTGACGGATACGCGCAAGAATATCGTGAACAAGTATGTGCAGAACCTGTACCGTTTCTTCAGGCTGTTCCGCCGCAAGGATGATTTCCGCAATCCCTTTGCTTCCGAGATTAACCTTATCGAGGTGAAACCGCTGCAGTCCGATTTCCTGGAGGACTCTACGCTCCAGCTTGTCGGCGAGTTTTATTTCAAACATAAATACTATAAGGAGGCTTTCGGAGTGTTCAAACTTCGGGAAGCACATATATTCCCCGACGCAACGCTTTATCAGAAAATGGGATATTGCCAGCAGAGACTTGGAAATACGGAGCAGGCCATTACTTATTATGAGCAGTCGGAATTGCTTACAGGAAACAATGCGTGGACTACAAAACGTCTGGCCGTGGCTCACAAACAGCTTGGCAATTATGCCGAGGCGCTTGATTATTTCCGCCGTCTTGACACGATGCAGCCTGACAGGTTTTCAACCGTAATGAATATCGGACAGTGCCTTATGGCTCTCGGAAAATATGAAGAGGCGGCAAAGGCATTCTATAAGGCACAGTATCTTGACGAAAATTCCGACAAGCCGATGAGACCGCTTGCGTGGTCGCTTCTTATGCAGAAAGATTTCGATGGCGCACAGAATATATATGACCGAATAATCGATGCCGGTGCGCAGCCGCTCGATTATCTGAACCGCGGCCATGTGGCTCTCGCCCGG
>JAGBFS010000173.1 GCA_017936365.1 Clostridia bacterium
GATTAGTTGAAAGGATCGTTATAATATGTCTGAAGAAATTAAAGCTGTAGCCGAAAATGAGTCGGCTGAATCCAATAACTTTATAAAGCAGTTCATAACCGAAGATCTTGCGCAGGGCGGAAGATGTGAGGGAATGAAGGTTCACACCCGTTTTCCGCCGGAACCCAACGGCTGTCTGCATATCGGTCACGTCAAAGCGCTTTGCATCGACTTTGGTATGGCGGAATATTTTGGAGGCTTATGCAATCTTCGTATGGACGATACCAACCCCACAAAGGAAAGGGAAGAGTTCGTTGAAGCGATAAAGGACGATATTCATTGGCTTGGCTACGACTGGGGTGACAGATATCATTTTGCATCGGCCTATTTTGAGCAGACTTATGAATATGCCGTTGAGCTTATCAAAAAGGGACTTGCTTATGTTTGCGAGCTTACCCCCGAACAGATGAAGGAGATGCGCGGTACACATGATACGCCCGCAACAAGCCCTTACAGAGATCGCCCGATAGAGGAAAGCCTTGATCTTTTTGAGCGGATGAGGGCTGGCGAATTTGAGGACGGTAAATATACACTTCGTGCAAAGATCGATCTTGCGTCCGGCAACTGGAATATGCGCGATCCTGTTATTTACAGAATCAAGCACGCAACCCACCATCGCACCGGCAATGAATGGTGCATTTATCCTATGTACGATTTTGCCCATCCGATAGGTGATGCTCTTGAGCATATCACCCATTCGCTCTGTTCGCTTGAATATGAGGATCATCGTCCTTTGTATGACTGGGTAGTGGATAACGTATCTGTTCCGTCAAAGCCGCGTCAGATTGAATTTGCGCGCCTTAATATCGACTATACCGTGCTCAGCAAGAGAAAGCTCCGCAATATGATAGAAACCGGCGTTGTATCGGGCTGGGACGATCCGAGAATGCCAACCCTTCTGGCTCTCAGAAGAAGAGGATATACACCTGCTTCCATCCGCAATTTCTGCGAAAAGATCGGTGTTGCCAAAAATCCGAGCATCGTTCCGTGGAGCTTCCTTGAATACTGCCTGCGCGAGGATCTCAATGAGCACGCAACACGTGCTATGGCTGTTATCAATCCGATCAAGCTGGTTATAACAAACTATCCGGAGGATCAGTCCGAGAAGTTTGTTATCGAAAATAATCCGCAGGATGAAAACGCCGGAACAAGAGAGATCACATTCTCCCGCGAGCTGTGGATAGAGGAAGATGACTTCATGGAGGTTCCGGCAAAGAAGTATCAGCGTCTGTATCCTGGCAACAAGGTAAGACTCAAGAGCGCATATATCGTTACCTGCACCGGCTGCAAAAAGGATGAGGACGGCAATATTGTAGAAGTATATGCCGAATACGATCCCGAAACCCGCGGCGGTAATCCCAGAGAGGGCGAAAAGGTAAGAGGTACGATCCATTGGGTCGACAGCAAGACTGCCGTTGATGCACAGGTAAGACTTTTTGACAGACTCTTTACAGTTCCCGATCCGGACAGTGCATCGGTTGATTATATGGAGTGCATTAATCCTAACTCTCTTATTGTTAAGGATAACTGTAAGCTTGAAGCAGGTCTTGCAGATGCAAAGCCGGGTGACGGTTTCCAGTTTTTGCGTCTTGGCTATTTCTGTGCTGACAGCAAGGATTCAAAACCGGGCGCACTTGTATTCAACCGTTCAGTAGAATTAAAGGACAGCTATTCAAAATAATTGATTATAAAAAAGTCATCGGTTTTTTGTCGGATAGCGATAAAGAAGTGACATAAAGGTACTTCTGGTATTTGTGTCAGAAGTACCTTTTCGTTTGTTGTGACGTTGACTTTTAAGAAGTTCACTATTATAATAAACAGAAAAATAAATCGGAATTTCGTGCATTGATTTAAACGTTGTATTATAGTGTAATATACGGATAAAAGATAAAGGTGATAGATAAAGTGTATTTGAAGCAGATTGTTAAGAAAGAGGAATTGTCTTATAAAAATATTGTTTTGTTTGCAATTATCTGCGGGATAGCAACAGGAATTATATTGGATGTGGAGTTATATAAAATTCCATCAATTATGAATAATTCGTTGTTTAATATCGGGATATGTTTTGAATTTTGGATATTTGCAACAATGATAATCATTTCGAGAACGAAGAAACCGCTTGAGGCTGCTTGTAAGGTTTTTGTGTATTTTCTTATTAGTCAACCTCTGGTATATCTGATGAAGGTTCCTGTTGACCCAAGAGGTTGGGGTGTGTTTGTTGATTATAAAGGTTGGTTTATATGGACACTTCTTACCTTTCCGGGTGCATTTATTGCGTGGTATACAAATAAGAAGAATAACATGAGTATTGCCATTTTTATGGTGGCGATATTGTTTTTGAGCTATGAATTTGCACAGCATTTTAATGTGTTGATTACAGACTTTCCGTTTCAATTGATTGCATGTGCGTTTATTTTATATCAGATTGCGGAATATATAATGTCGTTTGAAGGGAAAAGAAGAATAGTATTCGGCATATTATCATGCGTAAGTATTATAGCAATAACGGTGTTATTCCTTTTGGGATAACCCATATAAGGTGTTTTGGCCGGCAAATTCCAGTTTATCAGACAGAATAAAACTAAAAATCCCACAGAGATTTGATTCTCTGTGGGATTAACTTTTATATGGGTATACACCCTTATGCCGATGACTTTTTTTATCTGAACTCGAATCCTTCGCCGTTATAACTGCAGGTTACCGTCGCGCCGGAAAGAAATTTTCCCTCAAGCATTTGCTCGGAAAGGGGATCTTCGATCTTTGTCTGAATTGCTCTTCTAAGTGGTCATGCGCCGTATACGGGGTCGAAACCGACCTTTGCGATAGCCGCGGCAACACCGTCATCATAGCGAATTGAAAGGCCGAGCTCCTCCATTCTTTTGGAAAGCGTTAGGAGCATGTGGGATGCTATCTTCTCGATATCCTTGTCGGAAAGCTTGTGGAATACAATAATATCATCAA
>JAGBFS010000174.1 GCA_017936365.1 Clostridia bacterium
CAAGAACGGCTTCTCAATCATGTATATCACGGCGCAGATGCTTGTTGCCGATTCGGAGGCGCACGGATATCTTGTCGGTTCGCGTGGTTCGGTAGGTTCGTCCTTTGCCGCTACGATGGCCGGTATTTCCGAAGTAAATCCGCTTTCGCCGCACTATGTCTGCCCAAAATGCAAGCACAGCGAATTCTTTATAAACGATCCAAGCATCGGTTCGGGTTTCGATCTTCCGCCGAAAAACTGCCCCGATTGCGGCGAGCCGATGAACCGCGACGGTCAGGATATACCGTTTGAAACCTTCCTTGGATTCTTCGGCGAAAAGCAGCCGGATATCGACCTCAACTTTTCGGGTGAATATCAGTCGTTTGCCCATAAGTATACCGAAGAAATATTCGGAAAGCAGAATGTTTTCAAGGCCGGTACCATAAGCACCGTTGCCGAAAAGACGGCATTCGGCTATGTTAAAAATTATGCCGAGCGTCTGGGACTTATATTGCCGCAGGCGGAGATAGACCGACTGTGCGCCGGCTGTGCCGGTGTCAAGCGAACCACCGGTCAGCATCCGGGCGGCATGGTCGTTGTTCCGCGAAATAAGGAGATATTTGATTTCTGTCCATATCAGCATCCGGCAAATAAAGCCGATTCCGATATCCTGACCACCCATTTTGACTTCCATTCCATCCACGATACCATATTGAAGCTCGATATTCTTGGACACGATGTTCCGACGATATATAAGTATCTTGAGGAATTTACGGGAATACCGGTTATGAAGGTATCCATGAGTGACGAAAAGGTCATGAGCCTTTTCGGGTCGCCCGAGGCTTTGGGTGTTACCGAGGAGGACATCGGCGTAAAGACCGGAACACTTTCTCTTCCGGAGCTTGGTACAGAATTTGTACGCCAGATGCTTATCGACGCAAAACCGAAAAAGTTCTCCGATCTGCTGCAGATATCGGGTCTTTCCCATGGTACTGACGTTTATCTTGGCAACGCAAAGGATCTTATCGCCGACGGCATCTGTACAATATCCGAGGTTATCGGTACGCGTGACAGTATCATGACCTATCTTATCCAGAAGGGCGTCCCCAACGACAAGGCTTTCAAGATAATGGAGATCGTCCGTAAAGGTAAGGCTAAGGCGCTTCTTACCGATGAGCTTGTTCAGCTTATGAAGGATAACGATGTTCCGCAATGGTATATCGATTCCTGCTTCAAGATAAAGTATATGTTCCCAAAAGCTCACGCCAGCGCGTATATGATCGCGGCGCTGCGTCTTGGGTGGTACAAGGTGTATTATCCGAAGGCGTATTATGCCGCATATTTTACGGCAAGATCGGAAGAGTTCGATGCCGAATCGGCCGTAGGCGGAATAATGAAATGCCGCGAAACGATGGCAAATCTGCGAGCAAAGGGCAAGGATATGACAAAAACGGAGGAGGATACGATAGCCTGTCTTCAGATAATCGTCGAAGCACTTGCCAGAGGTATCAATTTCCTCCATGTCGATCTTTATAAGAGCGACAGCCGAAGATATATCCCGGAGGAGGACGGCATAAGACTTCCGTTTATAGCGCTAAAGGGACTTGGCGGAAGCGCCGCCGACGATCTTGCAAAAGCGTGCAAGGGCTGCGAATTTGCCTCGCGTGAGGAGCTTGCCGATAAAGCCAAGATATCAAAATCCGTTATGGAAACATTAAACAGAGCAGGTGCGCTTGAAGGACTTCCCGAAAGCCTGCAGACAAGCCTGTTTGATCTATAAAATCATAATTGTGGAGGTAAAAGAAAATGCCCCCTAAAAAAACAAAAACCGAAAAGCCCAAAGCGCCGGCGATGAGCGGCTATATAAAGGGTGCAGGTGTGGTTGTTGAACAGCCTATAGCTTCGGCGATAGAAGAAAACTATATGCCGTACGCGATGAGCGTTATTATGAGCCGTGCTATACCGGAGATCGACGGTTTCAAACCATCGCACAGAAAGCTTCTTTATACAATGTATAAAATGGGGCTTCTTACCGGCGGTTATCAGAAATCGTCAAAGATAGCCGGTTCGACAATGAGCCTGAACCCTCACGGTGACGCGGCGATTTACGATACCATGGTTCGTATGACGGTATCAAACGAAGCGCTGCTCCATCCGCTGGTCGATTCAAAAGGCTCGTTCGGTAAAGCATATTCGCGTGATACGGCCCCGGCCGCATCGCGATATACAGAGGCAAGGCTTGCACCGATTTCCGCCGAGCTGTTCCGTGATATAAATAGCGATGCGGTTGATATGGTCGACAATTTTGACAACACCGAAAAGGAGCCGGCTTTGCTTCCGGTAACCTTTCCGACCATTCTTGCAAACAGCAATACCGGTATCGCTGTCGGTATGGCAAGCTCGATATGTTCTTTCAACTTAAACGAGCTTGTCGAAACGACTATCGCGCTTATCCGCAATAAAAATCACGACATTATGTCCACCCTCATTGCGCCCGATTTCCCCGGCGGAGGGTATATCGTCCTTGACCGCGACGAGCTTAATAAGGTGTATGAAACCGGTAAGGGCAGCATAAAGGTAAGAGGTCGGTATGAATTCGATAAAAGTGCCGGCTGCATAAACATCACCCAGATTCCTCCCACAACTACGGTTGAGCAGATTATCGAAAAGACGATAGAGCTTGTAAAGCTCAATAAGGTGAAGGAGATCACCGATATCCGTGACGAAACCGATATTACCGGTCTTCGCATAAGCATCGATGTAAAGCGCGGCACCGACCCGGACAAACTCATGCAGAAGCTTATGAAGATGACCACGCTGGAGGATAATTTTTCCTGCAACTTCAACGTACTTATCGCCGGACGTCCGATGGTTCTCGGTGTGCGATCGTTGCTTG
>JAGBFS010000013.1 GCA_017936365.1 Clostridia bacterium
TTCGCGCATGAAGGTAAAACTTGAAAACGGCCAGTCGGCCTTGCGTCAGGAAATAGAAACATTGCGGGAAAAAACCAAGAAAATAGAAGACACAAGCGCGGAATGGAAGGAACAGAAACTGTCGGCCGAACGCCAGAAGCGCGCACTGAGCGAGCGTGTACATGACCTTGAGAAGCAGGTCGACTCTTTCAACGCTGAGAAAGAGCAATACGAACTCGAGAACAAGAGCCTTGTAAACAAACTACGCGCCCTATCGATACAGGACAGCGACATGGATGCCCTGCGGAGTGAGAATGAAACGCTCCGGAATGAAATCAAAATCCTGAAAGAAAATACTCCGAAAACTATTGTGCCGGCGGTTGACCAGGAAACGCTCAAGCAGCTCGACAGACTTAAAGACAGCGTAGACGACCTTGCAGCACAAAAAGAGACTCTTATGCGCGAACGGAATATCCTTGCAAACGATATTGTTGTCCTTAAGAAAAAATGTGAGATTTCCGATGTGATGCTGAATGACCTCAATCATAAAGCCTCGTCGGCCAAACTGGCTCTTGCGGAAAAAGAAAACCAGTACAACGAGCTGTTGTCAAAATATGATGCTCTCGTTGCTGCCGACGCGCAGAAGCCCGATATGGAACTCCGCATGCAGGAAGTATTGTCAACAGCACAGGAACGCCAGAAAGAGATTGACTCACTGCATGAAAATCTGGAAAGCGTCCATGCAGAACTCATGCGTGTCAACAGCGAACTCCACAACGAGTCGGCAAAGGTGCAGCAGCTCACCGAAGAGCTACGCATTGCAAAAGAAACCATAAGTCAATCTGCTGAAAATAACTCGGCGGAAGAAATATCGTCGCGTGATGCCGTTATAGCGCATCAGCAGAATGAACTGACCCAGCTGCGTACAGATCTGAAGGAAGCGAGAGAGGAAGTCGAGGAAAGCCGGTCCTCTTTAGCAGCCTTCGAGGAATCCCTCATAAAAATTGATGAAATCAACGAATCCCGTCAAAAGCGCATCGCCGAGCTGCAGCAACAATTAAAAGAAAAAGAAAGCGAACTTGAAGCGACCTCCGGTCAACTTTCCGAACAGGCCAAACTGATTGAGGAAAAAGACGAAGAAATATCATCTCTTAAGGCAACCGTCGACAACAACATACAATTGCAGGCTGCATCTGAGGCATTGCTTCGTGAAGAGATAGAACGATTGCGCAAGTCGCCCGAATCGACGCCGAGAGCCAAACGGAAAAAGACAGCACAAATATCGTCAATTGATGAATCGCTTGACGATACCAACTGGCTTGTATCCACTCCACCCGAGGGTATCAACGCCCGTCCGGGCGGCGTATCCGACTCGGAATTCGGATATCAGGCGCCTCAGCACCGCGACGAGCCGAACAATCCCGCGCAGATGTTGCTCTGGTAACAGAATTTAATTTAACCGATTATCCCTATTGTCAGCTTTTTGATATAAAAAGATATTATGGCATAGGTTATAATTAGATTACGCTATATTATTTTGATTATGAGAATAAAAGCAAATATATTCGCCTCTCTCTCCATGGCAGCTGCCCTCGTCCCTCTTTGTGGAGCAGCAACCAATTCTATAATAGTCGACATTGCTCCGTATGTGTATCCGGCCAATAGACCGGACGCCGCGCCGACGATGAAATTCATGCCGGACGGCTTGACCTATCTTGCGGGTTCGCCGGACAACACACGTATCGTAAGATATGACACAGCGACCGGAAAAGAAATCGAAACGGTATTCAATTCTGCAAAAACAAGGGAAGCCTCTATAAGCAGTTTCGACAGTTTCTCCATAAGTCCGGACGGAACCAAACTGCTGATTTCACTCGACAAAGAAATGATTTACCGCCGTTCGTTCAAAGCAAAATACTACGTATTCGAAATAAAACGGAATATTCTTAAACCGCTATCTAAGGAGCATCCCTATCAGCAGATACCGCAATTCTCTCCCGACGGCAGATCGGTAGCATTTGTGGCCGACAACAATATTTACCTGAAAAAGCTGGATTATGACACAGAAGTCGCTGTAACAACCAACGGTGTTAAAAATTCAATAATTAACGGAGCTACCGACTGGACCTACGAAGAGGAATTTGTAAGCACGTCCACTCTTGCATGGGCTCCTGACAGCGAGACGCTGTCGTATGTAAGTTTTGACGAGACAGATGTGCCATTGTACAATATAACACTCTACCAAGGGACTTGCGAGCCCAAAAACGAGTATGCCCTCTATCCCGGACAAATGTCATACAAATATCCTGTCGCCGGTGCTGTAAATTCGACCGTGACGCTCCACAGCTACGATGTCTCCACCCGTAAAACGAAAGATATTCAACTGCCGGATAGTGAAATAGAATATATTCCGCGCATAGATTATGCATCCACGGCCGAACAGCTTCTGGTAACGACCCTTAACCGCGACCAGAACCGTATGGAGATATATAGCGTCAACCCGAAATCGACGGTAGTAAAATCCCTGTATGTCGAAGAGTCAAAGGCTTGGATTGCACCTGCCACATACGAAAATCTCGTAATTACGCCCAAATCCGTGATTATAAACTCAAGTCGTTCGGGCTACAGCCATCTGTATGAATACAGTCTTGCCGGCGCACAGTTACGACAGATTACATCGGGAGATTATGATGTAAAACAATGCTATGGCGTCGACAAGGTCGGAAACGTGTATTTTCAGTCAACAGCATCCGGACCGCTCAACCGCGTGGTAAGCAAGATTGATGTCAAAGGGAAAATCATTGATTTATCGCCGCGCGATGCTTTTTCTTCGGCTGAATTCATCCCCGGTTGCGAATCGTTGATATTGACAGTGTCCGATATTGCGACACCTCCGAGCTATACAATGCTTGGTTCATCGGGTAAAAAAATACGTGACATCGGCAACAATAATGAATATATGGGGCGTTATGCCGGGCTGCCGGAGAAAAAATTCATAACCGTCAATTCCGACGGCAATCTTCTCAACGGCTATGTCATTTTGCCTCCGGGATTCAGAGAATCGCAGAAATATCCTGTCATTATGTGGCAGTACAGCGGACCGGGTTCACAGGAGGTGCTCAACTGCTGGAGTCTTGACTGGGAATATTTTGCAGCGAAAGAAGGCTTCATCGTGGCATGCGTCGACGGTCGTGGCACAGGCAGCCGCGGTCGTGAATTCGAGACTTGCGTATATCGTAATCTGGGATATTATGAGACCATCGACCAGCTTAATGCGGCAA
>JAGBFS010000175.1 GCA_017936365.1 Clostridia bacterium
AGATGCGGGTGCTTTTGCAAAGGGCTATGCGGTGGAAAAGGTATCGCATATGCTTGCTAAAATGGGTGTTAACAGGGCGGCAATATCAGGCGGAGGAAATATAAAAGCGCTTGACCCACCCGATGGGGAAAATTATTGGAAAATAGGCATACAAAATCCTGACGGGGCTATTTTTGAAAACAGTAAAGCAGAAATATCGGTAAAGCTTGTAAATCAAGCCGTTGCCACCAGCGGAGATTATCAGCGATATTTTTGGCATAATGGGAAACGATACCATCATTTGATAGACCCCGAAACGCTTTATCCGGCTGATTATTTCAGAAGCGTCACCGTCGTTTGTAACAGTGCCGCCGATGCCGATTTATTTTCTACTGCGCTTTTTGTAAGCAATTTGGAAAGCGGAAAGCGGATGGCTCAACAGGAGGGGTTGGCAGTACTGTGGATCAAGGATAAATCGGAAAAAGAATGTAACGAAAGCATGAAAAAGATAATAGCTAAATAAAAAAGGCTCCGCTTTTGCGGAGCCTTGAAAAGACTTTATTCGGCTTTTGCATCATCTTCGGTGATGGTCTTAAGCGATGCTGCAAGTCCTGCCAGCGACTGTATCTCGGAAGGGATGATGATTTTGGTTGCCTTTCCGTCTGCGGCCTTTGCGAAAGCCTCGAAGCTCTTGAGAGCAAGAACCTTATCGGTGGGGGCTGCTTCATTGAGCATTCTGAGCGAATCGGCCATAGCCTTCTGAACCAGCATAACAGCTTCGGCTTCGCCCTGTGCCTCACGGATCTTCTGCTCGCGGACAGCGTCCGCACGAAGAATAGCAGATTCCTTTTCAGCCTGTGCGCGGAGAATAGCAGATTCCTTTTCGCCCTCGGCAACAAGTATCTTGCTTGCCTTTTCGCCTTCGGAACGGAGAATGCTTTCGCGCTTCTGGCGCTCTGCCTTCATCTGCTTTTCCATCGCATCCTGAATTTCAGCGGGCGGGATGATGTTCTTGAGCTCGACACGGTTTACCTTAATGCCCCACTTATCGGTGGCGGTGTCAAGGATAGAGGTGATACGACTATTGATTATATCGCGAGAAGTGAGGGTGTGATCCAGCTCCATATCGCCTATGATATTTCTCAGCGTGGTTGCGCAGAGATTTTCAATAGCGGAAAGAGGACGCTCAACGCCGTATGCATAAAGCTTTGCGTCGGTTATCTGGAAAAACACAACGGTGTCGATCTGCATGGTTACGTTATCCTTGGTGATAACGGGCTGCGGTTTAAAATCGACGACCTGTTCCTTTATTGAAACACGCTTTGCAACTCGGTCAAATACCGGGATCTTGACATGAAGTCCGGTCTCCCAAGTGGCGTGATAAGCACCGAGACGTTCTATTACATAAACAGTTGCCTGTGGAACGATTCTGACGTTGCTGGCAACAAGAGCAACAGCTACAAAAATGATGATAAGAAGCATTACGGTTGCGACAATAGATCCCATGGTGTTTCCTCCGTTTCAAATATGATGTTATTGTTTAACCTATTCTTTCAACAATTACCTTAACGCCTTCAATGGCTTTGATAAGCACCTTTTCATTTACATCTATCGGAACTCCGTCGTCAGAGCGGGCGGCCCAGTCGAGGTCATTTACCATAACTCTGCCGCTGCCGGTGATGTTGTCGATAGGATGAATAACCACACCAACCATACCGATGATCTGGTCGGCATTTGTGCTGGTTTTTTTAACTTTGAGAACTCTTTTGGCAACAGGACGGGTAAATACCAATATAACAAGACTAACCGCAATAAAAATAAGCAGCTGTACGGGGAACGGAACTCCGAAAGATGCGGGCAGAATGGTTATAAAGGCACCTATCGCAAACCAAATTGCGACAAGGTCAACTGTTAAAGCTTCAATTATACCGAGTCCCACTGCAATAAGCAGCCAGGTAAGCGGTAAAAATCTCGAAAGTGTTATTAGAATCCCCATTTTTTACCCCTTTCATTCGCGTCGGCTTTATACTGCCGCAGCGGTTTTAGATGAGTTGTTGCTCATCGCAGCTTTGGCGAAACAAACCAGTGAGGAAAGACGCTCTGTTTCGGCTTCAAGAATTATTTTTCCGGCAGAAGTAATAGCGTAAACCTTTCTGCGGTCTATTTCGCTTACTGTTTCGATAAGTCCGTCAAGTTCCATCTTATAAAGAATAGTATAAACAGTGGAAGGACTTAAATTAACTCTGCCGTTGGTTTGTTCCGAAACCTGCTGCATTATGCCGTAGCCGTGCCGTGGCTTGACAAGGCAGAGCAGCATAAGAAAACTTTGCTCACTCATAGGAAGATAGCTTTCCACAAGTCGTGCGGTGATCTCATCCATTACGGTCACCTCCTAATTATACCGAATACTGATATATCATAAATTGAGTATATCATTTTGTGATATATCGGTCAATGAGCAGTAAAGACCGTACTATTAAATAGGTGTAAAAAAATAATGAATTTTATGCCTTGAATCCAAATTTTTCTGCGATTTTTTCAAAGCATGGAGTAGCAACTCCATAACGCTTGCCAAGGCGTACAGGTTCAAATACAAGACCGTCGATCTCGCTCTTGTCGCCGCCCTTTTTCAGATCCTTCTGCATCGATGCAGTGGTGTCGGGAGCAGCGGTATCAAGCAGGTGCAGATTCTTGGAAACGATGTCCTCCTCAAAGGGGATTCCCATAGCGGTTGCAAGGGCATCGATTTCCTTGGAAAGGCCGATATACATTTCGCGCATTTCGGGGGTGGAGCTGATCGTGCCGAAAGTGGCATCGTAATATGCTCCGGCAGCGGCCATCGCGCTGATGAGTGCATACTTCTGGAAACACTTGCGCTTAACGTCAGAGGTCAGGTCAGAACGGATGCCGGAATCAACCAGATCCTTGCTTATTGCTTCAAGCTTTTCGGTGATGATGCCGTCACGGTCGCCGAATACTATCTTGAACAGCTTTCCTCCCTGAGTGATCTCGCCGGGGGCAGAGATATAAGAAGTTATATAGATGCAGCCGTCAAGAACGTGAACGCCGGGCAGCTTTTCCTGAAGTACGCTGCCGGTTCCAAAGATGTTCAGCAGTGGGATGACGGTGGTGTTTTCATTTGCGCAGCGGGAGAGAAGCTCTGCCGCATCGTTGATAGAGTAACCCTTAACACATACGAAAGCTACATCGGGGGTGTCCTTGTAGTCTTCAGCAGTGCATGCCTTGATATCCTTGATGCATATTTCTCCCTTGATGCCGGATTTAAGGCAAAGTCCCTTTTCTTTAAATGCGGCAAGATGTGCACCGCGTGCAATTACTGTTACATCTTTTCCTGAGCTGGCCAAAAATCCTGCAACTGCTCCGCCTATTCCGCCGGTTCCGATAATAAGATATTTCATAAATTTATACTCCTTTTTATAGATTCTCCTTGATGCGTTTTAAAATATAGTCTGCGATTTTATCATAAGGGTTGCTGCCTTCCGATAAGAAAGGAAGTACCCCGCCTGCCGTAAGTTGATAGGTCAGATCCGCGATCTGTTCAAACGGTGTTACACATCCGTTTTTAAACCAGAGCGTAAGTATGCCGGCATGACAGTTGATAATATACTCAACAATATAATCCAACAATGGATCGTCGTATCGGCCGGATATGTCAGCGATGTTTTCTCGCAGACCGCGCCATGCGGTATCCCAAATACGTTTAGAGAATCTGGGATCACCTTTTTCGCCAACTAATACCAACAGAGATTTTTTATGTTTTTTGAAAAATTCACCTATTTCATATAGGTCCTTTTTATACTGTGCATGGTCTAACACGACTTTAGATCCCCAATGGTGTTCTGAGATAAGGGCGGTTATTATTTCATTTTCTGATTGTTCCAGAATATCGTAAACGTCTTTGTAATAAGCGTAAAAGGTACTGCGGTTTACGCCGGCATACTCGGCAACTTCGCGGACGGTGATTTTGTCGATGGATTTTTCTCTGTGAATATCCCAGAATGCATTTTGAAGTTTTTGTTTGGTAATTTCTGTTTTTGCGGTGTTGTTTTTCACGTCATCACTCCTGAAATCCGACACAGTGTTGTGAGATTGTTGATTGACTATTTGACGTTTTTGATAGATAATATGGGTTGCTGTAAATACAGGATATATCTATATTATTATAGCATATATCTGTCTTTAAGTAATCAGGTTTTTGAAAGTTGTATCAATATTGTAACACAACACTGTGTGGCGTAAAAGAGATGTTAAGAAAACAAGAGTTTACGCAAAGACAATATAAACTTTTCACGGTGTTAAAGATTTGTACAAAATACGAAAGTATAATCATAAGCATATTTTTTTGGAGGTAATGAAAAGTGAGCAAAGGATTTTTTACCAAGGCGATGGCGGTTGCGCTTGCCGTACTTACTGTAGTATCGGTTTCGGCATGCGGAAACTCTGCCGAAAAAGAGACCGTTGCTGCAGAAGCGACTGTTCTCAAAGTTAAAACAGCAAAGCCTGTTGTCGATTACATCGACCAGACCAGCTCTTTTACCGGCAAGGTAATGCCCGATGATTCTGTATCGGTTTACGGAAAGTCCGCAGG
>JAGBFS010000176.1 GCA_017936365.1 Clostridia bacterium
CGTCCTCGATCATATCAAAAAGCTGATATATCTCGTTTTTATTTACCGAAGCATAGGGGGAAAGCTCCTCTTTCAGCATCTGTTCGGAAATTTTAGCCTTTGATTTAAGTGAAATAATAAGCAGTACGATAAGGCTTATAAGAACGACAGCCTCGCATACTATAACAAGAACAGATCCTTTGGTAACAAGGCTGTAGATAACCGCTGCAATAACAGCGATGATACCGATTGAAAATGCAGCGATAGAGGAGGAATATCCCTTATTGCCTGAACTGGTATCCAAATTATCCCCTCCTCATTTATGCATAATAATGGAAATTAAAAACTTTATCACACTATATGTTACAATAAACTTATAATTATGTCAATAGCCAGCTTGATGTTTGTAAGTATTGTACAAACATCAAGCTGCGGCATTGCACGAGAAATTAAGCACATCAGGAAGCAAGCTGATTTTCGCCGACGACATTATATCCGTTTGTTTTGGTTGAATAGAAATATTCATCAAGGATATCCCTTGCGACCTGAGTCATGTGGCTTCCGTACTGCACCTTTTCGCCGATGATGGCGATTGCGATTTCCGGATCGTCAAATGGAGCAAAGGCAAGGAAGAGTCCGTTTGAAGAGTAACGTTTTTTATCGGTATCGACCGAACCGGTCTTGCCGCCGACCTTAACGGTATAGTTTTCGAATACGGCGCTCGCGGTACCTTCCTGGGTAACCGAGAGCATTCCGTTTTTAACTATATTTATGATGTTCTTTTCAACGTTAAGCTGGTTTAAAACGATAGGATCTTCGCAGGTATCTTCAATGATAGTCTCAGTCATATCGTATGATTTGATGGTTTTGATTATTCTGGCCTGATATCTTGTTCCGCCGTTGGCGATGGTAGAGATGTAAGCACAAAGCTGGAGCGGCGTGAATTTGTTGTCATTCTGGCCGATGGCGGCTGTAAGCGTATCAGCGGCGTACCAGTTCTCCTCGCGTGATTCTCTGTCCTCACGGCCGGCAAGACGTCCGCTTGATTCACCAAGACCGACACCGGTGGCGACGCCCAGACCAAGCTGGCGGCAATAGTCGTTCATTCGAGTTATGCCAAGGCGATAGCCGGTTTCGTAGAAGAAAATATTGCACGATTCGGAAATAGCCTGTTCAATGTTGAGCGAGCCGTGATTATGCAGGCATTTAAGAGAGAAGTTGTTGTATTCCGAAAGGGTGTAAAGACCGTTGCAGTAGATGGTTTCGTATTTTGTTATCTCGCCCTCCTGAAGTCCGGCAAGAGCAACGGCCGGCTTAAAGGTGGAGCCGGGGGCGTAGTTGCCGTTGAAGGCGCGGTTGTAAAGGGGCGAACCGTCCTGCTTGAGCAGAGCATCGTATTCCTTATTATATGTATTAAGGTCAAATGACGGATAGGTGACGGCGGCAAGAACCTCGAAGGTTTTGACGTTCATAATGACAACTGCACCGGCGTTTGCGTCGGCACCGGTGAGATGACCGCCGCGTGCGGCAATAGCCTGAATGGTATTTGCAAGCGAATTCTGCGCAAGGAGCTGAAGCTCCGAGTCGATTGTCAGAACGATGGTATTGCCCGGCTTCGGGTCAACGGTGATGTTTTCGTATACGATATCACCGCTGTCGTCACGCAGTATCTGCTTTTTGCCGTTGGTGCCTTTTAGATAGGATTCATATTCCTTCTCAATACCGAACTTACCGATGATGTCATTTATGCGGTAGCCCTGGGTTTTGAGAACGGCATATTCCTCGGCATAGATAGGGCCGGTGTTGCCGATAAGGTGGGGCGCAATTGCGCCGTTGGTGTATATTCTGATAGGAACGACTTCCACCGTGACGCCCTTTAGGACAGCGCTGTTTTCAAGAACGGTCTGCATGGTTTCCAGCGAAACGTCCTCGGCAAAGGTGTAGGGGTTGGCGGAAGAGAATTCCATAATTTCCATATTAAGCCTTACACCCATTATTTTTCGTGCGGTTTCGGTGTCAAGGCTGCCAAGCTCAAACTCGGTATACATTGTGTCGATACAGTTTTGAGCGGTTGCATATTTCTGAAGCTTAAGGGTGTTCCACATCCTTGATTTTTCAAGGTCTGTATCGGGCATATAGGTCGCAAGACCGGCGGCATCGATGGTTATCGGGCAGGCGTCGATCCATTCTTCGCCTGCGCCCGAAAGTATCTTTGTAAGATGCCAGATGATCTCATTTTCAGTTCCCTTTTCCATTTCGGCGCGGTTGAAAACGATGTTGTAGCCCATACGGTTTTCGGCTATGGAGCGGCCGTAGCGGTCAACTATTTCGCCTCTGGCAGCGGTGATGGTTACCGAGTTGGCGGTACGCTGGATAGCCTGCGCACGATATTCTTCGCCCTGCTGGAGCTGCATTTTCATAAGAAGTATGATGTATGCGACTATGACAAGCAGTACCAGAGAGGTTATGATTGCAAATCGTTTAAAATACTTTTGGTTTTCCATAAAAAGATAACTGTTCCTTTCACAAGACACAAAGGGAGGGTGGATGTTAATCGCTGTCGGTCAGGTGAGTGGCAAGGGCGCGGTTAAAGTAAAACGCGACCGGGATAAATATTGCTGAATAAACTATCTGCGGAAGCATGATGGCATAAAGGTAATACCATGATTTTGGGTCGCCCCACAGCAGATAGAAAAAGAACCATTGTGCAAGTCCGCTGAGAAGTAGGCTGCCGGTCGTTAATATAAATGCGGTAAGAAGATTGTTGCGCATCAGAAATACGACCAGAGCAGCACCTGCATAGCAGGAAATCGTAAGAATGACACCGAAGAATCCGAAAACATGAGCCGAAGCCATATCCATCATCAATCCGGCGAAAAGGCCAAACCACATTGCGATGCCTTCGCTTTCGAACATGGAGATGCCCATGGCGAAAACTACCAACAGCAAAGGTCGAACCCCAAGAAATGCGGGAAGAAGATTGGGCGTACACTGAATGATATAAACGAGCAATATCTCCAAAGCATACGCTATGTATTTAAGCCGCTTGCGCGTGAAGATATTCATAAATGAAAGCCTGTACCTTTCTTAATTGGTAAGCTTGCTTAAAGCGATAATAAACACAAATCAGCTTATTGTGCAGGCGGCTGCTCTCCGGTGCCGGCAAGCTCTCCGTTTACAACGGCACCCTGACCGTTGAAGCTGCTGATAACAAATACGTCGATGCAGCCGGTAATATCGGCTGCCGGCTGTATTATCGCATAAAGGGAGATATCCTGCGATTCGGCAAGAATCTCGGTAACCTCGCCGATGACAAGATTCTTGGGATATATACAGCCAAGACCGGATGTGACTATTATATCGCCGGCCGCGACCTCGCAATCGCGGGCGAGATAGCTAAGCTTGCAGGTTCCGTTTTTGGCAAGCGCAAGATCGCCGCCAAGCACGCCGCCGTCAAGTGTGCGTCGGTCGATGGCGCCGATATCGGTAGCAGGGCTTAAAATAGTGGTAACCTTGCTGGATATCGGACCGGCTTCGGATATGTAGCCGACAAGTCCGTCGGCGGTGATAACAGGGTCAAGATAGGCCACGCCGTGCGCGGTTCCCTTATCTATTATAAATGTGCCGTACTGATCGGTGGCGTCGCGGGAAATAACGGTTGCAGGAACAAATTCAAATTCGGCATTTTCCTGTTTTAACTGGAGTATTCCGCGAAGACGCTCGTTTTCCTGTTTCAGTTCTTCGTAATCGACAAGCTGTGCGGTAAGCTCCCTCACCTTTGTAAGCAGAAGCTCGTTTTCGGCCTTGATGGTTTCAACATCGGTAAGGTCGTCGCCTATGCTTCCGATACCGCCGGAGATAAGCGCGCTCAGTTTCTGAACAGGTGTGGTAATAAAGCTTGTGATTGCTGTAAGAATGTTCTGCTCGCCGGAAAGGCTTGCGGAATACATCATAAAGCCGAATAATATCAGTACAACGGCGATAAGAATTTTAAAGCTTTTTGCCTTAAGCAGATTCCTCATATCAGACTCCCTTTCGGCCGGTGGTAAAAAGTGCCGAGTGAAAAAAGATTAGGTGGAGCGTTTTATCTTCTTGCGCCCCAGTATGAGCTGGGCATAACGATATCAAGACGCTTGCCGGTACCGTCAACAACACAGTCGAGAGGACGCTCGGCGATATGGACGGGCATACCGGTTTCCTGTGCAACGAGCTTGTCAAAGCCGCGAAGAAGTGCGCCGCCGCCGGTAAGCATGATGCCGTGATCGATGATATCGGCAGAAAGCTCAGGCGGGGTCTTTTCAAGGGTGCTCTTGATTGCATCGATGATGCTTGAAAGGGGATCGGCAAGAGCCTCGCGAACCTCAGCCGCGGAGATAACAACATTCTTCGGAAGACCGTCGACAAGGTTGCGGCCCTTGATGGAGATGCTCTCCTCATCCTCATAAGGGAATGCGGAGCCGATGTTGATCTTTATCTCTTCAGCGGTGCGCTCACCGATAAGAAGATTGTATTTTTTCTTGACGTAAGAAACGATTGCTTCGTCAAAACGGTCGCCGGCAACTCTTACGGAAACCGATGTAACGATGTCGCCGAGGGAAATAACAGCGACCTCCGATGTGCCGCCGCCGATATCGACGATCATGCTGCCGGTAGCCTCCGCAACGGGGAGACCGGCACCGATAGCCGCTGCCATCGGCTCTTCGATAAGGTCAACATCGCCGCCGCCGGCCTGCTTTGCGGCGTCCTCAACGGCTCTGCGCTCAACCTCGGTAACGCCGGAGGGAATACAGATAACGACCCTCGGACGGGAGAAGAGGTTGGTATGAACAGCCTTTTTGATAAAGTATTTGAGCATGGTGGCGGTGATATCGAAATCGGCGATAACGCCGTCCTTGAGGGGGCGTACTGCGACGATGGAGCCGGGAGTACGTCCGATCATTTCCTTTGCCTGACTTCCGACGGCAAGGACGGTATCGGTACGCACGTCAACCGCAACGACCGAAGGCTCGCGCATGACGATGCCCTTTCCTTTTATATATACAAGTGTGTTGGCTGTGCCAAGGTCGATACCGATGTCTTTAGAGAAAAAATTCAAAATGTTTTACCCCTTTCGAAAATGTGTAAGCGGCCGGAAAATATACCGGCAGTTAAATTAATATATATAATGTAAGATCAAGCGGTAATAAACGAAGCCGCCGCAAAAGACATATAACTTCCTTATTATAACGCTCAAAATTGATTATAACAATACGGTTGCAAGATTTTTCAGGTAAATTTCATTGTGTGTTCACAAAGAAGAAATCATATTCTGAATCCGCAGGCGCGAAGCTGGCGGATAAGAACCCCGACAGGAAGTCCGAGCAGATTGTTTATGTCGCCGTTTATGCGCTCAATAAGCATGGTGCCGTGCTTTGCTATATCGTAAGCTCCGGGACGGTTCCAGAATTCCTCCAGATCAAGATAATCCTCGATCTCCTTTTCCGAAAGCTCATACATATCGACTATAGTGCGTTCGGAAAAGCTGAGCTCGATATAATCGCCGCAAAGATGCACGCCGGTATAAACCTCATGATGGGTACCGGACAGCGTTTCGAGCATATGTCTTGCATCATCGCGATCCTTGGGATGACCGAATATTTCATCATCGACGACAACGATCGTATCAGCGCCGAGGATTATTTCGCCGTCGTTATGGTTCCATACGGCGATCGCCTTCTGTGCCGCGAGCGAACGCACGACCTCCGCAGGAGGGAGCCGTTTGCCGGTTACCATCGATTCGTCAAGATGCGGTGCGCGTACTTCATATTCAAAGCCGGCCATTTCAAGCAGCCTTGCGCGGTATTCCGAAGAAGAAGCTAATATTGTTTTCATGAAAACCTCCAATACAGAAATGGTCAATTATCATGTACTATTCGTCAAAGATAAGTGTTACGCAATAGACGCGGCTCCAATGGGAGGGAGAATCTTCCGAGCGAACCACCCTTGAACAGCGAAGTATCTTCTTTCCGCCGTTTGCCTTCGCGGCTTTGTTGGAGGCGGAAATTGCGGATGACAGGCTGGAGTCAAGCCATTTTTCTATCACAGCGTTGTCCATTGAACGCGGGAATGAATAGTAAAGCGATGTTTCGCCGGAGATGCTGTGTGATTTCATCTCTTCGGTGATAATGGATTTGCTGTCGGAATTGAGATAGGTTATTTCTGTGGCAAAAAGCCGATAGAAATTGGCTTTGTCGGAAACACACGCCTCGCGCGGGAAGTTATAGAAATTGGCGCTGTCTTCGTCCTGATTTGCTATTACCTCGTTGGTTAGAAGCTCATAGCCGCCGGCTATTTCGTGGTCTTCGGAGATATATTCATCGGTAAGGTTGAAATAATCATAACGGCATCCGGGGTCGGCGGATATGGTTACCGGGTCGTCCCATGTTACGTCAAGATGATACCACTCGCCGTCTATGCGCACGATATTCCACATATGTCCCATATCCTTGCTTACGCCCTTTATTACGCCGGAGGATATTCCGACGCGGTTGAGGAGAAGCTTTGCGGCAAAGGAATATCCGCTGCATAACGCTTTGCGGTTGACAAGTGTACCGTAGGATGTGGAAGCGTCAATGAAATGGTCGTCCACAAGCTTTACCGATTCGGTATCATACTGGGTGTTTGAAACAAGATAATCATGGACAGCAAGCTCGCGTTCAAGCTCGCCAAGTCCGCCGGGGATGCTCCGCAGAGCCTCGGCGATGTTCTGCTCAAGTGTTCTTGCGCGGGTGATGATATCGTCGTAGGAATAATTGGAGTAAAGGACGATATAGCTGCCGTCGTGCATATTTGAACCGAGGGTGTAGTTGCCCGTTACCCAGAATATTTCCGGATGGTCGGCAAGCACAGCCTCCTTGACCATAAATATCTCGGCCGATGTGAGAACGGGAAGGGATGCGCGCGAAAGCTCATACCGTCCGTTTTCACCGCCGCCGTTTTCGGTTATTCTGAAAAGGCTGGCTTCGATATTTTTATAAGCCTTGCGCTGGGCATCGGATGTGAGCGAATCATAAGCGGTTTTATCGGCAATAGCGGTATAGCCGCTGTGGGAGGGCAGAGCCAGCTCCACAGTGGAATAATGATTGTTGCCGGCTCCGAACAGATCATCGTGGCAGGCGTCAAAAATGACGTCATAGGATGATCCGTTTATAACATGATGGAGAGTGGAACAACCGCTTGTCATTATTGATATCAGAAGCCAGAAAACAGCTGCGATGAGAAGAAGCGCAATAATGAGCTTTGTGGTTCGTTTCATCAGCGTATCCTTTCAGAATTTATGTATGAAAAGTGTCGGACGCGAATGTTTTTTATTAGATGCGGCCGGTTGAACCGAAGCCGCCGTCACCGCGTACCGTATCCCCGAGCTCGTCGACCTCCTGAACAACGGGGATCAGAACGGGGGAGATTATCATCTGTGCAATTCGTTCACCGGGGGAGAGGGTGTAGGCTTTGTCGGAGAGGTTGACAAGCCCGACGGCAATCTCGCCGCGATAGTCGCTGTCGATAACGCCTATCGAATTGGAAAGGGTTATTCCGTGCTTGATACCCAGTCCGCTTCGGGCGCAGATATACGCAACGCATCCGTTATCGGGAAGTTCAATAGCGATGCCCGACGGGATAACGGCTCTGCCGAGCGGCTCAAGGGTTATCGGCTCGGTTATGCAGGCGCAGAGATCCATACCGGCAGAGCCTTCGGTGGCTCTTTTGGGAATAACAGCGCCCTCTCTCATTTTTTTTATCTTAAGATTGATGTTCATTTACTCAGCTCCGCGATAGTATAATCCCCGCGTAAAGTTTTTATTACGCAAAGGCGAATTTTTTGCTGTGCATTTTATAATTTCCTCAGTTTCCACCGAGTTTTCCACAGTAAAACGAAGGAAAAAGCTGTCAATTGCGCGAAAAGAGTCGAGTTTATCCACAATACTCAACGGAATAATGTTGAAAACCTCGCTGCAGGAACCTCCTGCTTCGCGGCAACGGACGGGAAATTGATTGCCGAAACGGTCGGTTATAAAGCAGTTCGGGCGGTTTTTGCAGTTTGTGCCAAGCTTTGCGGGACAGTTGCGTGTAAGCATAAGCGGCATGTGTCCGTATACCGTGACACCGCGTGCAATATCTGCGCCGAGCGCGTTTATCTGTTTTACCGTAAGCTCACAGCTGAGCTCGGCAAGCTCAAGGCCAAGTCTTTCATAGACCTTGAGCGAATGGGAATTTGTTATATTAAGACCGTATCCTCCGCAGGGGACAAGCCCTGCGTTCTTTACGGGATCGATAAGACCTATGTTATGGATCATGCAGTATCTGACGCCGAGCGCTGCAGCGCGCGAAAGAAGCTGCTTTATGCGCCACTCCATACCGAAAAGTCCGCGCGGCGCCTCCACGGCGATCTTTTCACCGTATTGGCTGACGGCATCTTCAAGCCACGTCTGTGCCGATTCGAGCGGAAGATAAACGCGGTCGCAATAATGAGCAGCGATAAGCTGGTCGCTGTTTGATATGACGGCGTGTATTTCCGGGCGGCAAGATACAATATGCGGTTCGATTGATTCCATACGGTATGAAAAATCAACGGGTGCTCTGTTTCTGCGTATGCTCGATAGCTGTGCAAGTGCTTCGCGGCGCAGTGCCTTTAACTGCGACGGACGGACAGAGCAGCCGTCGTTATTGATTACCGGGGGTTTGGCGATATATGCCGTGCCGCCCGTCTGCATAAGAGGGGACGGGTCGACATCGGAGGATATATCGGAAGAGATATCGCCCGAAACCTCGACACGGTTGCCCATATCATCGGTGACCTCAAGAGTGCATGGCGTGTCCTTTTTCAAGGTAAGCTCCATCGAAACGGGCACCCTTTGGTATTCGCTGCGATAAAGGCTGTGGAGCGATGATATCAGGGAGCTGTCGGCGGCATCGTCGCGTGTGCGGTGACCGAACATACCGCGGCCAAGCCGTGAGGTAAGATATCCGTCGGTAAAGCCGTTTCGCGAAAAGATACCCTCAAGCTTTTTTGAAAGCTCCTCCGGTATTGGCTGGCCGTCCCTTGAAAGACGGCAGGCCGTGACCGCTGCGGCGCAGTATTCGGGGCGCTTCATGCGTCCTTCGATTTTAAAGGAACACACGCCGGCCTTTGCAAGCTCGGCCAGATGCGCAACAAGGGACATATCCCTGAGGCTCAGACAGTAATCAAAGCTGCCAGATTTGAATGGAAGTCTGCACGGCTGAGCGCACATTCCGCGGTTGCCGCTTCGGGTACCGAGAGCGGCGCTCATAAAGCACTGCCCCGAAACCGACATGCAATGGGCACCGTGGACGAAAACCTCGGTCTCCACATCGGAGGCGGAGGCAATCTCTTTTATTTCGTTAAGACTGAGCTCGCGCGCAAGAACGGCCCGTGAAAAGCCAAGCTGTGAGAGCAGAGGCATCGCCGCCGGTGTGTGAACGGTCATCTGGGTTGAAGCGTGGATAGGCATATCGGGGGCACAGCGGCTAAATATTTCGGCCACCGCCATATCCTGTATGATGACTGCATCACACGAAAGCGAGCAGGCAAGCCGAGCGAGCTGTACGGCCT
Organism: Clostridia bacterium; assembly: GCA_017936365.1. Lineage (GTDB taxonomy): Bacteria > Bacillota > Clostridia > Oscillospirales > Acutalibacteraceae > SIG598. The sequence continues at coordinate 9,590 of JAGBFS010000176.1, forward strand.
CTTCAAGCTCGCTGTCGTAAACAAGGGTGTTCATCAGGAAATAGACAGCCACCCCGCGTTCGTGACAGTAACCAACCGCCTCACGAAGCTCATCATCGGTAAAGTTTGCAGCGTTTCGCCGGGCGTTGAATAAACCGGCGCCGAGATAGACAGCATCGGCTCCGGCGCGGACAGCGGCTGTGAGCTGCTGGGGCGAGCCGGCCGGTGCAAGTATTTCCGGCGTGGGAAAAATCATCTGTTATCCAGCTCGGCAAATCTCAGGCGGAGTCCCTGAAGCTCGCGGCGGAGACGCTCGACCTCGCGCTTTGCTTCGTCAGCCTCAAGCCTTGCACGCTGGCTGTCTTCTATGTAATTCTTTATCTGGGAACGAAGATTATCGGATGTGTCGTTTGCCTTGTGACATTCGTCGGAATAATTGAGGGCGCAGAGAACAGCAGCCATGGTTATGGAGGTATGCTGGTTGCTGTTGAGCAGTTCGTTCATTCTCTTGTCGACTTCGTCGCCGATGGAGCGGATGTAGCTTTCATCGTCGTCGGAAGTGATGAGATAATCGGTACCGCAGATATTGATCTTTACTGAGCTTTTCATGAACAAATTCCTCCGTTAATACATTTATTGTTTTATTATACTCCAAAATGGAAAGGAATAAAAGACGTTACAAGATAAAATTTAAATAAAATTTTGACATTTTATTATTATATCTGTCCAACAGCGGTCAATAGCTTCATCGGATATCCTTTTTGAAGAAATGGTAACCGGCGATAACAAAGATGATAAAATGGACGGCAAGCGAAATCGCGCAGGTGGTAAATCCGATACCGGAGTAATTGGGGATAAAGCATAATGCGGATGCAAGGTCAAGATTTGCGAATATCGTGACGCCGATAACCTTGAATCCGAGCGCGCCCAAAGCATCGCCGAAAAAGAGCGATACGCACATTACCGCAAAGGGCAATCCGGCGGAAACGGTACGCGAATGGGTCATGTTTCCGAGCATCGCGCAAAGGGCGATAATGACAGCAAGCGCACCGATAAAGCAGAGCAGAACTTCGGCGCAGTGTGCGGCAAGCGTGGTTTCGTATACGGCACCGCCGCGGTATCCGACATAAAGCGAATTTTCGCCGCCGATAAAGATACCGCAGGCCGCCATAGCTACGACGAAGGTGACCGACATAAGCAGAGAGCTGTATAAAAACGATGTAAAAAGCTTTGCGATGTACTGCTTTATCCTTGTGACGGGCCGTGAAAGAATTACGTTGATGGTGCCGCGTGAAAATTCGCCGGCAAAAAGATCGGATACGGCAAAAAGGGAAAGCAGCCCGATAACCGGAAGCATCATCCACATGGCAAATATTGCCGAATCAAATGCTTTGGTATCAGACGGAGCTGTGCCGCGGTCGAGATAACGGGTGTATACGGCGATATCCCGCTCAAGCTCCCGAATTCTTGTTTCGACCGTGTATTCGGAATTGGTGCCGGCAAGCTCCTGCTTTTTTGCGGAAAGAGCCGCAAGCTCCTCGCTCCATGCGCTGATATCCTCCGATACCTCTGCGCTCCAGTTATCGCTTGAGTAGCTGTCAAGGGAGAGGGCGGCCTTTGCATAACGGTTCTGCATCAGCGGCATACGGGCGATGCTGCTGTCGCTGCCGACAGCCCAGATATACAGCGACACCATGAACGTCAGAAAGAAAACAACGCCGAAATAGAAGCAGTTGCTTCGTTTGCCCCACAGCTTGCGGTGTTCGGCGCTGATGCTGCGGAAAAGCTTACCCATTGTAGCCGTTCCCCCTTTCCATAGGAAGCCGCGCGTTTTCGGGGTCGACTCCGGCGGGATTGCTTCGGAGCAGACGATAATAGGCCTCCTCAAGTGTTATTTCGATCTGCTTTATTTCATAGACGAAATGACCGCGCGCGTAAAGCATATTTACGATCTTCGGGACGGTTGCCTGATCGGTTTCGATAAGCAGCTCGTTGTTTTTAAGCTCAATTCCGACGCCGAGCGATTCGTTGAGGTATCGTGCAGCGTCATCGGGGCGGTCGACCTTTACGCACTGGCGCGGCTTGCCCACACCGAGCGCCTTGAGGCTTTCCACGGCACCGACGCCGAGCAGCTCACCGCCGCTCATTACCGCTACTCGGTCGCACATGCGCTCAAGCTCGCCCATCTGATGTGAGGTAACAAGCACAGAAAGGGTCTTTTGCGCACAGAGCTTTTTGAGTATACGGCGCAGGTCGACTATTGATACAGGGTCAAGTCCGTCAAAGGCTTCGTCCATAATAAGCACTCTCGGGCTGTGCAGCATGGCCGACGCGATGGCAAGGCGCTTAAGTACGCCCGCGGGATAGACCGATACCTTGTCGTTTATGTATTCCTGCAGGCAGAACGAAGCGATAACGTCGTTTATCCTGTCCTTTGTGATGCCGGGATACATTGAGGCGAATACCTTCAGATTTTCGTAGCCCGAAAGATAGTCGTAAAATGCAAGGCGATCGGGCACAACGCCTACGATGGACATACAGCCCTCAAAATCGCGGTAAAGGCTGGTTCCGCAGACGCTGACATTGCCCTTGTCGGGCATTACAAGACCGCCGAGAATTTTTATCAGGGTCGATTTTCCGGCACCCGTCGGGCCGAGAAGACCGACGATTTCGCCGCTGACTATCTCAAGGGAAAAATTGTGAAGGGCGACTATATCGCCGTAATTTTTAGAAATCGAATCGATCGCCAATGCAAGCTTTGCCATCGACCGTCCTCCTTATTGCTCGTTATTGTTTTCCTTGTCGATTATGGCCGGAAGCTGCTCCAAAGAATCGAGCACATGCCACATTGATTCAAGAGTTTTTTCGTCCGGACGCGAAAGATCCGGCACCAATACAACGCGGTATCCGCCGTCGTGCGCGCCCTTTGCGCCGGCGGGGGAATCCTCGACCACTATACATTCATCGCGCGAAATGCCGATAAGACTCCTTGCCTTATCGAATATTTCGGGGTCGGGCTTGCCGTTTGATACCATATCGCCGCCGATGACCCTTTTGCCGAACCTTTTGAAAAGACCGGCCTTTTTAAGCCTTTGCCGCGCATACTTTATCTGGGTCGATGTCGCTATCGCGTATGGGATGGAATTTGCGTCAAGATAATCGAGAAGCTCAATCGCGCCCGGCTTCAGGTCGGGCGGATTTTTTCGCATCCATCGAACGGCGTAATCGCATTTTATCTTGCGGAATTTTTTTATATTGAAATCATTGCCGAATTGCCGGCGTATTATTTCATTTGCGTTTTCGGTTGAATATCCGATAACGCGCGGTACCATAAAGCCGGCCTTGCCGACTCCCATTTTTTCGCCGGCATAATCCCAGGCGAGTATGGAAAGGTGTTCGGTATCTATCAAAGTACCGTCCATATCAAGAATAACGCCCTTTATCATAAAAGACCGTCCTTTCGCTTATGTCAAAAAGAAATTGGCTATATCTTCGGGGGAATCAGCTATAAAATCGGCACCCGAACGGGTGAGCTCGGAAAGCGCGCCGAAGCCATAGGTCACGCCGAGGGATGAAATACCCACCGCGGCGGCACCTTCGATATCATAGCTTTTGTCGCCTACCATGAATGCGCGCTTGTCCGCGGTTATGCCAAGGCTGTCGAGCGCACGGGTGATAAGCTGCGGCTTGGAGCTGTGCTTATCGGAAGGCTCGGCGCCGCATATTACGTCAAAAAGATGATATATGTTTTTGTCTCTGACGATTGACAATGCCATTTCCTCCGGCTTGGAGGTTGCCATGCCGATGGGGATACCGGCATCGCGCAGCGCCGAAAGACATTCGGTCATACCGCTGTATACCGTGCTTTCGGCAAAGCCTTTTACCCTGTAATCGGCGCGGTATGCGGCAATAGCCTTATCGCTTTCCTCGTCCGAAAGGCCGATGAATTTGGTGTAGCTGTAGGCGAGGGGAGGCCCGATTATACGGCCTAAAAGGTATTCGTCGTCGGGTACATCCGTCACGCCGACCGAAGCAAGCCCCAGCTTGAAGCAGCGCAGTATTCCCGGAGAGGAATCGATTATAGTGCCGTCAAGGTCGAAAAGCACGCACGATACATTTTTTGCGTTTGTCATAAAATAAATAACCTCGAATTTAATGTGCTATCAGATTTTTGAGGGCATAATCCATATACTCGGCGCAGACGTTGTATATCTTGTACTGATCGGATAATTCCTCAACGCCGGTGGTGACGACCACAACGCCGTCCTTTGTGATCGGGTCATAGCAGAAGCTGGCAAGCACGCCGTAGGCGTTGCCGGTATGGAAATAAAGCTCCCTTCCGTCGTATCCCGATTTGAGGTGGCGCAGTATGACGCATTGCTCGAAGGGCTGTTCATCGGGGGTAAACTGCACCGTTTCCATCTGCGAAACGGTATCGGCTGCAAGATAGCGCCGACCGTGATATTCGCCGTCGTTTGCCATTATGCAGACAAGCTTTGCGTAATCCTTGGCGCTGATATGCAGTCCGCCCGCAAACATGCTGTAGCTTTCGCCGGGGGTGTCGCTGTATTTTACCTTGACAAGCTGGTCGATAGTGAATGCTCCGTCCTTGTCGTGGTAATAATGCTTGGAAATCATGTTGGGTGCAAAGTGTTCACTTCTGAAAGATGCGTCAATACCCAGAGGGTTCATCCATCGCTCGTCAATGATGCTCTGCATAAGCACGCCCTCGTGTTTTTCCAGCGCGGCACCGCATATACCGATTCCGAAATTGCTGTATCTCCATTCCTTTCCGGCATCGGTCTGTTTCCAGATCACCGAGCTTTGCGAGAGCATTTCGGTGAGAGTATCCCTGTAATCGGTGTATTGAATGGCGTTGAGCGATGATGTATGAGTGAGGAGATGGCGCAGGGTGTTCTTTGTGGGAGAATACGGGTTTTCAATGGGATATCCCATGATATCGCCGATGTATGTATCAAGGGTGAAATCGCCCTCCTCAACCTTCTGCATTGCGGTCATGCCGACAAGCAGCTTTGAAAGGGAGGCGACTCTGATCTTTGTATCGGAGGTCATGGCTATTCCCGCGTCGCGGTCAGCCCAGCCGTATTCGTAGGTGCTTTTTATCTCTCCCTTTTCGATGACGGCCATCTGAACGCCTGCACAGCCGTACTTGTTCGCGATATTGTAAAGCTCGGGCGAGGTGCCGGTAAGGCTTATCGGCTCGGCGTTATAAATCGGAGGGGCAGCTGTCACGGCAGTCGGCTCAGCCGCAGTCGATGCGGATGTGCTCTGCTGTGCCGGCTGACCGGAGGCGCCCGGCGCGGCGGAAACGGCAACGGTATCATCCTTGCCCGCAAGGATAAACGGTACGACAACGGAACACAGGAGAAGGATTGCCGCTATGGAGACCGTCGATGTGACAACAGCTGCTTTGTATTTGCCCGGTTGGTTTATCCAGCAGGAGCATTTTTTAATGAATTCCTTTAATTTTTCAGTCAAGCTTAATACACCTCCGGACGCTTATTCATCCGTTTTTATTTTATTCTCCGGAAGATTTCGGAGAAGTACCTCGTCCAGCTGTGCGGGATCTATCGGTTTGGAAATATAATCGTCAAGTCCTTCGGCGATAAATTTTTCGCGTCCGTTAACTATCGCGTTGGCGGTAAGAGCTACAACGGGCAAGGCGTGGTATTTTTCGCCAAGATCGCGTATCATGGCCGTAGCCTCAATGCCGCCGATACCGGGCATCATGTGATCCATAAATACGATGTCATAATCGTTTTCGGATACCATTTTCACCGCCGTAAGCCCGTCGGAAGCCTTGTCGCATATCATGCCGTATTTTTTAAGAGTACCGATGGCGACAAGAAGATTTATGCTGTTGTCATCAACAACAAGCGCGCGCACATCGGACGTTGTGAAGCGACGTATGTTTCCGGTCGGTCTGCTGCTGTCGGCGGATGAGCTTTCCTCGTACGGGATATCAACGTAAAATGTTGTGCCTTCGCCATAAACACTGTCGAGTGTTATGGAGCCGCCCATCATATCGACGATGGATTTTGTTATCATAAGACCCAGTCCGGTGCCGCTTACGCCGCGGTTTGTCACACGGTCGAGCTGTTCAAAAGCGCCGAAAAGCCGACCTCTGTCCTCGTCCTTTATTCCGATACCGGTATCGGAGACTTTGAAATGCAGCATACTGTTTCCGGCCGACAGCTCAAGCGTGACCTGCCCCTTCGAGGTGAATTTTATTGCGTTGTTGAGGAGGTTGATAAGCACCTGACGAAGGCGCTTGCTGTCGCTGTGCAGCATTTTTGGAATATCGGCCGATATTTTTCGCACAAAAAGGAGCCCTTTGTTGGCGGCGGCAAAGCCGATCATGTTGCTGACATTTGATATAAGCTCGGGAAGACTGAAGTCGGAAAGCTCCAGCTCCATCTTGCCGGCTTCGATTTTTGAAATATCAAGGATATCGTTGATTATACCGAGCAGATGGGTGCCCGATGCTTCAACGTTGCGCAGACAGGTTCGTATCTCTTCCAGATTTTCGCTTTCCATCGCTATGCGCGACATTCCGAGAACGGCGTTCATCGGTGTGCAGATCTCGTGGCTCATCTGCGAAAGGAAATCGCTTTTTGCCTTGTTGCCGGCATTGGCTGCTTCCACCGCGGCGCGAAGATCGTTATCCATTTTGCGCTTTTTCAATGCCATCTGCAAAACACCGGCGATGGTCATGATGAATCCCGTTTCCTCATCGCGCCATTGAAGCTTGCCGATAGGACGGCCGATCCATAAAAACGAGCGTGTGCCGGGCTCATCGGATATCATGCAGACTATTGAGCCGCCGCTGCAGCCGGGAAAAAGGCGGGAAAGCTTATCGCCGGGGACGATCGAACGGCAGATATTCTGCCTTCCCATAGAGGTATCGGCAGATATCGGAGCAAGTTCGGAGAAACTGATGTCGGCAGTTGTAGGTTTTTCGGACTGCAATTCGCTGCGGTCATTTGACCAGAAAAAGCTGCTTTGCCACAATTCGGATTCTTCGTCGGCGGTATAAAGCACAGCCGATTCGGCACCGAGCAGGTGGGCGGCTTCGATTATCGCGAAACGAACGCCCTCATCAATATCCTCGCTGTAGGCGCAGGCAATGGATATATTCATGAGCGTTACATTCTGTCCCGCTTCGTATTCAAGCTTTTCTTCAAGCTCGATGCTGTCGGTTATATCGGTGGTCATACCGGCGATGCGCACCGGCTCGCCGTTTTCCCAAAGTATCTTTCCGCGGCAGTCGATGTATCTTGTTTCGCCGTCTATTACAACAGGTGTGAAGCGGAAATGAAAATAGGTCGATGAGGGGTCGGACATAGCCTGGGCATAGACCGATTTCAGTCTGGCCCAATCGCCTTCGGGGAAGATCTGCTCAAGCGTTTCGTCGTTGATGGGTAGCTCGTCGTGGTGAAGTCCCCAAAGGTGATAGCAGCCCTCATCCCATGTGTGAGTGCCGGTGACAAGATCGAGCGACCAGAAGCCCGCGCGCATGGAACGGGCGACAACGTCCATGCTGCCGATATTTGACGCGCTTTCGTCGTAAAGAGCGGCACGGTCGGTTATATCGATAAGCACGGCATAAAGACCGACCGTTTCGCCGCAGCAGACGATGGGGGAGTAATATGTATCAAAATGGCGTTCGCCGATGGAAAGCGAAAGCTTGCCCGAAGAGCCTGAAAAGGCGTGTTCGATGGCGGCAAGTGCTTCGGGCGAATAATCACGCTCGTAAAGAGAATGGCCTATAAGCTTGTCGGGATTGCTTGAGATGCGGTCAACGCCGCTGCCCGAAAGCTCGATTATATTGAGCTCGCGGTCAAGCTTTACGGTTACTATTTCGGAATGATTGTCGAGCAGAGATGTGCCGGCATTTTTCAGCAGCGCTGCAGTTCCGATGCCGTCGCGGTACGGCATAGAGGATATATGACGGCACATGGCACCGAAATAATTGCGGCTGCTTTGCGATATTTCGTGTTCGTGACAAAAGGAGCAGACAAGCAGCTCGTTGTCGGATATGCGACCGAAAAGACAGTCATAAACGCCGTACCCCGAAAAATGATCGCCCAGAGCCGGACGGTCGGAAAGGCTGAGCACGGAACCGACAGCCGGCGGGAGAACAGAGCCGGCTGCAAGAACTGCGCTTCGGGGAAGCCGGACAGATACACCTTCGCGAGAATAGCATATCCGCCGTCTTGCCTTGTCGGTGTTTTTATAAAGCTCGATGCTGTCGGCGCAAAGAGCGGAGCATATTATTTTAAGCAGACCGGTCATGTCGCTGTGGTCGGAATGATGCTCCTCGCTGTTGGTATCATTGACCTGTACGGTGCAAACGATATAATCTGTACCGTCGATGCTCACAGGGTTTTCAGAGAAACGAAAACGGGGATCTGACAGCATGGCGTCGGTGGTCGTGCCGGATTTTTCGGCGAGCTTTGACGCCGCGCTATTTGCATATACCGACTGTCCGCCAAGACATACTATGACAGGCGCAGCAACCGAATTATACAGCGAAAAATACTTGGTTGAATCGGCCAACGGTCATCTCCCTCCTTCCGATTGCCGAAATTTAGTAAATATCATTACAAATATTTATAATACACTATATAATATCATACTATGATGTATAAATCAATCGAAATATTAGGTATTTTACAAGAATGCTGTATGTCGCTTGCTGTTGAAAAAATTGTATCGTTGTGCTATTATAAATTTTTAAGGGGGAGTTGCTTTGAAACGCGTTGCCGTTCTTGTTTTTCTGCTGACGGTGCTGGCTTTCTGTCCGTATTGCGTTAATGCGCAGGAGGCCGAGGCTGAAAATATCACAGCAAGCTGTACTGTAAGCTCGACCGCCGCAGATACTGCGTTTTTGTATGACGGTCTGCTCGATAACAGATTTGTGCTTGAAAACGGAAGGATCGATGTTGTTCTGCCTGAAAGCGGCGCACAGGGTATTTATCTGAAATGGGATCACACAGCTTTTGCGTGGGATCTTTCATGCACGCTGAAGGATGGAACTACAGAAAAAATATCGTGCGGAGGAAAGGGGCTGCTGCAGGAATACTGTCCTCTGCCGAAAGACACAATAGAATTTTCGATTTCATCATCATCAGCGGCCGCACTTCTTGAGATGGAAATATATTCAAGCGGCATTCTGCCCGAATGTGTTCATCTTTGGGGTGAAACGCCGACAATAGCAGAGCTTATGGTTATCTCTACGCATCAGGATGATGAGGTGCTGTTTTTTGGAGGAGTGATACCTTATTACAGCGGCGAGCTCAAGCTTGATACGGTGGTTGTTTATGCGACCTATGACAACGGACTGCGGCAGCATGAAGCGCTGGAAGGCCTGTGGACATGCGGATTGAAGCAGCATCCGGTGTTTCTTAATTACAAGGATAAGCTTTATTATACCATCGAGAGTGCGCTCGAACTTTGGGGCGAGGGTGCGATGACGTCGGCTCTTACGGAATGTATCGAAAAATACAAACCGCAGGTGATAGTGACTCATGATTTTGAGGGCGAATACGGACACGGACAGCACAAGGCTATCGCCTACTGTACGGTAAAGGCGATAGAAGCTTCGGCAAAAAAAGAAGGCGGCTGGAATGTGCCGAAATGCTATATTCACCTTTATGCACAAAATGAGATTGTATTTGAATGGAGTACAATGAAGCTGGGAAGCTTCTCCGGTATGACCGCGCTGGAGGCTGCCGCGGCCGGATACGACAAGCATAAAAGTCAGCACAAATTCGGCTACGCTGTACTCGAAAGCGGCTATGGTGACTGCCGCCGTTTCGGACTTTACAGAACGACGGTAGGGGTCGATACAAAAGCCGATCTGTTTGAAAATATTAAGCTGAGGTTTGAACACAGAAACATACCGTCCGACAGGATGAGCAATGAGTTGATTCCTAATGGAAGAAGCAATGTTTACAAACGCCAATACGGCGATGATATACAGTATTTGAGATACGGCGCATTCGGCGGCGATGAGGGCTGGTATATGTGTGACAGTACGGGTATCGTGCTCGAACCGCAGGTTAAAGCGGTCGTTCTGCATGATGATGCGCCGGAGGAATACTGTCTGGAGTATAAAGCCGGCGGCAATTTACGGGTTCCGGTTTATATTTACAGAAATCCTGACAGGGAAACGGTCGTTTCACGCTTTGGGACGATCGATGGACAGCAAGGGTGGTATGCCTGCGAAAAAACAGGGGAGCTGCTGCTGCCTCCGGTGCAGGTCGAAGCTCCGCCGTACAACGGTCTGCTGCACTTTTTCAAGACGCAGAGCGAGAGCACATGGATGTGGACCGGATTGGCTGTATCGCTTGCGGTGGTTATTTTTGTGATGATAGTAAAATCGCTGCGCAGAAAACCGAGAATACATAAATAATAATTGGCGTTTTATAAAAAGAACAACGGCTGCATCGTTTTTGATGCAGCCGTTGTTTGTTGTACTTATTGATTTAGAATGTTGTTTTTGATCTTGTGCTGATGTCGTTGAGTGCTTTTGCGATAAACTCATCAACAGGCATTGCGCCGAGATCGCCGGAGGTTCTTGTTCTGACGGCGACGGCGTTTTCTTCGATTTCCTTATCGCCGACGACGAGGATATAGGGAAGCTTTTCGGTGCGTGCTTCTCTAATCTTGAAGCCGATCTTCTCGTTGCGGTCGTCGCATTTTGCGCGGATGCCGAGATTTCTCAGCTTCTCAACTATGCCGTTGGCATAATCGTTCTGGTTGTCTGTGATTGTGAGAACCCTGACCTGTTCGGGCATAAGCCACGGCGGAAGAGCGCCTGCATATTTTTCGATAAGAAGAGCGAGAGTGCGCTCATAGCAGCCGATAGAGGTTCTGTGGATGACATAGGGGAACTTCTTCTGACCGTCGGAATCGACGTATTCCATGCCGAATCTTTCGGCAAGCTGGAAGTCGATCTGGATGGTGATCAAAGTATCTTCTTTTTCAAAAACGTTCTTTATCTGGATGTCGAGCTTCGGACCGTAGAATGCGGCTTCGCCGTCAGCCTCGGTGTAGTCGATGCCGATATCGTCAAGGATGGTTCTCATGGTGCCCTGAACGGCTTCCCATTCGGCTTTGTCGCCGATGTACTTTTCCTTGTCGTTCTCGTCCCACTTGGAGAAACGGTAGGTTACGTCCTCATCAAGGCCGAGTGTCGTGAGCATGAACTGAGCAAGCTCAAGGCAGCCTCTGAATTCGTCCTCAAGCTGGTCGGGACGGCAGGCAAGGTGGCCTTCGGAAATGGTAAACTGACGTACGCGGATAAGACCGTGCATTTCGCCGCTGGCTTCATTTCTGAAGAGGGTGGAAGTTTCGTTATAACGCAGGGGGAGATCCCTGTATGAACGCATGCGGTTGAGGTATGCCTGGAACTGGAAGGGGCAGGTCATCGGGCGCAGGGCGAGGATCTCTTCGCTCTCGTCCTCCCATTTTTCGGGATTGCCCATAATGAACATACCGTCGCGGTAATGATCCCAGTGACCGCTTATCTTGTAAAGCTCGCGCTTTGCAAGCATCGGGGTCTTTGTCTGAAGATATCCGCGCTTCTCCTCTTCGTCCTCAACAAAACGCTGGAGGGTACGCATAACGGTGGTGCCCTTCGGGAGGATTATGGGGAGACCCTGGCCGATATAATCGACGGTGGAGAAATATTCCATTTCGCGGCCGAGCTTGTTATGGTCGCGCTTTTTAGCCTCTTCTCTTGCGGCGATGTATGCCTTGAGTTCCTTTTTGTCGGGGAAGGCGTAAACATAAACACGCTGGAGCATCTTATTCTTTTCGTTGCCGCGCCAGTATGCGCCGGTGACGGAGATGAGCTGGAATGCCCAGCGTATAAGCTCCCTTGTGTTTTCAACGTGAGGACCGCGGCAGAGATCGGTAAAATCTTCGCCCGTGTAGTACATCGATATGGTCTCGCCCTCGGGAAGCTCCTCGATCAGCTCGGTCTTGTAGGGCTGATCCTTGAAAATATCAAGAGCCTCCTGCTTTGAAAGCTCGCGGCGCTCGAAATTTTCCATGCGCTTGATTATTTCCGTCATCTTTTCGGTGATGGCGGGGAAATCGCCCTCGGTTATGGGCTTTTCGGTATCGAAATCATAGTAGAATCCGTTGTCTATTGCAGGTCCGATAGCAAGCTTTGTCCCCGGGAACAGCTCCATGACAGCCTTTGCAAGGATGTGAGAGAGTGAATGGCGGGCAATGGCGATGCTTTCGCTGCTTACTTCGCTTTTAGCCATTGTTTTATTCCTTTCTGCTTTGGATATTTATTTCATGATATAATACCACTTCAGCGGTGAAATGTCAACTTTTTAGTGATTGAAAATTGCAATGTAAAGAGTTTTTTGATAAAGAAGAGCGGGATTATTTAACCTAATTAAAAAAATGATTGTTTTTATCCGTGTTTTTTGCAATTCAACTAAAACCGCCCTTGAATACTAAAGTAAATGATGCTATAATTTACATGACTAATTATCGTATAGGGGTCGTATACCCTGTACGTTTTTGGAAAGGAGTTTTCTCAAATGAAGAAAAACATTTTGGGAAGCTTTCGAGAGAAAGCTGGGGTGACGAGAAAAACAGCTATATCGGCTATATCGGCCGTTCTGGCGGTTGCTCTCATCGCTACCGTCGCGTTCGGATTCATTCCGGACACAGCCATTAAGGCATCGGCGGAATCGATAGGGCTCATCTCGTCCGCAAGCGGCAAGAATTACTTGCCCGATACCTACACGGCCGTAAACGTGCCGGCAGGTACATACACAATGACGGAGGCTGATTATGCTAAAAACACTCCTCAGCCGAGTGATAATGGCGTTGCGGCGTTCGACTTCCACATTTTTGCGAAGAATTTCGCCTCCAAGGCGCATACCTGCGGTAACATCGCGGTAGAAAACCTTGGTGCGCCGACCGCCGGTGCAACCGGTGCGCCGGAATTCGGTTCAAGACCGAATCACGACACCACCTCCATCAAGCTCAGTTATGTTGAAAACATCTCTGACTGGAGTACATCGGCTCAGGCTGATGCTTTCGTTTTCGATCCGAACAATACCGTAACCGAAAAGTCCGGTCAGGTATTTGTCGAAACACCGAGCGGTAAGTACATGATGGGTAACGGCAAGGCTCTTATGGATAAGACCTATATCGATGATGCGACCCCGTTCATCGATATCGATGCAGAGCTTACCGAAGCTGAAAATTATCAGCGTTACCTTGTCTGGCTCATGGAAGATATCAGAGAAAAGGCGAAGGATTATTACACTCCCGGCTGGGGCTATGCTACACAGGCCGAAAACGGTGAGACCGTAAGAGTCCTTACCCATCCCGATGTCGCGGGCTGGGGCTGGATGGGTACTACCATCGATTTCAGCAAGTATCCGGAAGACACCATCATTGTTGACCTCGACCTTTATGAGGGTCAGAACTGGTGGACCGGTCAGAAAGAGGTTGGCAGCAATGCCCAGAACCTCATCAACGGCAGCGTTACCCTTAAGGGCACAGCCGGCAAGAGAATTATCTTCAACGTTGAATCGAGCAGCGGCTTCAACGCCGATAACATCAAGTTTGCCGATACCAACATGAAGGCTGACAAGATGGGCAACAGCGAAGATTCCGTAAAACTCGACAACAACATCCTCTGGAACTTCTATAACAGAGACAGCGGTGTTCCAAAGTCCACATCGGGTACTATCACCGTCGGCGGCACATGGATGGGCTCCATCCTTGCACCTAACGCTACTGTTAAGTGCAGCGCCGGTCTCAACGGCAGTATCATCGCAAAGAACGTAACCACCTCCGCCGAGACCCATAAGTCGGACTACACCGGTGAAAAGGTTACAAAGAGCGACGAGACCTCCATCAAGGTCACAAAGATCTGGCAGAACGACGATCCCAACACCCGTCCTGCAGAGATAACCGTTAGGCTGCTCCAGAACGGCAAGGCTATAAAGACCGTACAGCTCTCAACTGCAAACAAGACAGCTGACGGCACATGGGAATATACCTTCGATAAGCTGCCCGTAACCGACGGCCGCGGCACAAGTTACAGATACGACATCGAAGAGGTCGTTCCCAAGGGATATACCTGTAATATAGTAAATAATACCATTATTAATACCGGTAAGGGCGAGAAGCCGAAGCTCGGTTCCCTCACCTTTAACAAGAGACCGGAAGGCGATCCGGCAAAATTCCTTAAGGACGCTGAATTTAAGCTTACAATAGATACCGGAGCATCTCTTGCAGGCGTAACCGCAACAGGTGTTTCCAACTTCAAGGCTACCGATGGCGCGGTCACATGGACTTCGACCGACAGCGCAGCGGTATTCAGCAATCTTCCTTACGGCAACTATACAATCACCGAGACCAAGGCACCTGCCGGATATGTTACATCCAATCCGGTAACTGTAAAGGTCGATGGTCCTGTCGCCGCTATGGCAGACATGACCGATAAGCAGATCGCAATCAAGCTTGCAAAGCTTGAGGGAAAGAATAATGAATTCCTCCCCGGTGCGACCATGGAGCTTACCCCCAATTGGGGAACCAGCCTTGCAAATGTTAAGGTTGAAGGCGTAACAACTACCTCCCATGATGCAAACAAGATAACATGGACATCCGGTAAGAATGCCGTTACTATCAAGGGCATCCCGGCCGGCAGCTATACCCTCACCGAAACAAATGCACCTATGGGTTACGATAAGGCCGCTCCGATGACCTTTATCGTTGAAGCTGACGGAACGGTCAAGGTCAACAGCGCGGCAGTAAACCGTGTTGATATGATCAACAACCTTACACCGGCAGTCATAAAAACCTATACTATTAATATAGGCAAGAAGGACGGAGCCGGCAGCTCTGTTGACGGCGCTGTTCTCAAGCTTACAAGCGTCAACGGCAGTGACCTTTCCAAGGTTACCGTCGATGGTCAGACACCGAGCCTTTCTGATAAAAACAAGTCCATCACATGGACCAGCGGAAGCGATCCGGCTGTATTTGCAAATCTCCCTGCCGGCAGCTATACCCTTACCGAGGTCACCGCACCTGCGGGCTATAAGCTTGCCGGTCAGATGAGCATTACCGTATCTGCTGATGGTCAGTCCTTCGATATGATCGATGAAGCTATCGAAATGACCATTTCCAAGCAGGACAGCGAGACCTACAAGGAGCTTGCAGGCGCAACCCTCAAGCTTGAATCCACATCCAATAAAAATC
>JAGBFS010000177.1 GCA_017936365.1 Clostridia bacterium
CCGAATAGCCCATGTCGCGGAAATATTCCGCGATGGTGATACCGGTATATATAGAAGCTTCACGGGCGGCAACCGGCATATCGGAAGTATTTGCGATAAGAACGGTGCGCTCCATGAGTGATTTGCCTGTTTTCGGGTCGATAAGCTCGGGGAACTCGTTAAGAACGTCGGTCATTTCGTTGCCGCGCTCGCCGCAGCCGATATAGACGACTATATCAGCGGTAGCCCATTTTGCAAGCTGATGCTGAACGACCGTCTTGCCGCTGCCGAACGGGCCGGGAACGGCCGCAACACCGCCCTTGGCGATGGGGAACATAGTGTCGATAACGCGCTGACCGGTAACGAGCGGAACCTCCGGAGTGAGCTTTTTGACGTAGGGACGTCCGCGGCGTACAGGCCACTTCTGCATCAGAGTGAGCTGCTCTTCACCCTTGGGGGTGTCGATAACGCATACGGTCTGGTCTACGGTGAATTCACCCTGATTTATCTTTTTGATGCTGCCGCTCATTCCGGGCGGAATCATGATCTTCTGCTCGACGACATCGGTCTCCTTGACGGTGCCGATAACATCGCCTTCGGAAACCTTCATGCCGACCTTGACAGCCGGCTTGAAGTACCATTTTTTGCTTCGGTCAAGCGACGGAACCTGAACACCTCTTGCGATATTGGTGCCGGATTTTTTCATTATAGCATCGAGCGGACGCTGGATACCGTCGAAGATGCTTCCGATAAGACCGGGGCCGAGCTCAACGCTCATCGGCTCGCCGACCGATACGACCGGTTCGCCGGGGCCGAGACCGCTGGTTTCCTCATAAACCTGTATGGATGCGGCATCGCCGTGCATCTCTATTATTTCGCCAATAAGATTTTCGTTTGAAACACGCACAACGTCAAACATATTTGCGTCGCGCATACCGTCCGCGATTACAAGCGGACCGGCAACCTTTCTGATAATGCCATTGCTCATATCAAATACGCCCTTTATCAGTAATTTAAATGAGTATTATGCCGACTAATCGGCGTTTCCTATAATATCGGAGCCGACAGCCCGTTCGACACATCGTTTTACCGATGCCGCGCCGATCCCCGTGTTGCCGGAAATACCGGGAATGGGGATTATTGCCGGCACTCGGGCCTCGTCGTATTTTTTCAGCTCGTCCTCAAGCTGAGAGGCAAGTTGTTCGGTGATATACACCACCGCATATTTTGTCAGATCAAGCCTTGAAAGGATGGACAGGGCATCCTCCCGATTGGCCGCCGGCATAACATGAAGCCCCAAAGCGGCAAATGCGTACACACTGTCGCGGTCGCCGATAACAGCTATATCATACATGAAAAATCAAACCTTTCAAAATACATCCCGAAGCATTCCCGAAATACGCTCGGCGGAAATACCGTTGCGCTTTGCCGTCAGGATAAGGCGGATGTTGCGGATCTCATTTTCCGCGGCAACGATATATGCAACGAGCGGCTCGATACCAAGCGGGGTGTACCGTGATCTTGAAAGAATACGGATGCTCATATCATCGCACGCTTTGTCAAAGCCCTCTATCCCGTCCTCCTGCAAAGCCTGTTCAAGCTTTGGGTCAACGGTGTGGAGCAGCTCGATGATGCTGTCCGTTCCGGCTAAAGCGGCGGCGCGCAATGATGCAGTATCAGGCTTTGCGCAGCCTTCGGCAAATACCTTTTCGATAAAGTTTGCCGGTTTTTTCTGTGCTGCGCATCGCCCTGCGGAGTTTATATTTGCTTTGAGTATATTCAGCTCGGCAAGCTGCCGGAGTATGCCGCCGTACTGTTTTGCGTTTTCGAGCGCGGCTTCAAGCGAAGCGCGGTCGATGATTATGTCGCAAAGCTGTCCCTTGCGCTGCTCAAGCAGCGTGTAGAATGCCTTTTCGGCCGGTTCGCGCATGTGCGCGGGAAGAAGCGAATAGTTTCTTTCCTTTATTGCTTCAACAATCGTATCCGGCTCAACGGTATAGGGACGGATTATAAATCTGTCGGGGCGCTCGCCGTTGATGAAGGCCTTGATAACAGCTTTAAGATTGTGGTAATCGTTGGGTATGCGCAGCGAATCGAAAACAGCGCGGTCGGGGCTTATCTCGTCAATAAAGCTCCATAGCTTTTTAAGCTGAGCGTCGATAATAACGCCTTCGTCGGAAACGGTCGTTCCGGGTTCGCCCCAGCCCTTGCCCGAAAGACGGGAAAGGCAGGTCTCACAATCGGGTGCCGCGAGCAGGGAGTCAAGCTCCTGACGGGAAAGAAAGCTGTTTTCGTTTGAGCGCACGCGTGCTACGGCATAAGCGTAGTCGGTTTCTTTCATAAAAGGACATTCCTTTCACAGCCGAACAGCGCAATGCTAAAACAGCATCGCGTTCAGCTTGTCGGATATCATATCGTGCTTTTCCTGGGCGATAGCGGCAAAGGAGCAGTTTTCCTCGATAAGGCCGTAGCGCAGTATAAAGCCGCCGTCTATCGGGGCGCAGTCATCGGCCAGAGTAAGCGAGGCGCCCTTTGGTGCAAGAGCACGGGAAAGCTGTGCTTCAAAATCGCCGGGGAGACGATCCTTATCGGCCTTTGAAAGCACAAGCTCGCCGCTGCCGTGTGCGTAATTTTCGCAAAGCTTTACCAGCACAGCGAAATATTCATCGGCGGGAAGCTCGCGCAGCTTTCTGACGGCCTGTGCGATAACGCCGTCGACCACCTCGCGCTGTGCCGTGAGCATAAGCTTGCGTGCTTCGGTCTGCGCTCCGGAAACGGATATCTTCGACATAAGCGAAGCGTTTGCGCGCGCGTCGGAAACGATTTTTGCACAATCGATCTCGGCTTTGGCGTAAGCATCGTCGTTTATCTGTTTGGCTTCGGCCTGCGCAGCCTCGATGATGCTGTCGGCTTCGCGCTGTGCCTCGGCGATAATATTATCAATAATCTTGTCTAATCCGGTCATGTGATATGTTCCTTTCGGAATAGATGCATTTTAAATAATTTTAGAAATTGATGTTTGCGATACCGCTGTTGCCAAGGATGGAGATAAGAAGAGCAAGAATTGCGTAGGTTTCAACCATGGCGGAGAATATCATACCCTTGGACATCTGATCGGGACGCTTTGCAACAAGGCTTACGCCGGCTGCGGAGGTCTTTGCCTGCTTGATTGCGGAGAAGTAACCGACGATAGCGATCGGCAGGCAGGAGAAGAGGTAAGCAAGACCCTTGATAATGGTTATTTCAACAGGAGTGCCGCCGATTATTCCGAGCTGGCTGAGAAGAAGGAAGGATGTGAGCATGCCGTAAATACCCTGTGTAGCAGGCAGAAGCTGCAAAATGAGGAGCTTTGAGAATTTGGAGGGATCCTCGGTTGTAACGCCTGCGGCAGCTTCACCGACCATTCCGACGCCGGTAGCGGAGCCTATACCCGGGAGAAGCGTAACAAGAGCTGCGCCCAAAATTGCGAAAACAAGACCATGCGGACTCTGGAAAAATGCCATCATTTTAATTTTCCTCCTTGAATTTGAAGTGTTTTGTATTGGATGCGAGCGGTGTGAAGTCCTCGCCGCCGCCCTCATAGAATTTGCCGAAGAATTCGACATACTGCAAGCGGCAGGTGTGAACATAACAGCCGATAAGGCTGATACCGATATTGAAAGCGTGACCGACAAGGCAGATAAGGATCATGAAGATGATTCCGAAAACGCTGCCCGAACCGCCGGCCATCGAGCCCATCTGGTTGAAAACCTGGCTTATAACGCCGGTTGCAAGACCGAGGGCGAGTATACGCGAATAGGACATAAAATCGCTGAGATAGCTTGTTATTCCGTATAGAGCATAAGCGCCCTTCATTATACGGACGATGAAATTTTTGGAACTTCTTCCGTTCATAAACAGTATGACTGCAACCGAAAGAATGATAAGTCCGATAAAGATTTTCGGAAGTATCGCCGGAACAGCAAAGGGAAGCTCGATAAGCGAAAGCAGCGCCCAGCCGACAATTGATATTATCAGAGTCAGCCACGACAGATAATCGAATATCGCGGCGGCTGCGTCCTTGTTTTTGAAGGAGGCGATGATACCCATCACAAGACCCATAAGAACATGCACAGCGCCCAATCCGATGGATAGGTAAAGCATGGTCATCGGGTCGCTTATCGGATCGAACCATATCGGCTTTACAACGTTTTCGGTCGCGCCGAAAAATGTCCGAGCAATGACGTTTGGCAGGTCGCCGAAATAGCTTCCGAAAAGCACGCCCCAGAATATCGAGCTTATGCCGGAATAGAAGAAGAGCTTCATCGTCCGGCGTTTTTCGGCCTCCGGTTTGAATTTAAGCATAACAAATCCGGTGGCGAGCGCCATTATGATACCGTAGGCGGCATCGCCGAGCATTATGCCGAAAAGCAGGTAGTAGAAGAAGGACATTACCGATGTCGGGTCGATATCCGATTTTGACGGGAGAGAATACATTTTCAGTATCGGTGCGCCGCCTTCGGTGAAGCCGTTGTTTTTGAGCGAAACGGGAGCCGATTCGTTCTTTTGCGGTTCTATCTTTTCGCAATATGCGCCAAGCTTTTCGATTTCGGCCGCCACATGATCGTACCTGCTTTTTATCGCCCAGCCTTCAAGGATGAAGGTGTTTTTGGAGCTTCCGAGCTTTTCGATGGCCTTGTATTTTTCAAGACGCATCTCATACCGGTCGAGCAGATAACGGAACTTCTGCCGCCGCAGAGCGCGGTGACGTATCTTGCCCTCAAGCTCGTTTATCTGTTCCTCGCGCTGTTCTATGCGCGACTCAAGCTCGGCCGCGCATTTTGCGGGCGCGGATTTGCTGATCTCAGCCGGTCGGGTAAAGCCCATCGTGCGAAGCGC
This sequence comes from Clostridia bacterium, assembly GCA_017936365.1. Taxonomy (GTDB): domain Bacteria; phylum Bacillota; class Clostridia; order Oscillospirales; family Acutalibacteraceae; genus SIG598. The sequence continues at coordinate 4,858 of JAGBFS010000177.1, forward strand.
CGATTCAAACCGTTCCTTTTCGCTTTTTAAGCAGAAAGCGTAAACGCATGTCATTTCGGCCGACTGTCCGATTATGTCGAAATGGACGGCTTCAAGCTCCGGATCGGTCTGGGCAAGCTTTTCAAGTATATCACCGTTCGTCATGTTTTCCGGGAAATAGCCGGTAAACATAGCGGTACTTGCCGTGCCGTCAAAGCGCATCGGAACATCGCCGTCGAGCCACGGGGAGAGCGCATCTATCCGAAGACGTATTCGCGTTATCTCGGCGCGAAGCTCGTCGATGCGGCGCTTATTTGCAATAACCTCGCGGCATCGGCTAAGGTTCCTGTCGTCACTTTCTATGATATATTCGTAATCTTCGCGCGATATTTCCGGACGGGGCTTGTAAGAATCAAGCAGACCGGTCTTTTCCGGTTCATACTCGTCCAGAATTGCAAGCGCGCTGTTGATAGCTGCGATAGCGCCGGTAAAACGTTCCTGCTGCTGTGAGGTATCGACGCTTGAGAATACTTCGTCTTCAAGCGCGACCGGCTCAACCTGAACATCCTCCATTCGCTGAAGCTTTTCAAGGATGGCCTTGCGGTCGGAACGCATAGCACAGATGCGCAGCTTCTGCATTGCTACCTTTGCCATGTCAACCTTCTTTTCCGCCGAGTATTTCGGCTATAACAGCGTCCGTTGCCGCACCCAGTCGGGGCTCAACCGATTTTTTCAGCCTTTCACATTCATCGGCGCTTTTTGAACCCTCATCGGTAAGCAGCCTGATGTTCTCTTCCCTTGAAGCATCGATGGTAATATCGGCGGCCTTTTTTGCGGCCGCGACAGCCTCATCATACTGCGATTGCGACAGGGTTTTGGAATCTTCGATGATTTGCTGGGCCCGGGCTTTGGCATCGTTAATTATTGAGTTTGCTTTTTCCTCCGCTTCGCGGATGCGGTCGATTGTTTCCTGTGCCAAATTTTTCACCACCATAAAGGATGATTTGGGATATAAGCGGATAATTGAATAATACATTATTATACAGCCAATCTTGATTTTGCGACGATATAAAAATGTAATTATTATCCAAATTAGTATACCACGATATTGACGCTTTGGCAACAGTTTTTTGATAAATGTGAAATGAAATTTACCGTGTTGACATAAGGATTTTTGGAGGTTATTATATATTTAAGCTGATATGAGGCAAAAGTTATGTTTTAGGGGCAGAAATGTAATATTCGCGTAATAATGGGCTGATATCATTAGCCCGAAACAGGGAAGTCCGGTCTTTGCCAACGGCCGTTTGGGGCTTTCCGAATTATCCGCTTGAATATTCTCTCCTTATTAACTAATTGCCAGTTAGTTTTCAGCCGATTTCGGGTTTGCCAGCCTGAAATGATATCACTACGCTCGTGGTATCTGTCAAGCGGAACAGTACAGAGTCGCAGGCGTTTTTATGCTGTGCGGCTCTTTTTCTTTATATTAAAAAAGGAGATATCAGAATATGTTCAATATATTGGTAGTCGAGGATGATAACAGCCTGCGCCGTCTTATCTCGGCGGCACTTCGCCAGAACGGGTATCGTCCGCTTACCGCGGAAAACGGCGAGGCCGCGCTGGAGGTTCTTGACAGCGAGCATATCGATCTTGTCATAGCCGATATAATGATGCCCAAAATGGACGGCTTTGAGCTTACCGAAGCGCTGAGGGGTTCGGGCAGCAATATACCGGTGCTGATCGTTACGGCAAAGATGGATTTTTCCGATAAGCAGAAAGGCTTCAGCCTTGGCGCGGACGATTACATGGTAAAGCCCATCGAAATAGGCGAGCTTATTCTGCGCGTGGGGGCTCTTCTGCGCCGTGCGCAGATAGCGCACGAGCACATGCTCACCGTCGGTAATGTGACGCTCGATTACAATGCGCTTACGGTTTCCTGCGGCGGTAATGTGGAAACGCTGCCCAAAAAGGAATTCTATCTTCTTTTCATGCTTCTTTCGTATCCAAATGTCATCTTTACGCGCCGCCAGCTTCTTGATGAGCTGTGGGGAATGGAAAATGACGTTGACGAAAGAACGGTGGATGTTCATATCCGACGCCTGCGCGAGCGGTATGAAAGCTGTCCGGATTTTGAAATAGTCACGGTAAGAGGCCTTGGCTACAAGGCGATAAAAAAAGCATAACGGGGCGGAATGTGGTATGGGTTTGGTAAGATCTATAAAAAATAATTTATCCAATGCAAAGGGCAATCTGCGGTTTAAATTTGTCATGAGCTTTTTTGCGACAATGCTCATCGCGGGCACGATTGCATCGCTTATTGTCATAATGTTTGTCGGCTTTGGTATAAGCGGAACTCTTCTTGAAAGTCAGGAAAAGGCCGTCCAGACGATGCGCGAGCTTGTCGCGGACGACGCAAACGACCGAACGATAAACGAAGTTCTCGATATGTGTACCGCCGGACTTTACAGCATCCAGCAGGTGCCGGAGGATTCGCCGAAGGTGCAGAAGCATCTTGATGAGCTGAATAATAATTTAGTTGTTGCGATAAAGTCACCTATGGTTCCGCTTGGCGGTTCGCTTTTCAAAATAGGCGGCAACTATTATGAGATATCGGTTTTCCCGAATTCCACCATGATGGTTCTCATAATAATTGTAATTATAGTTGCCATCGCAACTGTCATAGCTATCGGAACGATTCTTTCAAGCTATGTCGGAAAAAGATTTTTAAAGCCCATACGCTCGCTGGTAAGCGCGACCGAAAAGATATCAAAGGGCGATTTTACGGTACAGGTCAAAACGCCCTCCAACCGAGAACTGCGCGAGCTTGTTAACAATTTCAACCGCATGACAAATAGCCTTGGAAGCATCGACACTCTCGGCAAGGATTTTCTCAACAACGTTTCGCACGAATTCAAAACGCCGATAGCCTCCATAAGAGGCTTTGCGACATTGCTCAAGGATGATGACATATCGGCGCAGGAAAAGGAAGAATACCTTGATATAATCATAAACGAAAGCGACCGTCTGTCCCAGCTTTCGTCGAATATATTGAGTCTGTCGAGGCTTGAAAATCAGACCGTGCTTACCGATTGTTCGGAATTTTCGCTTGATGAACAGCTTCGCCGCGTGATATTGACGCTTGAGCCGCAATGGAGCGAAAAGCGGATCGACGTGGAGGTAAAGCTGGAGCCGGTCACGATACTTGCAAACGAGGAGCTTTTATGGCAGGCGTGGATGAACATAATAGGCAACGCCGTCAAGTTCACTCCGGAAGACGGCTGGATAGGCATTTCGCTTACAACCGAAAGCGATAACGCCGTTGTAAAGATATCCGATAACGGTATAGGTATGAATGAGGAGCAGTCGAAGAGGATTTTTGATAAATTCTATCAGTGCGACAAATCCCATTCCGGTCTTGGCAACGGGCTCGGCCTTTCGCTTGCAAAGAGGATAATTGACCTGTCGGAGGGCGGTATAACGGTAGAGAGCGAAGAGGGCAAAGGCTCGGCCTTTACCGTGTCGCTTCCCAATGTGGTGGATTAAAAAAGCAGGCTGCGACAGCAGCCTGCTTTTTATCAGCTTACATTATATTTTTAAGGATCTTATTTACCTTGCCGCTCTTTACCATTTTTGTTATGAATTTTCTTCCCGAATCGGAATTGAGAGCTTTAAGAAGCATTTCCATGGGCTTTTCGTCGGGCATGTGGAACCACATATTGAACACCTGACGAATGGCAAACTGGTGAACCGATTCCATGGCATTCTCGTTAAGGAGATCTTCGGGTATAGCCATGCCTGTTCCGCGTGAGCTTTCGAGTATGGCGGAGAAGAGCTGGTTTCCGACCTCGTCATTCATAAGATCGCCGAGGGTGGAGTTGCGGGTGAATACCTTGCGAGCCTTTTCGGGCTTCGGGAGGGTATCCTCGACGCAAACCGCGGCCGAAAGGAGCATGTTTTCGCAATCCTTGCCGATGGAGATGATGTATTCGCCGTCCTCGGCGCGCCAATCGGCGCTTGCCTTGTCGTAATATGCGAATGCACGCTTTGAAAGCTCGAAGCTGACGGTTTTGGTCTCGCCGGGAGCAAGCGATATCTTTGCAAATTCGCGAAGCTCGCGGACGGCGCGGAAAACAGAGGTTTCGGGCTTGGAAACGTAAAGCTGAACGACCTCTTTAGCCTCGCACGAGCCGGTGTTGGTGACGTCGACCGTGACGGTAAGGGTGTCGGTGTCCTTTATCTTTTCGGAGCTGACGGTCAGGTTGGAATATTCAAAGTTGCTGTAGGAAAGACCGTGGCCGAACGGATATCTTACGGGGATCTTTCGGGTGGTGAAATATCTGTATCCGACAAGGATTCCTTCGTTGTAACGAACCTCGACGCGGTTGCCGCCGTCAGCCATCATATCCATGTATGACGGGCAGTTTTCGTAATACATCGGGAAGGTCTCAGCAAGACGGCCGGAGGGCGATACATCGCCGAAGAGCAGACGGGCAAGACCGGTTCCGACAGCCTGACCGCCAAGATATATCTCAAGCATAGCGGCGACCTTGTCGGCAAAGGGAAGCTCGACGGGAGAGCCGTTTATGAGGATAACAACGGTGTTTTTCTGTACCTCGCATACGGCATCGATAAGAGCGATATGGCTGTCGGGTACGCGCATGTGCAGACGGTCAAAGCCCTCCGATTCAAAGTTTTCGGGAAGTCCGGCAACGATGATTGCAATGTCGGAGGTCTTTGCGGCTTCAACAGCCTCTGCGATGAGCTCGTCGACGGCCTCGTTTTTCTCTCTTTCATAGCCCTTGCAATAGGTGAGCTCGGCGTCCGGAGCGGCGCTCTTGAGCGATTCGAAAATTCCGTCCGTCTTTGTCGGTGTGACCTGGGAGCTTCCTGCGCCCTGTATACGGGGAACATCGGCCATGTCGCCGATAACGGCAATCTTTCCGCTCTTTTTAAGGGGAAGAATGGCGTTGTCGTTTTTAAGAAGTACAGCCGATTCCTCAAAAGCTTCCGCCGCGATGGCGTGGTGGGCATCGACGTCGTATTTGTAATCGGATTTGCTGCTTTCATTCAGCTCGAAGATTATTTTAAGAAGTCTTGTAACTGCGGTGTCAAGCTCATCCTTTGTGACCGTACCCTTTTTGACAGCCTTGACGATCTTTGAAGTGCCGATACCGGAAGAGGAAGGCATTTCAAGATCGAGTCCGGCCTTGAGTGCGTCGGCACGTTCGTTGACTGCGCCCCAGTCGGACATTACAAAGCCTTCAAAGCCCCATTCGTCACGAAGGACTTTTGTGAGGGAGAAGGGGTTTTCCGAACCGTATGTGCCGTTTATCCTGTTGTAGCTGCACATGAGGGTGGTCGGCTTTGCATCCTTGACGGCGGCTTCAAAGCTTGCAAGATATATCTCACGCATCACGCGGTCATCTATAACTGCGTTTACCGTCATGCGGTCGGTTTCCTGATTGTTGGCAAAGAAGTGCTTGAGCGATGTGCCGACGCCTTTGCTCTGCACGCCGGAGATATGGCTCTTTGCCATCTGTGACGAAAGGAACGGGTCTTCGGAAAAGTATTCGAAATTGCGTCCGTTAAGGGGTGAACGCTTTATGTTTGCGCCCGAGCCAAGGATGACCTGAACATCCTCCTGAAGACATTCTTCACCTATTGCCGCGCCGATCTTTTCAAGGATCTCGCGGTTCCACGACGAAGCCGAGGTGACCGATGTCGGGAAGCAGGTGGAGGGGAGGTTGGAATCAAGTGCGAGCTGAACCTCATCATCGACCTTTTTGCGCAGACCGTGAGGGCCGTCGGACACGATGATGGAGGGGATACCGTATTTCTCAAACGGAACCGTTCTCCACGCGTCAAGTCCGCCGCAAAGAGCAGCCTTATCCTTGAGTGACATTTTTTTTGCGATTTGTTCGATCTTGGACATTTCCATTGTTTTCACTCCTGTTCAAGATATTATGGAATCAAGCCTATTTTACATCATAATATTTATTTAGTCTACTATAAAAAGTGCGAATATGTAAATTTTTTTATTAATTACAACTAAAATGTTGAAAAATGGAACGGCGGCTGTTATAATAAGTTCAACAAATAAAAGGAGTTGGAGTATAATGGCAGGAAAGTTTGAAATCAAAACAACAGATTCGGGTAAATTCCGTTTTAATCTTAAGGCCGGCAACGGCGAAGTTATCGCATCAAGCCAGCTTTATGCATCGCTTGCAACCTGCAAGGGCGGCGTTGAAAGCGTTAAGAAAATAGCAGCTGACGCAAAAATCGAAGATCAGACCGCAGAGGGCTTCGAGACCGTTACCAATCCGAAGTTTGAGGTTTATACCGATAAGGCCGGCGAAGTCAGATTCAGACTCAAGGCACGCAACGGCGAGATCGTCGCAACAGGCGAGGGCTATGCCGCAAAATCCGGATGCCTTAAGGGTATCGAATCCATAAAGAAGAATGCACCCGATGCAAAGGTTGTCGTTCTTGAAGACTAATCTATAAATACTTCAAGCGATATAAATTTTGAATAATTAAAAGCCTCGCAGGCGGAGCTTATTTTACAGCTCTTTCTGCGGGCTTTTTTCTTTTTGTGACATTCTGTTTACATTGTATATATTGTGTTTGATAAAATAATGTGCTACAATATATAATATGTGTAAAAAGTTACTTGACTTATTCTTTTGTTTGGGAGGCTTTGCCGATGTCATCGATGTGGGGCAGCAATATCAGAATTTCAATTTTTGGAGAAAGCCACGGTATCGGAATAGGCGTTGTGATTGACGGTCTTCCGGCCGGCGAAAAGCTGGATGAGGACGAGCTCCGCCGTGAGATGAGCCGGCGTGCTCCGGGATATGACCCTGCGGCAACATCGAGAAGGGAATCGGATATACCGGAGATATGCTCCGGTGTGCTCGGCGGTGTTACCACCGGTGCGCCTCTTTGTGCGGTTATCGAAAACGCCAACACACGCCCGGTCGATTACGATAAGCTGTCGCGCCTTCCGCGTCCGGGTCATGCCGATTATACCGGCGCGGTGCGCTATGACGGCTATAACGATGTTCGCGGCGGCGGACATTTCAGCGGAAGGCTGACCGCTCCGCTCGCTTTTGCCGGAGCCGTGTGCAAACAGATACTTGCCCGTCACGGCGTAACTGTAGGCGGACATATCTTTTCAATCGGCAATATTTTTGACCATTCCTTTGACGCGGTCAATGTATCGGCGCAGCAGCTTTCCGAGCTGTCAAGAAGCGGCTTTGCCGTTATAAATCCCGATATCGAAGCGCGTATGCGCCGCGCGATAGACGACGCACAGATGGACGGTGACAGCGTCGGCGGTACGGTCGAAATAGCGGCGGTCGGTGTCCCGGCCGGTATAGGCACCCCGATGTTCGGCGGTGTTGAGAACGTCATTTCATCGATAGTTTTCGGTGTTCCGGCGGTCAAGGGTATCGAGTTCGGTGCCGGCTTCAATGTTGCAAGAATGCGCGGAAGCGAAAGCAACGATCCCTTTACGACCGAAAAGGGAAGGGTTGTCACATCAAAAAATAACTGCGGCGGAATATTGGGCGGCATCACGACCGGTATGCCGATATTATTCAAGGCGGCCATAAAGCCAACGCCCTCTATCGGACAGAAGCAGCGTACCGTAGACCTTAAATCGGGACGCGATGCTGTGCTTACCATAAACGGCCGCCATGATCCGTGTATAGTACCGCGTGCGCTTCCGGCCATCGAAGCGGCCGCGGCTATAGCGATAGCCGATATGATGAAAGAGGTAGGAATGCTGTAATAAAATATCACAGCCCCTGCACAGTTTTTTGGCTGTGCAGGGGCATTTTTATCATCATAGCATTATTCGACTCTGAAAAGTTTTTAAAAATAGGTTTATATTCGGCAGGAAAAAGCCTGTAGGTAAATTCCCTGACAAAATCTGACATCTTATCTATATATTATTCGTTCTTGTTTTGCTTAAAAAATCTGCGGCTTCGTCCAAGCTGTAAAATGCTTTTACGGTGAAATATTTGCGAAGCTCAACCGATTGTCCCTCAAGCTCATCCTTGAGTGATTCGTTTTCGTCAATAATAAAAATTATGTACCGGCAGCCGGCGGCGTAGGCTTCCTTTGCAAATACGTCAAACACCCATTTTGTGTCGGCCTCCTCGTTTTCAAAGCCGTCGCGGGTATCTGCGATATAATGGCAGTCGTCATGCTCCGCCATTATTTTAATTGCGTGCCTGAGCGGATTTCGGTAATCTTCGCCGCGGCAAAATGACTTCCATTTTACAAAAGCGGCGTTGCTTTGCTCGTCATAGCAAACATCGCAAAATTTTGAATTGTAATTGTACATATTATTCCTCCCTTGTGGGTCGTGGCTGTTTATAGTTATGAAAAAAGCTTCACCGTGTGTTTTTTCGATAGTCGAGATAGTCCTGCAATATTATCGTGGCGGCGACAGCGTCGACCACAGCCTTGCGCTTTTTGCCGCGCACATCGGTTGCGTTAAGGTATCCGTGAGCGGTGATGGTCGTGCCGCGCTCGTCACGCATGACGGTTTCAATGCCGCTGAGCGAGCCAAGCTTTTCGGCAAACGCCCGCGCGCGCTGAGCGCTTTCACCCTCGCTGCCGTCCATGTTTCGCGGCAGTCCGACACATAGCTGTTCGGCCTTGTGCTCGGCCGCCTTTTCGCATATTTTGTTAAGAAGGCGATCTTCGTTGTGCTCTTCGATAACGCACAGAGGTGAGGCGAGCATTTCGCCCTTGTCGCATATTGCAAGCCCGGTTCTTGCCTTGCCGAGGTCGACCGACATTATTATCATATTATATCATTCCTTTAAAAAGACAGGGGGATATCACGTGCTTAAAATAGGCGATATCCCCCTGATTTTTATTTAATCGTCATAGCACATTTCACCGCGCTGGTCGGCGCGCCACCATTTCTGTGCGGCAAAGGTGGAAAGCTCTTCGGTTATGTGTGAAGAGTCGTTTTCGGATATGAGGGTTGGTACACCGTTTTCAATCTCGACGATGTTGATGCCGGTGTTGTCGCACCATTCAACATCGTTGAGCCGCTCGATTACCCAGCCCTTTGCCCAGCATAGCAGTACGCGGATAGCACAGCCGTGAGAAGCTATCGCTACGGTCTTTCCGTCGTTTTGCGCCGCGATATCCTTTATCGCTTCGGAAAGACGTGCGTAACATTCGCGCATGCTCTCGCCGCCGTCGGGGTCAAAATCCCATGGTGCCGCGCTCCAGTTGTACGCCTGTTCGGGGTAGAGGGTGGGAAGATCGGCCCATTTATTGCCCTCCCAGCAGCCGCCGTTTATCTCCATCAGACGATCATCGGTCGTGATGGGGAGCTTCATATAGCGGTTTATCGCCTCGGCCGTTTCAACCGCGCGTGAAAGAGGACTGGAATATATTGCATCAAAGGGTATGTCGGCAAAGCGTTCGGAAAGCTTTTCAAGCTGGAGCCTTCCCTTTTCGCTAACCTTGCCGTCGGTGTGTCCCTGAAAATAGCGTTCCTTGTTGCCTGCGGCCTCCGCATGGCGAACAATGATGAGTTTTGTCATGGTTTAGAAAACGAGCCTTTCTTCGATGTATGCGCGTACATCTTCGATCTTGATTCTGACCTGCTCCATGGAGTCACGCTCGCGTACTGTTACGCAGCCATCCTCGGCCGAATCGAAATCGTAGGTGATGCAGTAGGGGGTGCCGACCTCGTCCTGACGGCGATATCTCTTGCCGATGGAACCGGTCTCGTCGAAATCGGTCATGAAATATTTGCTCAGCTGGTCGCGGATCTCCATAGCGCCTTCGGAGAGCTTCTTGGAAAGCGGAAGAACGGCAGCCTTGTAGGGGGCGACAACCGGGTTGAGGTGGAGAACAACGCGCACATCGTTCTTTTCGGCGTCGATGACTTCCTCGTCGTATGCCTCGCAAAGGAGAGCGAGAACGGTACGGTCAAGACCGTAGGTCGATTCGATGATGTAGGGGATATATTTTTCGTTGGTGACGGGGTCGAGATAATCCATCTTCTGACCGCTGTATTCCTGATGACGGGTAAGGTCGAAATCGGTTCTGTTGTGGATTCCGTTGATCTCGCCCCAGCCGAAGGGGAAGAGGAATTCGATATCGCATGCGGCC
>JAGBFS010000014.1 GCA_017936365.1 Clostridia bacterium
AGGGCAACAAGAACGGTACTTTCGGTGAATACTGCGACCACGAAAGCCTTCAGGACGAACGCCACCGCGAACGCCGCAAGCTCATGTTCGCCGATCTCGGACTTTCCGAGGATTCCTTTGTCCCCAGCAAGCTGCGTTATCAGCTGATGCACCGTACACTTTCCGCCATCTATGTAGCTCATGCTTTCTGTGCCGACCGCTGCATGGTGCTTGTCCACCGCATCGGACATGACGACAATGAGCATGATGCCTTTATCGATTATAAATATTTCCTCGGTCTTTTCGGAGTCGATGCCCAGAAAGGCATTATTCAGCGTGCCCGTGTTGCAGGTCTCCAGCTGATGTTCCTGTGGGTTGAGGACAGAAACATATATTCCGCCAAAAAGAAACCTTCCCGCACTAAAAAAGCAAGCGAAACAAAGGGGCAGTAATCTCAATCATGTCAACCGATTACAAAGACGAAAATTTAATTTCCACTACCTTTGACGATCCCGGTGAACCGGACGAAGACGCGCGCCTTGTTGACACCGGAAGCCTTCCGGGTGACGAAGCGGGCGATAATCCCCTTCGTCCTCAAACGATATCCGATTACATCGGGCAGGAATCGGTAAAGGAAAATCTGAAAATTTACATAGAGGCCTCCAAAGCCCGCAAGGAGCCGCTCGATCACGTTCTTCTTTATGGCCCTCCGGGTCTCGGAAAAACAACTCTTGCCGGCATCATTGCGCATGAGATGGGGGTCGGCTTCCGCATAACCTCCGGCCCTGCGATAGAGCGTCCCGGTGATCTTGCCGCTATTTTAAGCGCTCTTACCCCGGGTGATGTTCTCTTTATCGACGAATGTCACCGTATGTCGCGCGCCGTAGAGGAAATCCTTTATCCCGCCATGGAGGACTTTGCCATTGACATCGTCACAGGCAAAGGTCAGGGTGCAATGAGCTATCATCTGCCCCTTCCGAAATTTACTCTTGTCGGTGCCACCACACGCGCCGGACGCATCTCTGCGCCTATGCGCGACCGCTTCGGTGTGTTGCTGCGCCTTGAGCTTTACACACCGGAAGAGCTCGCTCTGATAATCCGCCGTTCGGCGGGGATACTGGGTGTTGCCATTGACCACGACGGCTCACTTGAGCTTGCTTCCCGTTCGCGCGGCACTCCCCGAATAGCCAACCGACTTCTCAAACGTGTTCGCGATTTTGCTCAGGTCGAAAGCAACGGTGTCATAACCGAAGACCTTGCGCGCCGCGCCCTCGATCGCCTTGGTATCGACGAGCTTGGTCTTGATAAAATAGACCGCATGCTGCTTGACAGCATTATCCGTTTCTTCGGCGGCGGTCCTGTCGGTCTGGAAACGCTTGCTGCGGCAACCGGTGAAGAGGCCGTTACCATTGAGGATGTTTATGAACCGTATCTGATGCAGATCGGCTTTCTCACCCGCACACCGCGCGGCAGATGCGTCACCCGTCAGGCATATCTCCACCTCGGTCTGAAGCCGCCTGCCGGAGCTGTCGGTTCGCAATCTATCCTACCGGAATTCTAAATAGGTTCTGAAACTATCCGATCACCCTTATGCGGTCATCGGATAGTTTTTTGTTCACAGTAATTTTGCATATTAGAGACCTTTGCCGCAGTTGACTTGATATCCTCACGGTGGTAAAATAACTGTATATGTCAGTTAAAACAATAAATATAGCGTCAACTCGTATTCACTCCTGCATTCGGGCTTAATATAGCTTTGATTTTATAATATCCCCTGCATTTAACAGGATGACCCGACGTAGAATTTATTGATATAACGTTATTCGCATTTGAAAGGAGCAACGGCATTGGAAAACAGCAAAGCAGTAAAAACAGAGAGTGTCTCCTCTTTCAAGGATTCTCCGGGAAAATGGATATTCCGCGTTGTAAAGGGCGCGCTGATCGGCACCGGCGCCATTCTTCCGGGTGTTTCCGGCGGAGCATTATGCGCCGCATTCGGAATATACCGTCCGATGATGGACTTTTTTGCTCACCCGACAAAGAATTTTAAAAACAATGTGCGATTCTTCGTTCCCTTCCTCATCGGTACCGCTCTTGGCTTTGTCGGATTGGCAAAGCTTGTCGCACTCCTGATGGGCAACGAAAACACAGTAGGGCCTGTTATGGCCTTCTTCATCGGCTGCATAATCGCAACCATCCCCTCGCTTCACAAGGAAGGTGACGGCAAAAACTGGAAGGCCGGTCATTGGATCGCGCTCGTCATTTCCACCGCCGTTACCGCAGCCGCTCTTCTTGGGCTTGATTATGCAAGCACCCATGTCGGTCTCAACCTTGTGCCACCGGCCGGTTTTTCGACCGTTTCCTTTATCACATGGCTTATCAGCGGAACCGTATTTGCTCTCGGAGCGATAGTCCCCGGCATGAGCCCTTCTTCGCTGCTGATGTACGTCGGCCTTTACGAGCCTATGACAAAAGGCTTGGGTGACCTTGATATGTCAATCGTAATCCCCTTTATTGTCGGAGCGGTTCTCTGTATCGTACTCTTCTCCAAGCTTATATCATGGATGTTCGAAAAATCCTGCCGCACGATGTTCTCCATTGTTATCGGCATAGTATTGGGTTCGACACTGCTTCTTCCCACAAAGATGCCTGCCGAAACCTTCCAGAGCGGAGCATCCATATTCATTGTTGTCGGCTGCTTTGCCGCAGGCGCTCTTGCTGTATGGCTGCTCAGCTTCCTTGACAAAGCAAAGGAAGCCGCTAAAAACGAATCTGAATCCGATTCCCCAACAAACGACGGAAAGGCCGAAGAATAATGGGTTTACAATCCCCCGAAAATTATATAAACCGCGAACTTTCATGGCTTGAATTCAACCATCGTGTGCTTCTTCAGGCGCTTGCCGGCGATAATCCCGTTTTCGAGCGCATGAAATTTCTGTCCATAGTAATCTCCAATCTTGACGAATTCTTTATGATACGCGTTGCGGGACTGCGCCATCTTGTAAACACCGGCTGCGAAAAACGTGACCCTGCCGGCATGACTCCAAAGGAGCAGCTTTCGGCGATTTCCAAACGCGCTCATGAACTGATGGATACCGAATACGCTGTTTACCGCTCCGTTCTTGCCGAGCTTGAGCTGCGCGGAATATCCGTCATCACCGCATCTGAGCTTAACGAAGAACAGCTTGCATTCTGCGGCGATTATTTTGACCAGACACTTTATCCGCTTATAACTCCCATCGCCGTACAGCAGGGAACGCCTTTCCCGCTTATACCGGGGCGGTCGCTTAACCTCGGCGTGCTGTGCTCCGCCCGTGAGGGTAAACAGAATCTGTTTATTATCTCAATTCCCTCTGGTGTGGACAGGCTTTTACCCCTGCCGTGCAAAAGCGGAAACGTCTTCATTCCGGTCGAGGAGGTAGTCAGGCTTCGCCTTTCCACCCTCTTCCCCAACGCCTCCGTGCTGTCCTCCGGCTTTTTCCGCATAACAAGAAACGGCGATCTTTCCCTTGATGACGATGCCGTTGATCTGCTTGGCGCCGTCAAAAAATCTCTGCGCCAGCGTCAGAAGGGCGAAGTTGTCCGTCTTGAAATAAGCGCCGACGCGCCCGATAAGCTTATCAACCGTCTGCGCAAGCATATGTCTATACAGAACAAGGACATCTACCGCATAACCGGACCGATAAATCTCAATTTCCTTACAAAACAGCTTTATGACATTTCCGGAAATGAGGATGCCTGTTACAAGCCGTTTGAGCAAAACCTCCCGCAGGAGCTCTGCGTCGACGAGAGTATCTTTGATACCATCAGCCGCGGCGACATATTGCTCTACCATCCCTTTGATTCTTTCGACCCGGTTGTAAGACTGCTTTCCGAATCGGCTGACGATCCCGATGTCATGAGCATCAAGATAACACTTTACCGCGTTTCTCACAACAGCCCGATAGTTGAAGCACTTGAGCGTGCCGCAAAGAACGGCAAGCAGGTCTTTGTCCTGATCGAAGCCCGCGCACGCTTTGATGAGCAGAATAATATCGAATTCGGCGAGGAGCTTTCAAAATCCGGTGCAACCGTCATCTACGGTCTTCCCAAGCTGAAGACCCACTCAAAGATAGCTCTTGTCCTTCGCCGCGAACGCGGACTTGTAAAAAAATATCTCCATCTCGGCACAGGCAACTACAACGACGTCACCGCCCGCATTTACACCGACTATTCTCTCCTTACCGCAAACCAGCAGCTTGGTTCCGATGCGGTTGAGTTTTTCCATTCGGTAACCGGCGGTCTGCCGCAGCCCCAGCTTTCGGGGCTTGTTATGGCACCTTATGAGCTGCGCACACGTTTCGTCAATGAAATGAAATTGGAGCGGCGTATAGCCAAACAGGGCGGCAAAGGCTTCATCTTTGCAAAGATGAATTCTCTTACCGACCCCGATATAATAAAAGAGCTTTACAAAACCTCGCAGGCCGGCGTTAAGATCCAACTTATCGTTAGGGGCATCTGCTGTCTGCGTCCCGGTATCCCCGGTGTAAGCGATAATATCGAAGTCCGTTCCATTGTCGGCCGTTTTCTTGAACACAGCCGTGTATATTGCTTCGGCGAAGGTATCCGCCGGCGCATATACCTGTCTTCAGCCGACTGGATGACACGAAATCTTGATAAACGCGTTGAACTGCTGTTTCCGATATTCGATACCGATTGCATCTACCGCATACAATCGGATCTTGAGCTTTATTGGAACGATACCGCAAAGGGGCGCACCCTTTCGCCCGACGGCAGCTATCATTCATGCGACGATTCCGGCGTTTATATAAACGCACAGGAAGAATTGATACCCTACAAATCATAATTTTGAGCTTATCATAAGTTTACGGGCAATTACCCGTAAACTTATGATTTTCTCTATAGGAAAGGTTTGGTCTTTTTTGGACAACATCCGGACAAACTCATCGGCACCCTTTTTCCGACTGCACGAATCGCCCGATAAGCTTATGCTCAATCGGCTTATCGCTCTTTGGCTGATACTGCTCCCGTCTCTTTTTGCATACGGATTCCGACCGTTTATTCTTGCACTTTCCGGTACGGCAGGTGCCGTTTCGATTGAGGCTTTGTGGCAGTTTTTCAGTAAAAAACCGCAGACTGTCGGCGATCTTTCTGCCGTTGCAACCGGTCTGTGCTGTGCATGTATGCTTCCTGCCAGCTCACCTGTCTGGCTTCCGCTTATTGCCGGATTTTTTGCCGTCGCGGCGGCAAAGCTTGCTTTTGGCGGTTTTGGCAGAAGTCCCTTCAACCCTGCCGCCGTCGGTGTCTGCTTTGCCTGCATGCTCCGATTTGCCGACCTTTCCGTTACAAACACATTAACCTTTACCGATGCACAGAAAAAAATATGGGAGCTTCTCCCCAAGCATTTGTTCCTCTTTACCCAGCCGGGAAAATCTCTTCCCATTTTTGCCGATTGCGAACCGTCAACCATCTTCGGTTCACTTGATGTAACCTCCCAGCTTCGCGCAGGTATCGATCCCCAGCTTGATTTTGGCGATTTTCTTTTGGGTACATATCCCGGATTCATCGGCGGATTTTTCCCCATCATTATGATCGTTGCCGCAGGATGGCTTATAATCCGCAGATCACTTGCATGGCGCGCATCACTTGGATTCATCTGCTCTGTTGCGATCATGTCGCTCCTTTGGCGATACGATCATATCTTCCTTGCGATGTGCCCGATATACGATGTATTTGCATCAAGCACCCTTTTCATCGCCGTTTTCCTTATAGGTGATACCTTTACAGCACCGAAAATGCGTTCCGGTCAGGTTATCTACGGCGTTATTGCCGGAATTCTTTCTCTCACCCTGCGCCGTATAGGCGCATTTGGAAGCAGCGATATTTTTGCGGTTATAATTATGAACGTAACCGCCGCTCCAATTGATAATCTTGTATGGTTCTGCAGAAGCCGCGGCATAAGCTATACCGCAGCAAAGCGCAACGCGATAAACCGTATAAAGGAAAAATTCAGCAAGGAGGATGAGGACGATGTCATTGCGGTATAATGAAAAGGCTCGCCGCGCGCAGGAACGCCGTAGCGTTATCCTTCATACTCTGCGCAGCAATCCGCTTGCTGCCGGAGCGGCCGGAGCAACCTGCATCATCGGCGCATGTGTCAGTATCGCAAATGCACTTGTGCTTACAGCAATGCTTGCCGTCCTGCTTCCCCTTATTGCATTTATTTCATCGGTAGAGCGCGAACGCCTCGGTAAAATCGTACGCCCAGCTTTCTATTGCTTTATCAGCGCGCTGACCGTTTTTCTCCTGTCGCTTTTCCTCGACCTGACCGTTGCCGAAGGATGTGTTGAGGCTCTTGGAATATATGCGCCTCTGCTCGCTTTTGATGGTCTTGTTCTTGCCCGTACCGCAGAGGATGCACCTCTTCTAACCGTCAGGGAATCACTCACCGAGAGCATCACAACGGTAATCTGCGCCGCTGTGATAGCCATCCCTATCGGCGCAGTTCGCGAAATTTTTGCCGTTGGAAAGCTCTTTTCAAAACCGGTGGAAACCGGATCTGTCTTCAGCAATCCCTTCTTCGGTTTTATTCTCTGCGGTTTCCTTCTTGCGGCATTTCGCGCAGCAATAGCTCATTTCGCAAAGGAGGGCAGATAATATGACCTCTTCCGGATTTATGACATACGCAATGCTCGTTATATTTATTCAGAACGCTGTAATATCCGGTGCCGCCGGTTTAAATCAGGCATATCTATCCGCTCTCAAGCCAAAAACCATACCTGTAACCGGCTTGCTCGTATCCCTCTTCACCATTCTCTGCTCGCTGCCGATGTATCCGCTCAACAGATTTTACGGAGCCGAAACCTCCTATATGCC
This sequence comes from Clostridia bacterium, assembly GCA_017936365.1. Classification (GTDB taxonomy): domain Bacteria; phylum Bacillota; class Clostridia; order Oscillospirales; family Acutalibacteraceae; genus SIG598. The sequence continues at coordinate 6,856 of JAGBFS010000014.1, forward strand.
CGTACACGCCGCTATACTCACGGTTTTTATAATCTTATGGTATCTGATAATCGCAAAGATCGTTTCAAAAATACCGCCGCTTGATGATCTTATCGGCAGTCTTATCGCACCGGCCGCACTTAACGGTGCCGTTGTCGGCATACCGCTTCTTTTAAACTACAATCAAAAAGGATCCGAGATTTCCGAGCTTTTCGGCGCGGGCTTAGGCGCCGGGCTTGGTTTTATCCTTGCCGCTTTTCTCATCGCCGCAGGACTTCGTTTCTCCGACAGAGCCGGCGTTCCAAAGGCTTTCGGCGGAGCTCCTTTAATGCTGATATATATCGGCATACTTTCAATGGCCTTTTCTGTATTCGATGGTGGTTCTATCACTTATATTAGATTTTAGTTGAATATTTTTGTGCAACATGCCGCTTTTTAATTGACAAAAGCGGCATGTTGTGTTATACTTACTATAATAAGCAACTATATGTTTCGAGAGGGTGAACGTTATGCATCTGAATGAGCTTTTTAAAAAGCTGCTTCACCACAACCGATCTTCAGATGTGTTGGGCAAACGTTCATGGATCTCGCGCATAAACTTCTTTATGCCCTACCTTATCGCACTGTCTATTCTGTGCGGTCTGCTTGGCGGATTTCGTTTAACCCCTACCGAATCTTTAGATAATACGGTGCTTGATTTTGCCGTTCTGGATGTTGAATTAAACCAGCCCGAGGAAGACGTTTATATTATTTTAATATCCGACGAAAGCCTTCGGCTGATGGACACAAGCTGGCCTATTGACCGCAGCTATCATGCACAGCTCGTATCCGGCCCGCTTGCCAAAGCAAAGGTTATCGTATTCGATATACTTTTTTACGACGCGGAAGAATCCTCCTCCGCGGCCGATCACATGACCTCCACCGAGCGATTTGCCTCGGCTATCGCTTCACACGGCAATGTAATTCTTGCGCGCTCCAAGGATAAGCCGCTAAATCTGAATCTTACGCTTTCGGCTTCCATGATCGGAAGCGCCAATGCCATCATTGATGACGACGGCATAAGCCGAAAATATGAATTCTATTCTCCAACCCCATCTATCGCCGCCGCGGTTATGCAGGCACGCGGTTACAGGATAGACGGTATTGACCCAAACGGCGCCATCATATCCCTTTCGGATGCCAACTCTCCGATTTCCGATTACCTTATCACCGCACCAAACGGCGACAGCCATATCTTCACCTGTGACAACGACGGCAGCTTTTACCGTGTACCGATAAACCGCGACCAATCACTCGGCCGGATACATATCATCGGTTATGCCGATGTATATAACGGCAAATATGACCCGTCGGTTTTCGAGGGAGCAACGGTATTTATCGGCGGCTCGGTTTCCGGAAACCAGGACTTGGTGTATGCTTCCGATTTTGTCCGCGATGAGGCTTCGGGGGAATATTCCGGAAAAACAAGCTGCTCTGTAAACGGTACAAAATACATCGCCGACAGCTATATCACCGCCGCAAGCGGCTTTTCGCCGCAGCGTGTATCGCCCGTTATCGAGGGCATCCTATGCACCCTTCTTTTTCTTACAATAGCCTACCTTACATCGAGATTCTCTATAAAAATAAGCTGGATCTTCCTGTTGATCCTCTCGCTCGGATGGTCGCTTTTGGCAAGGCTCTTCTTCACTTCAGGGCTGTTTATAATCTCAACCGCAGCACCGCTGCTGAGTATGTGCATAGCCTATCTTTCCGTGCTTATACTTACGCTTATCGTTGCAATTCGGGAATGGAGAATCAGTTCTGTACCATCTGACGCTCTTTACAGATTGTCAAGCGAGCTCGGCTCAATAGATACCGAATCCAGCTTCGGCTGTTACCTTGAGCGCTACAGCGAACACATATCCGACTCTACCGGTGCCGTCATCGTGCGCGCTCAAACCCTTTCCGATGATCCGATCTTTTCTTCGGTCGAGCTTCCAAAGCCCGGAAGCAGCCGCGCTATCACCGTGAAATCAGCCGAATCGACAGAACTTTTTGGCGGTAAAACCACCCTGCTTATAATTCCGCTCCCCCACTTTGATGACGACAAGCCGCAGGAATATACCGTTCTTGCCGCAAAAAAAGCCTCTTCGCAAAACTGGAAAAGCAGCGTAACCGCCCTTATTCTTGCAATATATGTATTTTATCAGGCGGAAAAGAAAAGCCGCGAAAAACAGCAGGCTGTCTTTTCGATGATATCTGTGATCATCTCACTCATTGACGCAAAGGATCCCATTACCGCCGGACATTCCAAACGGGTTTCCGAAATGTCCGGAAAGCTTGCAAAATGGCTGGGATATTCGCCCGAACGCATACGCGATATCGAGCTTGCCGGACTTCTGCATGATATAGGCAAAGTCGGAGTTGATGATTCCGTTCTTAACAAACCGGGACTTTTCACCTCGCGCGATATGGCGAAAATGCATGAGCACCCGCAAAAAGGTGTTCAGATAGTTGAAAACGTAGGACTTTCGGATGAAATAGTTGACGGTATATCGCATCATCACGAAAATTACAGCGGCAGCGGATATCCCGACGGTACCGCTTCCAATAATTTTTCCGAATTTTCACGCATAATCAAGGTCGCCGACGTGTACGACGCTCTTATCAGCAAACGTCAGTACAAGCGGTCGTGGAGCCTTTCACAAACGCTAAACACGATACACAAGGGTATCGGCACCGAGTTCGACCCTCATATAGCAGAAACATTCATAAATAACATGAAACCGGACGGCTGGGAACCCGATCCCGAATCAATAAGCATGGCATCTGCGGAATTTGTCACAACCGCATGCCGCATAGCCATTGAACTTACAGACAAATATGACCCATGTGTAAAGCTTCACGGAACCAGACTTACATCTATCGGCGATGTTAAAGCAGACCGCAGCAGTTTTTGCGGATTTGAATGGGGACTCCTGTTTTCAGATAACGAGATCCTCTCAAAGCATCCGGCTGTAATAGAGTGCGAAGGAAACGACCTGATAACAGCATGGCGGACGACAGGAGTTTCAAATACCCTATCCTGTTATTTCAGAAAAGGCTGTCTGTGCGCCGGCTGGCTTTGCATAAATTCCGACGGTGCCGAATCCATAAACTCTCAGATGGAGCAGACCCACGGTAAAAAGCAGGAAACCGAAGGTATCGAATACTGGCTCGGACGCAAACATATTGCTCTCCCGTTTACAATAAACGGTGAATATATTATAGTGTTTGTCACTAACTACATTTGCAACGAACTATAATGGGGCAACAAGGAAGGATGGATCCGATAATATGAAAAAGATACACATCAAAAAAACATTATCTGTCATTTTAGCTTTGATAATGGTATTGGCAATAATGTCCGGCTGCGAAGGCGGCACTTCTGCCCAACCGGAGATATCAGCCGCCATAACCGACACCATACGGTGTATAGAAGTCGCACAGATAAGCGGTTCGGCCGCTGTCATACACAGCGACGGTGCAACCGAAAAGCTTTCTGTCGGAAGCAAGCTTGTTGAATCGGATAATATCGTTACATCAAACGACTGCGTGCTTACCCTCACGCTTGACGGAAACAAGACTATAACGGTCGACCCGTCATCAAGTATTTTCGTTCACTCCCTTACAGCCGACGGCTCCGGCACCGTACTTGCCATTGAAGACGGCGGCGTTGCAAGTTCGGTTGACGGACTTGAGGAGGATGATGTGTACGAGGTCTGCACCAAGGATGCGACCATGGCTATCCGCGGCACCGATGTATTTGTAGGATACAACGAAACAGACGGCACAACCATTCTTCTGCTTACCGGTTCGGCAATCGTTCTGGATTATTCTTCCGATAATGTTTACGGCGTTCCCACCGGCCAGATAAGCACAATAAAATCCGGTATGCCGCCGGTATATTCCCTTGTCAAGGATTCAAATATTTCATCCGACGCTGTTTCCGCAATGAAAAAACGTGTTGAGGACGAAAATCCTGATTTTGAGAAGGATTTTATCTCTGAAATCGGCGAAGATAATACTGTTAAAACCGATTACGAATTTTCCGTTGCCGAATCGGTGCTTCCCGATCCCCAATCTGCTGCAGAAGCCGAAACAACAGCTGCTGCCACTACCACAACAACAGCTGCAGAAAAGCATTACCGGGTAACATTCGGCTATTATCAAAACGGTGCGTTCAAAACAATTTCGCGCGCCACAGTCAAGCGCGGCGGAAGTGCTGCTGCACCTGTCGCTCCCGATATCAGCGGATATGCCTTTAAGGAATGGAACGGCAATTATTCACATGTAACACGCAATGAAACCGTGCTTGCCCAATATGTTAAAAAGGCAGTAATAACTTTCAATGATGTTATGATTTCCGAAGACGGAGCTTCCTACAATCTCGCCTCCTCCGGCATCGTCCGCACCGAAGAGTTTGTCCCCGGCGAATCTATTTCCTTCACCCACTACCATAACTTCGGCGGCATTGAGTACGCATTCACCTATACCGTTAATCCAAGCAGCAACACTACCTGTACTGCCGCCGCTTCATCACAGCCATCAGATACCGCACCGACGCTTTTCTCCCAAATAAGCTGCACCGTTACCGGATACGACCCTGCTGTAGTATCTGATATAACAGCATAAAAAGCAAACCAAATATTCCGATCCGTAAATTTTTTTCGCGGATCGGAATTTTTTCTTGATTATCACATCTTACGGTGATAATATAATTACTTGTAAATATTCTTGATGAAAGAGGTGCTTTCTATGAGTGTAAGAATTGGTATAATGGGGTACGGAAATATCGGCCGTGCGGTCGAATGTGCTATCAAGCAGAGCGATGATCTTGAGCTTGTTGCCGTTTTCACCCGCCGCGATCCCGACAGCGTAAAAATACTGACACCGTCAGCTAAAGTATATAAAGCTGAAGATGCCGAAAAACTGACCGATGCTATCGATGTAATGATAATGTGCGGCGGCAGCGCCACCGACCTCCCCGTACAGACCCCCAATTTTGCAAAGCTTTTCTGTGTCGTTGACAGCTTTGACACCCACGCACGCATCCCGGAGCATTTTGCAAATGTCGATGCGGCAGCAAAGGAATCGGGCAAGCTTGCCGCTATATCCATCGGCTGGGATCCCGGCCTCTTCTCTATCGCAAGGCTTTATTCCGGCGCTATTCTTCCCAACGGCAAGGATTATACCTTCTGGGGCAGAGGCGTAAGCCAGGGACATTCCGATGCGATCAGACGCGTTGAGGGCGTCCTTGATGCACGTCAGTATACCGTTCCCGTTCCCGAAGCTGTAGAAGCTGTCAGAAGCGGCGTAAATCCCGAACTTACCACACGTCAGAAGCATACAAGAGAATGCTTCGTCGTCGCCAAAGAGGGCGCAGACAAAGCACGAATCGAAAAAGAGATCAAGGAAATGCCCAACTACTTTGCCGATTATGATACCTCGGTCACCTTTATCACCATGGAAGAGCTTAAGCGCGATCATTCCGGTATCCCCCACGGCGGCAGAGTAATCAGAACCGGAGCTACCGGCTGGGATAACGAGCACAAGGCCGCTATTGAATACAGCCTCAAGCTCGATTCCAACCCGGAATTCACCTCCTGCGTCCTTGTCGCATACGCAAGAGCCGTCTACAGGCTCAACAAAGAGGGCAAAACAGGCTGTGTTACTGCATTTGATATCGCTCCCTCATACCTCAGCCCGAAATCCGGCGAGGAATTAAGAAAGAATCTGCTGTAAATTTTTACACATACTTCAAAGCGAAGAACGGTCCAAAAAATTGTTCTTCGCTTATTTTTAATTAGGATTGGTAATAATGAAAATATTTAAAACTATATGTATTGTGATTCTGGCTGTTATTTTAACGTTTGTAATATCCGCCGTCTCATTGACTGCGCTTTTTGTGTGCAGCGACAACACGCGAAGTTCGCCATTAAGTACTGAACAGATAGAAAACGCTCTTTCGGAAAAATACGGCTGTGATTTCACCGTATTAAAAACCGAAGATAACGGCAACGATCTCTACCATACCGTGCGTTATAACAATATTCCGGATATTACTTTTATCGTCCACGACATGAACGACGGTATTGGCGGCTGGTCTCTTTCGGATGAATTCCCCGAACAGGTTTTGGTTTACTGCGCACAAAACACCGGTTTGTCGGTCAGCGACGAAAAACACCATTTTTATTATTCCATAATCCTTCCGGACGACTTCTCTGCCCCAAAAGCAGCAGAGCTTCTGATGAAAACAGCCGATAAGTGTTTTGAAATATACAGCTTCGATTCTTCGTGCAAAGAACGCAGTATAACATTTTACATAAACAGCACATGCAAGGTCACGATTTACGATTCGTCCGATACCGCCGAAAGCTCTTCAAACGTATATAAATTCTATCGCGATTCCACAGCGGAAGAATGGATGGAGCTTACCAAAACCTTTTATTAGACCGCGTTTTTGAAAACATATAAAAACCTGCCAACTATAAAAAATAATCCGTCCATTCATTTTTGAGTGGACGGATTATTTTTTTATTTTCACTTTTCAACCAGATGCGGAAAATGCTTTTCAAAATACGAATCAAGGTCGGCGCTGCTGCCCTCACGTTTCAAAACAAGCGCATCATTAAAATACACCGGCGGCGTAATTACCAATATCTCGCCGTCCAGCTCGCAGGCAAATTCGCATGTGAACTGCTCGTAATGAACGCAGAACACGCCCATCGTTTCGTTTATATATCGAAAGCTGAGCGTAGGCACAAGATCATACAGATCAAAAAATTCGGTATTGTTTGTCTTGACAAGGCCATCCTCGGTTATCTCAATAGTATATTCATCGCCGCGTGCTATCCATACTCCGTAAAAGCCCTCATTGCGCACCGGTTCCTCCGGCTTGGGTCGGTTTAAATAGAATAATATTGCCGCTATCGATGCGGCTATCAGTACAAACGAAGCGATATATGCAATTTTTCTTTTCAACTAATCACCTCTTAAACAAAACAGCACATTATACGCCAATTATACCAGACGGCACTTAAAATATCAATCACGACCGACTATATTAAAAAAATGACCGATTATTAAAAATCGCTGGACACAGAAAGATCCTTTCGCTATATTATAAATTGTCCGGATAACACATTACCGAAAGGAGTTGTCGATGCTTGCAGATAGAAATTAAAATCGATCCATCATGTACCGAACCCAAACTGATCGTCCTCACCGACAGCATGACCGATGAAATAACATCTCTTGTGAAACGTCTTTCAGACAATACACCGCAGATCTTAACCGGCACGCTCGACGAAACGGTCGTCCTGCTCGACCAGGATGACATTCTTCTCATATATGCACAGTCGGGAAAGGTGTACGCCAAAGCAAACGGCAAAAGCTATTTGCTTAAACTGAGGCTCTATGAGCTTGAGGATCGACTTGATAAAAACAGCTTTGTCCGAATATCCAATTCGGAAATAATCAACCTGAAAAAGGTCAAAGGGTTTGATCTCAGCCTGTCAGGTACTATATGCGTAACCCTTTCAGATTCAAGCACTACCTATGTTTCCAGAAGATATGTAAGCCATCTTAAGACCGTGTTGGGAATATAACGATATTGAAAGGATGAAAATCATGAAGAAAAAGGCAATCTCAAGAACTTTGCTGGGCGCGCCGCTCGGTGTATTTATAAGCTTTGTCATCACACTTATAATTTCATTTGCCGTCGGTGACGGAAATTATTATCCCATCGTCCCCGAGCTTACAAAAGATTTCGGCACAGAGGTCAACGCCGTACTTGTACAGTCCCTCTGCTCCATGATAATTGGTGCCGCATTTGGCGGTGCCTCCGTTATCTGGGAAGCCGACAACTGGAGTCTTCTCCGCCAGACCGCAACACATCTCTGCATCGCTTCCGTTTCCATGTTCCCTGCCGCATATCTGCTGCGCTGGATGGAACACAGCATAAAGGGCGTAATCATCTACTTTGCTATTTTCTTCGCAATATACCTTGTGATGTGGATAGCCATGTACCTCCCGACAAGAAAGCGCGTCCTCGAACTTAACAATGCAGTAAAAAACATGGAAGAAAACAAAAATATTTAGCCCTGTTCCAAAAGAAACGGTGCCGTTTTTGCGGCACCGTTTCTTTTAATATTTTTCAAGCTGTCTGCGGTTTGCTTTATCAGGCAATTTCCTCTACACGGACATTTTTGATGTATACATCGGCAACCGAACCGTTGTGACCCATATTGAACTCAAGACGTCCGTTGGGATCATCCCGCTCTGTCATCTCAAACTCATAGGTAAAGGTCTTCCATTTCGGTGTAATGGTCAGCTCGGTGTCCGGCAGGTAGCGTATCCAGCCGGCGGTCGGTGCGGAGATACATACGATAATATCACGTGTTTCGGAAGACTTTGCATCAAAGGTTACACGGTAGGACTTTCCCTTAATCATCGGAAGATTGGGCTGAACGAGCTGTACTGAATAATCCTCTGTTCCTTCCGCTTTGCTTTTAATGATCATTGTGTTGTCACGTATCTCGGCAGAGCCCTCACCGCCGTTGAAAAGCAGGAATTTCCAGTTTATATCGTCTGTAAGATCCTCCTCTTCTGAGAAATCACCGTTTTTGATATAGTTGCCGTCTTCCGCAGCATCGGCAAACTGCTTTTCGGGCTTTGTAACATTGGTATCATACTCTTCCTTCTGATACACACGTACATAGTCTATCTCAAACTTTGCTTTGTCAAAATCTGTCGTTTCATCCGGATTGCCCGGCCATGTTCCGCCGACAGCAAGATTCATCTGAACAAAGAAGGTCTGATCAAACGGTGCGGGATAGGGTTTCTCATCCTTGCCGCTTTCGGCTGTGAACCAATCATTTACGGTAAGCGTATTTTCGCCGTCAACATAGAAGCGGATCTCGCCCGGCTCCCATTCAACGCTGTACTCATGGAATCCGTCTGCAAAGCTTCCGTTATCCAGCTTCAAAAAGCCCTGCTGCTCGGCATGCGGTTCGCCGTAGTGGATAGTGGTATATGCGATATCCGCCTGACTTCCAAGCACTTCCATGATGTCAATCTCGCCGCATTTCGGCCATTGACCGTAATAGCTTTCGTCGGTGGGCATCATCCATATCGCCGGCCACAGACCCTGACCTTCAGGCACCTTTGCTCTTGCAACAACCTTGCCATACATAAAGTCCTGTTTGTTCTGCGTGGTAACCTTACCCGATGTGTAATAGTCCATTCCGGCTCTCTCGGTTTTGATTGCCTTAATTACGAGATTACCGTTTTCAACGTAAACATTGTCTTCGGATGTGGTGTATTCCTGAAGCTCTTCGTTTGTCCAGCCGGGATCGCGTGCTTCACGGTTCCATATATCCTCATTCAATTCTTTGCCGGAGAATTCATCGTGCCAGAGGAGCGTATAGCCCTCAATTTCGGGAACTTCAACTTCCGGTTCAGCCGGTTCCTCCGCACAGCCCATAAAAGCTCCGACCAGGATAAACAGTGCGCAGCAAAGCGCGGTCAGTCTGCGTTTTTTCATGGTAATTTCTCCTTTTCAAAATTTTATTTTTATGACGCCGCTTACAGCAGCGCAATAATTTCCTCTCTGATATTATCGTAATGCTCGCCAATCAGACCGAAATCAAGTTCCTTGTAATTCCATGCAGCGCGGCCGATACCGTATTTTGTAAACACCTTGTTCATATCGCGATACCAATTGATCGTGCTGCGCTCATTGACGCGGTCTATAATACCGTATTCGCCGCAATAAAGGGCAACGCCGCGCTCGGCCGCCGTCTTTACAGCTTCACTTATCATCTCTTCGATAAATCCGTCGTCAACCATCTCGCGTTCCATTTTATTGTACTCTACATCTTTACCCCACGGCAAATGCATTTCGCTGTACTTAAGTGCATCCGCAAGAGTACATGGATAATCCATCTCAAAATCAAGAGGCATGCCTTCTATCCAATATGCCGACTGATGTGTGAAGATAAGCGGCTCATAGAAATGGAAATTATATACGATGTATTCGTCACACGGCGGATCAAGCTCCGGCACTCTGGCTACGCTGTTGTTGTTTACTCCGCCGATAAGCACCGGTATCTGAGGGGCGTATCCTCGAATTCTTTCAACCGCCTTTCTGGCAATCATATTCCACTGCTTTGCAACGCCGGTATCGACCACCTCGTTGAGAAGCTCAAATGCGGCATTGCTGAATTTGCCGTAACGGCGGGCAAGCTCGCCCCACAGATCATAGAATATATTCTGCACATCTTCGCTTTTGAAAAATGTGTTTGCCTCATCGCTGTCATGAAAAAAATATCCCGCGGCTTTGTGCAGATCAATAATAATATTAAGCTTGTATTTACCACACCATGCCAGACAGTCATCAATATACCGAAAACCTTCTTCGATAAAGCTTCCGTCATCATTCTGGATAAGATTATAATCTATCGGCAGTCTTACATGATCCAGCCCCCACGAAGCGATTTGGGCTATGTCAGACTCGCCTATAAAGCTGTCGTAATGCTCTTTTGTATGGACGCACTGGGAAAGCCAACCTCCCAGATTGATACCTCTTTTAAATCCGGTGAATTCTTTCATAACAAGTACTCTCCTTTCATTTTAAAAAACACTTCGGCGTAAACCTCTTTAATCTTATAATACGAAAGCAGCAAGCCAAGTTATATCGTTTTGATGTTAAAAATATAAAAATTTTGATGCATTTAAAAAAATAACCGCATAGAAAAATGCGGTTATTTTTAGTTAATATTCATCAACACATAAATTACAGCTGCTCACTCTGCCATATATAACTCTGATTTGATTTGGAAAATTTTTCGCGATATTGACGCGGAGTAAGCCCTATTTTGCTGTGGAACACATGAACAAAATAGCTTTGTGATGCAAACGCCAGATAATTTGCAATCTCCACAAGCGACATATCTGAGTATTTCAGCAGATCCTGCGCAGATTCAAGCTTCAGCATACATATATAATCACTTATCGATATCTGCATTTCTTTTTTGAACAGCTTGGAAAGATGTCCCGTTGAGACCTTTGCGTTTTCGGCAAGCTCTTCAAGCTTTATCCTGCTGTGGAGATGAAGATATATGTAATCAATGGTCATTCTTACTGCTTTGGAAACGCTTGGCCGCTCGATCAGCGCTTTCATTTTTTCCGTAAAATCAAGCACCATAACATGGTGAAGCTTTACGATATCGGCGCATTTTTTGCACTTGTCCATTTTCTTTATGTAATAATCACTCAAACCGTAGGCCTGCTCAAGCTCCATGCCGCCTTCGATACAGAAACGGCTTACCATGGCTGCTGTAATTATAAAATGGTATCTTGTATTCTGAAGTGCATCAGCCGAAAGCTCGTTCATGCCGACCGCCGTTGAGAATTCATCATCATCGCAGTTCTTTTGAACGCGGGAAACATCACCTTTTTTCACCGCTTCATAAAACGAAAATTCATCCTCAAGCGATCTGTGTGATTGCATAATCTCCCTTTGGCGAAAGTTTTCCATCATCCATTCTTTATCCATCATCGTTATCCCACCTTTTGTGAGCTTAAAGCATTAATCAACACCACATTTTTTATTATACATCACGTTATGGTTAAAATACAATATCAAGTTTATCAATATCGACATATCGTCCATCCATACAGCAAAATCCGGCTGCGTCTGCGACCAAAGCGCTTCACAGCCGGATATACTGTACCGGATTTCAATTATTGACGATTATCCAGCTTTTCGGCCGCTTCCTTCATAAGCTCTATAATCGGCAGATGCTGCGGACACACCGCCTCGCATTGACCGCAGCCTATGCAATCGGAGGCCTTTCCGCTGTCTGAGGTCAATCCGCCATAGAAGAAATGGGGGCGTCCGTCGGTCGGGAATTTGCGCAAAGTGTTTACCGCACTGAAAACATCGGGAATCTTTATGTTTGACGGACAACCGTCACAGCAATAACGGCAGGAAGTGCATTGGATAAGCGGCACGGCAAGCATTTTCTTTGTTACACGGTCAATAACCTGTCGCTCGCTGTCGCTGAGCGGTTCAAAATTTGTGAAAGTGTCAAGATTATCCATTACCTGCTCTTTGTTTGACATTCCGCTCAAAATAACATCTATACCGTCAAGGCTTCCGACAAAGCGCATTGCCCATGAAGCCGCGGATTTATCCGGGCGAGCTTCTTTAAAAATCTCAAGTATATCGTCATCAACCTGCGCAAGGGTTCCGCCCTTTACCGGCTCCATAACAATAATCGGGATATTGCGCTCACGCAGTATCTCATACAGCTTGCCCGAATGTACAATCGCGTTGTCCCAATCGGCGTAATTAAGCTGAATCTGGACAAACTCGACCTCCGGATGAAGATCAAGCACCTTAACAAGAAGCTCCGGAGTACCGTGATAAGAAAAACCAAAACGCTTTATCTTTCCTTCGGCTTTCTTTTCCATAGCCCAGTTGAAGCAGTCAAACTTCTCGTAGGTGTTGTAGTTTCCGCCATCTTCAAGGCTGTGCAGCAAATAATAGTCGAAATATTCCAATCCCGCACGTTCAAGCTGCTCATCAAGGATACGGTCGCGATCCGCCTCGCTCTGCATTGCCCATGCCGGAAGCTTTGTCGCAACGGTATAGGATTCGCGCGGATAACGGCCGACAAGAGCTTCCTTTATAACCGATTCGGACTTTCCGCCGTGATAAACATAGGCTGTATCAAAATATGTAAAACCTTTTTCCATAAAAAGATCTACCATGGAGCACACGGTATCCATATCAATATTGCCGTCAACCTCCGGCAATCTCATAAGTCCAAAACCAAGACTCGGTACTTTACCTGCCATAATCATTCATCCTTTCTCATGTTTGCAAAAATCGGTATAATATATTTATAAATTTAACAAATATATCATATATTCGCCATAATAAATATCTTGTAAAATTGTATAATTCTATTATCATATATCATGACACAAAATGACATAATATATGCAAGCTCAAATACGCCTCTGCAGTTACGCCTAAAAAACACATTTCTCTTGAATTATCGCACCATATAAGATATATTATGTTATATAAATGCTCTGCATTGCCTGATGCGTCTTTTAACATCAACTCTAAAAGGATGGACGGTTTATTATGAAAGATGAAAACAATATTGAGGTAAGCGAAACAAAGAAAACTGGTGCTGACCGCACCGCATCCGCACAAAGTACAAACCCTCTAAAGAAATACCGAAAGCAGCATATTATAGCATTTTCTGTTCTTTCCGTTTTTCTTACCCTTGCTGTCCTGATCAGTTCAGCAATTGCCTATGCCGGCGGTCTGCTCGGAAAAATCACTCAAAAGGACTCCTATGTTTCCATGTCGGACGCTGAAATTCAGGAACTGCTGAGCGAGGAACTGATCAGCGAGAGCGATGTTTCCGCAAGCGATATCATGACAACCGAAGAGCAGGAGGCCCTTGACAAATACGTTTCCGAGGTCTTTGTCACCGAGGAGGGACTATACAAGCAGGACGGAGTAACAAACATATTGCTCCTTGGAATAGACACCCGTTCTGACGGTTCCATGAAAGGCCGCTCTGACGTTATGATGATCGTATCCATAAACGAAAATCTCGAACAAATCAGCATCGTATCCATCATGCGCGACTCATATGTCAACATTCCGGGCTGCGCACCAAACAAGATCAACGCCGCCTATGTGTTCGGCGGTGCCGATCTGGCGGTAAAGACCGTAGAGAGAGCCTTCGGCGTAGATATCGACAAGTATGTTGTAGTCAATTTCTACGGCTTCATGGATATAATAAACGCTCTTGGCGGCATCGAGCTTGATATCGAGCAGGGCGAACTGAAACAGCTCAATTATTACGTTGAGGAGATAAATAAAAAGCAAGGTCTGCCTCACGATTATGAAAAGCTGTACAATTACGGCAAGAACACTCATGTTACCGGCAAGCAGGCCATGGGATACGTCCGCAACCGTTATTACGGAAACGGCGATTATATGCGAACCCAGAGGCAGCGCAACGTCATAATGAGCGTCATCAAAAAGCTCGACAGTGCAGGTGTTTCGCAGCTCATTAATGTTGTTGAAATAACCGCCGATAACACAAGAACCGATTATACCTCAAGCGAAATTCTATCCATGGCATCAAAGGCATCCGAGTATCTGAAATATGATATTGTTCAGGATCGCCTGCCGCGTGACGGCACATTCACAGGCGGTATGGGACACGGAATGTGGATCATACAGATGAATTTTGAAAAGAACCGCGAAATACTGCGTGAAATCATCTACGGTGAAAGCGCAGCCTGATAAAGCACAGCAAAAGCCGCAAATCGCATTAAATAAGCGATTTGCGGCTTTTATTCTGATATTATTTACCGGCTATTTTCTCGGCTCTCAATCTACGATGCTCCGCCTTATCGGCATACATAAGCCGGTCGGCTTCTTTTAGCTGGAGTTTAAGATTTGCCGTATGCTCGCGCCATGATATACCTACGGAAATGCTGATGTCGTCTTTTTTCATAAGCTCGCGCACATCATCTACCTGAGCTTCAAAATCCTCCCGGCTCACATCGGATACAACTACAGCAAATTCATCGCCGCCGATGCGGTAGGAATTGCCGCTGAACAGGCTGCGGATATTATCCGCCGTGCTGATTATCAAACGATCGCCTGCCGCATGACCAAGAGTGTCATTGACCTCTTTGAGCCCGTCAAGATCGAAAAATGCAACACCCACGCGATGGCGCGGATAACGACGATACTCATCACATACATGGTTTAATCGGTTGCGGTTATGGAGATTTGTAAGAGTATCGGTATAGCTCATGTGAGTAAGGGCTTCCTGCGCCGATCTGCGCTCCATCGCCTCGGTTATAAAGAACTGTACCGAAGACAGCAATGTCAGATCGTTGTAATTGATTTTGGGATTATCCACGCCCATAAATCCTATTATCTCATCACCGCGCTTGAGCGGAACAGCGATAAGGCTGTTTATATTCTGTGCCGCAAGTATCTCATAGGTATTTGTGCTTTGGATAACATCACGGTCGATGTCCGATATGTAGAATATGCCCGACCTTTTGAACTCTTCCAGCCAATATTCAACCGAGCTGAGCGGAACATTCTGGAGGTTGTCAATTTCTTTTGTAATTCCCTCCGCAGCAAATTCGTGGAGATTGTTTGTCGTCTGGTTTTCATAATCCACATCAAACATATATGTGCGGTCACCGCCGAAATATCGGTTGACTATAGCCAACAGGTTATCTATTGCACTATCTATGTCATGATTGGACGAAAGCTCGGTAACACACTCGATAAGAACATTTGACTTGTGAAGCTGATATTCGGCTTCTGCCTTGCTTTTCGTTATCTGATTGCTTGACGCGATATTCAGCACAACAAACAATAAAATTATAACACACTCTATCACGGCAACCGATGACAGCGAATTTCTGAGCGAAGTAAGTCCCGCAAACGCCAGATCTTCATTGACCGTTATAAGCAAATGCCAATCATAGCCATCAACAGGCGAATAAACCATATAGGAATTATTTCCGCTTCTCGGTGACTTGTATGCAAAAAAACCGGATTGCGAATTACGGATACTGTCGATCAGATCAACATTTCTATAGCCCGTCAGAGCCTCGATCTCCGAGTAATTATAAAAGTTTGCTAAATCAGTCTGCATGGTATCCATTACTATGCTTCCGTCTACCCTGTCAATTATAAGGCAATCCGCTTTTCCGTCGTATATAGTGGTGCTGAAATATTCCGGAAGCATTGAACAATCTATTACACCGACAAGAATCGCTATGGTTTTTCCTTTGTCCACTACCGGCACATCATAATATACAACTTCCTTACCGGTAAAAAAGTCGGTCATTCTTCGTGAAATATGCTGACCTCCCGCAGATATTTCCTCAAATGACGACACCATTCCCATACTGTCAACGGTTCTCCCGTTAAACAGCAGTATCGTATCATCCGGGAACATAACATCTATACGGCTGAAAATCGTGAAATCAAGATATTTGTTTACATGACCGATGATATCCTCCGGCGAACTGTAGCTGTCACCCTCAAGCAACGCTCCCGCCGCAAGCTTAAGAATATTTCCGTTATCATTCATTCGTGTAACAATTTCATTGCTGATACCCTGAGCCGATGTTCCGAGCGTATGCCGACAATGTTCCTCTTCACTTTTCCATATGGTTGTATAAGCAACCGCAGAAAGCGCGATTATCACGCAAATCGTAAGAATGGTTGCCGCCACTCGTACTGCCGTGTTTTTCTTTGCTATTCTCATTTGGGGCTATCCCTCTTTTATTTGCTGATTGAAATCAAAGCATAGCATATCTCTATCAGATATAAGCCGATTTCTATATATAACTCTTATATTTTATACCTTTCCGCTGTATCTGTCAATGTTTTAACAATGCACGCCGCCCGTCCATAACCATCAGAAAAAAATTTTATAAAACCTATTGACAATTCCAAATTAAGGGAGTATACTTCACTCAACATTTGAATACAACAAAAACGACTGTGACGAAGACGGTCGGAATGTGAATCCTTCAGAGAGTTGGCGGTTGCTGCGAGCCAACGGTGAAACCTTCCTTATGACCTATCACTTCCGAGTCGGAGGACCGAAAGCCTTTTGGCAAGTAGACTCCTTCCGTAATGCTGCGTAAAGGCAAAAGACTTGTTTGAGTCTGGAAAGTGGCGAAATTATATTTCGCAATTTGAGTGGTACCGCGGGTTTAACAACTCGTCTCAAAGCAATTTGAGACGGGTTTTTTTGTTTTATTCAAAGCCGTAAATCAAGGCTTCAAAAAAGAAGCGACGGAAATGAAAGGAGCAAAACGCAAATGGAATTCAATCTGAAAGAGGTTGCGGGTCGAATCAAAGACCTGCGCGAAGCAAAAGGCTACACCCCTGCCGAGCTTGCAAAGCTCACGGGTGTATCGGTCGAGGATTACGAAATACTGGAAAAAGGCGAAACCGATTTTAGCTTCACCTTTATTTATAAGTGCGCAAAGGCCTGCGACGTTGAGGTCGTCGATATTCTCGAAGGCACAAGCACCACTCTTACCTCATTTGCAATAACAAGAAAAGGCGAAGGCCTTAAGATCGTCAAGAAAAAGGGCTTTGTTTATAATAACCTTGCTCCCAAGTTCAAGGATAAGCTCGCCGAGCCGTTCCTTGTAAAATTCCCCTATCTCGCAGAGGAGCAGAACGCACCTATCCAGCTCAGCTCCCATAATGGTCAGGAATTCGATGTTATCGTAAAGGGCTCGCTCAAGGTTCAGGTCGGCAATCACGTTGACATTCTCAACGAGGGCGATTCCATCTTCTACAACAGCCTTATCCCTCACGGCATGATCGCCGTCAGCGAGGGCGGCTGTGAATTCCACGCCGTTGTTCTCAACCCGCAGGACGGTCAGGTCAGCGAGGAATATCCCGAGGCTCCCTTTATCGCCGCAAAGGCCGCTACGGTAACCGAAAACACCGTCAAGACGGTCGCCGACGACTTCATCGAATCCTTCTATGACAGAGAGGGCGTATTCAACGGCATCAGATTCAAAAATGAGGATAAATTCAACTTTGCATTCGACTGTGTCGATGCGATAGCCAAGAAGAATCCCGACAAGCTTGCAATGATGTGGGTCGGCAACGACAAGACCGAGCGCCGATTCACCTTCAGCGATATGAAGAAATATTCAGCAAAGACCGCAAACTACTTTGAATCACTCGGCATCAAGCGCGGTGATACGGTTATGCTTGTGCTCAAGCGTCACTATCAGTTCTGGTTCTGTATGCTTGCTCTTCATAAGATCGGTGCAATCGCCATCCCTGCAACAAATCAGCTCGTCGAGCACGATTTCACTTACAGATACAAGGCTGCTAAGGTCAAGGCTATCGTCTGCACCGCTGACGGTGATGTATCCGTTGAAGCCGAAAAGGCTGCCGCAGAATTCCCGGGTATGATAAAGATTCTTGTCGGCGACAAGAAGGACGGCTGGAACGATTTCAACGTGGAAATGGAGCGTTTCTCCACCCACTACTTCCGTCATGAGGATTCCCCCTGCGGCAACGACCCGATGCTTATGCTCTTCACCTCGGGCACAACGGGATATCCGCGTATCGCAACCCATTCTTACAAATACGCACTCGGTCATTACCCGACCGCAAGACACTGGCACAATGTAAATCCCGACGGTCTGCATTTCACCATCTCCGACACCGGCTGGGGCAAGGCTCTCTGGGGCAAGCTCGACGGCCAGTGGCTGTGTGAGGCTGCAACCTTCACCTATGACTTTGACCGTTTCCATTCCGAGGACATTCTTCCCCTCTTTGCAAAATACGGCATAACCACCTTCTGCGCACCGCCTACAATGTACAGATTCTTCATCAAAGAAGACCTTTCAAAATATGACCTCTCCTCTATCCAGTACGCCACCACAGCCGGCGAAGCCCTCAACCCCGAGGTCTTCAATCAGTTCAAAAAAGCAACC
>JAGBFS010000015.1 GCA_017936365.1 Clostridia bacterium
ATGGGAAATGTTTGCATTAACCCACCATCCACTGCCGCTGCACCGAGCGGGTTAAATGGGATTTTGCTTACCGAAAATTATACACTTCCATTATATTATACTTTGGATATTCTTTCAAGCTTGTCATAGGGATAACGAAATATAGCTCCCTACACCTGTGTGAATTATAACAGCTCTCTTTGTGGTTTAGGCAAAAATACGATTCAATCGTATAATCGCCTTGACTTTGAACGCAACTTTATGCTAAAATACGATTACATCGAGTATCTGCCTAAGGAGGACGCGCTATGGCTTATATCAAACGAGATATCGAGGGAAAGATTCTTGCTCTGTCGAAAGAGTATGCCTGTATTTTAGTTACGGGTCCGCGGCAGGTGGGCAAGACCACCGTTTTGCGTCAGCTTATGGATAATGACCGCGAGTATGTAACGTTAGACGATATGGAGGAGCGCCGCCTTGCAAAACGCGACCCGGCCATGTTTTTACAGATGCACTCCACGCCTATCATGATTGACGAGGTGCAGTATGCCCCCGAGCTTTTCTCCTATATCAAGATCGAGATTGACAAAGGCGCTGTTCCCGGCACCTATTGGCTCACAGGTTCACAAGCGTTCAAGCTTATGGGGCTGGCGCAGGAGTCTCTTGCAGGCCGCGTAGCAATCCTGCACATGTCAAGCCTGTCTCAGCATGAGATTTACGGCTCCGGAAAATGCACCCCCTTTACCTTGGAGCTTGACACATTGAAAGCACGCGAGAAAACCAACGCACCCGCCGACATTGCCGAAATATATAAGCGCATCTGGAACGGCTTCATGCCCGGCCTTGCCAGCGGCAAGTTCAGCGACCGCGATGTATTTTATTCCAGCTATTTGCAAACCTATATTGACCGCGATGTGAAAGAGCAGGTGCAGCTTGCCGACCCGCTGCTGTTTAGCGATTTCGTTCGCGCCGCTGCTTGCCGCGCGGGACAAATGCTGAATGTTCACGATATTGCGCAGGATGTCGGCGTATCGGATGACACAGCGAAACGCTGGTTACAGGTGCTTGAAAAATCCGATGTAATTTTCTTCTTGCGTCCGTATTCCAACAACCTCTTAAAACGCACCGTGAAAACACCGAAGATGTATTTCTTTGATACCGGCTTAGTCGCTTATCTGACCCGTTATTCCTCGCCCGAGATTTTGGCCAACGGTGCCATGAACGGCGCCATCCTCGAAAACTTTGTGGTGTCTGAGCTTTTGAAATCCTATAACAACAATGCCAAGGACTGTCTGCTCTGGTATTACCGCGACAGCAATTCCAACGAGATTGACATGGTTATAGAGAGCGACGGTATGCTCCATCCGCTGGAAATCAAACGTTCCGTCAATCCCGGCAGCGAACTAATCAGCGCGTTCAATCTGTTGAATAAAGCATCGGTTCCGCGTGGAAATGGCGCTATCCTCTGCATGCGCCCCAAGCTGTCGGCCATCAACTCCGAAAACTATATCGTTCCAATCTGGATGATTTAACCGCATCGTGCACAAAAAACCAAATCGAAGCCCAGCGCAGCGGGTTCGATTTGGAAGCGAGGAGCAGCAGAGTGAGCGCGAGATGAGCTTTGAAATAAAATAAAAAAGCTCGTCGCAAGCGATACGACGCTTGTGACGAGCTGGCAAATAACCTTGATTATGATGCGTCTGCATAAGGAGTCACATACTCTTAATTAGCCAGTGTAGGGTTGCCTCTTATTTGCTGCTTTGCGTATCCTGCCAATTTGCATTGGTGCTGATCTCTGCATTACCGCCAAAGAACGCACCGCCTGCGTATTCATCGCCCTTGAGGTAATACATAAACCAAGCAGTCATATATCCATCAGCATAGCGAAGCATATCGCCGTGGTCTTTGCCGATAAGCCTTGCCATAACTTTCGGTGTGCCATCGGGAATGGCGTTATAGCTTTCCGTCAATCCCCACAACGGGCAAATACCCTGACCTTCCGTTTGGGTAATATCGGTTGCTGTTCCTGCATCGTTAGGACCTGCTCCGGCTACCATAAAGCAAGGAATACCTATCTTGCTCATATCAACTCTCCAAGCCGCACCGAAAGCACTATCCTGACCCCAATACGGCGAGGTTGCACTTGCTATCCACATTGCTTTATAACGATTCCCGTTTTCTTGGTTGGTTACGGCGTTGACTGCACCAAGCCCACCTTGCGAGTGACCTGCTATACCGATGTTATCAACATCAATTTTGCCGTAAAATTCGCTGCTTGTGTCATCGTTCTGTGCAAGCATAAAATCAAGTGTTTCAGCCGAAGATGCACCCGACAGCGAGCTATCGTCCTCATTACCTACCACAATAAAACCCCACGATGCAAGGTGTTTGAATACTTCTTGATATTTGGATGCTCTGACACCCGTACCGTTTGCCATAATCACAAGCGGGTATTTTGTGTCGCTGTCTTTCATTTCGGTGGGATACCAAATCTCATATTTGCCGTATGTATCGGTCTTTGCCTTAAATTCCGTGTATGAAACTTCGAGCTCACCCATAGCTGTGTATTTCTTTTCAATCTCACCTGAGGGTGTTGCATATTTCCAATAATTCTTGTTGTGATGGTTTGCAATTGCAAGAAGTGCGCTGAACCCGCCGACAATCAGCAAAACAGCCACAATAACGATTATCAAAACTATCTTTATCACCTTTTTCATCTTATCTTTCTCCTTAGCCTACCGGCATATATTTGTCGAGATATTCTTCGACAGCATTCATATACTCGCCGTATATCTTATCGTCATTTTGCAGTCCGTGTCCCGAATGGGGCATTTCAAAATATTTGTAGTCCACACCGCTTTCTTGCAGGGCATTGACCAAGTGAGCAGAAGTCTTGAATGGACACACACGGTCGTGTGCGCCGTAGGCAATCACGCTCGGCACAGAATTTTCGTTTACCCACATAAATGCGGAAATCGGTTTTATGATCTCGTCATATTGTGGCGTATCGAGAAAAGCTGTATCTATTTCTTCTCCCAGCATAATTCCGAACAAGCCTGCCGCCGCCTTTTTGCTTTCATCGGTATCTTGATCTAAGCCATATACGCCCCAATCGCTTCTGTAAAAGTTGGATGGACCGACCATTTCAAACATCATTTTTACGGGAACGGGAGAGTCTGCGGCATCTCTATAGGCGTAGAGCATGGCAAGTGTACCACCAGCCGAACCACCGGAAATTGCCATTTTGTCAATATGGTATCCCAGCTTTTCCGCTTCATTAACTACCTTCGGCATAGCCTTTTTGATCTCCATAGACTGAGAATATACGCTTTTGTCATTGTCATTGGTACGAAGCGTGTAGTTGATTCCCGCCGCAACATAGCCTTTGGAACAGAGCCATGCAAGCATTTCGGCATCGCCCGACTTATCACCAGATGTAAATCCACCCGCATGGAGATAAACCACAAGACCGTAGTTTTCTTTGCCAACATCCGAGGGAACATACAGGTCGAATTTATTGGCTTCGCCTTCACCATAGGAAAGGTCTTTATAAACCGTTCCGATTTCATCCGTCATTTGAACGGAGTATTTTTTTGCCCATGACGGTTTTATCGCAACCTTTGAAACGGCTCCGATTCCAAGAGAACCGATAAACGCTGCTATACAGATAAATACAAACATACCTCTGCCTTTCCTCTTTTCTGTTCTCATAGGAAATTACCTCCGAACAGCGTTCCTCCGAGCAGGAGATTCATAACCGCCCGAACTGCCAGTCGCCCTAAAACAAAAGCGACAATAACGACTACAAGTAAGATAATCAGCCTTTTTTGCAAGAGTGTCATTTCCTTTGATTCCTTTCCGTCGCTCCCTATTGACTTTCCATATTCGCCGTGCTATGATAACGATGATACATTTGTATCGATGATATGATTGTATCATTGAGCTTTCTTAGCGTCAATAGGAGGCGGCAAAATGAGACAAACCTCAAAGAATATATCACCGTTCAGCAATGAAGCGAGAAACGCTTATGTCATAGAGCATATTACTGACGCACTTCTTAAGCTGCTGCGGGACAAGCCTATCGGAGATATATCTATCAGCGAATTATGCGATCTTGCCGGAACCGGTAGGGCGTCCTTTTATCGGAATTTTGACAGCAAAGAGGATATTCTAAGAGGATATATCCATAAAATATTCAAGGAATGGACAGATGAAGCAAACAAAAAGGAAGGCAGAACGTTAAGTGAGTTGCTCGGTCTGTTGTTTGCACATTTTGAAAAGCACAAAGATTTCTACAGTCTGTTAAATGAAAGGAATCTCATCTATCTTCTGAAGGATGTCATCATCGAACTTTGCGAGCTAAAGCCCGAACAATGCAAAGAAGAAGCCTACGCAAGAGCCTATGTTGCCTATGCACTGTATGGCTGGGTTGAGGTGTGGTTTCAAAGAGGTATGCGGGAATCGGCAGAAGAAATAGCTGGAATGTTCAAAGGACAAGGGTTATGACACTACTGAATTGCTGGGATTGCCTTAATCTCAACGATTCCCACA
>JAGBFS010000178.1 GCA_017936365.1 Clostridia bacterium
ATAACGAAGAAACTCGAAATTACAAAAAAATCGAGTGTCCATAACTCAAATCCGTTATGAACACTCGATATGGTGCGGGTAACAGGACTTGAACCTGCACGAAGGAACCCTCATTAGAACCTGAATCTAACGCGTCTGCCAATTCCGCCATACCCGCATATATGTGTCCTTCTTAATTTTTACACGGCGAAGAACATTTCCGAGGCGGAGCTATCGCTTAATCCGCTCGAATATTATATCACAGGTAAAAGTTGATGTCAACAGCAAAATTTTCAAAATATGCAAATGAGTGCGGATAAATTTTCCGATGTAATAAACCAAAATTATGCGGTTAAAATATTTACGCACAGCTTATGTGCCGCTTCATAAAAAAAGACAAATCACCAAGGAAAACAGACCGTTTTTTATAGCTCTGTTTTTTTTGCGAGAAAGGAATAAAAACGATGAAAAAGCTTTTCGCTACACTCATTTTTGCTTTGGTATTCGCCGCAACAGTATTTACAGGATGCGGTGCCTGTGACAGCGGAACCGTTGAGGATAACAACGGCACTACTACCGGTACAGATACCAATGGTGCAAGATCCTATGCCGGTTCGGTTATGGACGACACCATGAACGATCTTGACAACGCCTTTAACGGCGGTAATTCCGGCGCCGGCACCAATGGCCGCACTGCGGGCAATTCCGGCACCGGCAGCAATGGCGGAACCGGCAGCAGCGTTGTAGGCTCTACCGACTCTGCATCTGCTCACTAATCAAACCATCAGCAAAGGCTGCCGCAGAATTTATTGCGGCAGCCTTAATAATCAATCTTCAAGTATGCGGATATTGCGCTCAATTACGCTCCTCCCGCGATACATATATGCTCGATCCTTTGCCGATTCCAGTTCGCTCGGTTTCGCGTTCGGCTTTACCCTTTCAAGGAACTCGGTAATATAGGTATATTCGGCATTCTCGTTATGCGGGCAAACCTGCTGGCATATATCACAGCCCCACACCATTCCGCCCTGACGCAGAAGGCCTTTTTCAAAATCGGTAAGCTCGCCCTTTTTTTGAGAAATGAACGACAGACATTTTTCCTTTGAAAAACCGTTATCAAGTGCGGCACCGGGACATGCTTCCCTGCATTTTCCGCAATGCTCACAATATGCGACTTCCTTGCCTGTCGCCGGGATATCAAGATTTGATACGATACAGCCGATGAAGCAATAGCTGCCGTAATGCTTGTTGATAAGAAGGCCGTGATCCCCTATCACGCCAAGGCCGCTCTTCGCTGCGGCATACACCTCAGGAATGGGGGAATTGTCAATAAACCACACAAAATCATAGCCCGGAAACGCTTTTTTCAAAGCTTCGGACGCGGATGTCAGCATTCTTCCGGCTATCTCATGATAGTCGGGAACAACAGCATACATCGACAGATTGCCTTGTTCCGCAGGAACTCTATACGGAAACAGCGCAACAATTATGCTTTTTGCTTCCTCCGGAAGCCTTCCCCTTGCCATGCACGGCAGCATTTTATCGGCAACATCCTGAAAACGGCACACGCCCGTTTCATTCATTCCATTTGCGCTCATTATAATCTTCAACATGCCGGTCAATTACAGTCGCCTCCAAACAAATTTATCTTTCGACCCATCTCTATTGTTGTATTCTAACATAATTATTCCAGAATTTCAACTGTTTTTTGCCGTAAAAGGAAAAAATGTTACAAAAACCATGTGGACATTTAAAAAATGGTATTATATAATATTGTATGATAAACTTAAGGTAAATCCTTATTCGAAAGGACTCAATATATGAAAAAGCATATCTATGCCCTACTGGCTTTATTACTTATCTTCAGCCTTTTCGCGTGTACAGAGGATGTACAGAAGCCATCCATTCCGCTTGCCGGCGGATCGGTAATAGTCACCACCGACTCCAAGCTTCCGACCGTTGACCCAAACATCTACGGCCGTATAACAAGAATAAGCCATTCTGCGGAAAGCACCGAGCTGCTTGTTGAACGACGCATCACAGCCGATGATGCCGCAACCTACGAATATGATCGTGTAATAATAAGCATCGACGAAAATACTGTTCTGGGCAACGATTCCTCCCCTGCCGCACCTGTCAGTATGTCGCGTAAATCACTCAAAGCAGGTGATGTCGTTGAGGTTTGGTTCAGCAGTGAGCCGACAACCGACGGAAGCTATCTTTTTGCCTTTGGTCAGGCCGTAAAGGTTATTACAAAAGGCTCCGGCGTTAACGAATACGGTATAACCAATCTCCCCTATCTGACGATTACCGGCAGCAAAAGCCATCTCGCCGTTGTAACAAAGGTTTTCTGGGATGGTATAAATCAGGGCGACTCAACGCTTACCGAGCTGCTTTCCAATAATATCGGTGCCTATGTAAGCAGCAAGCCCGGAGATACACTTACCTTCTCCTTCAGCATGCCGCCCGACAGCTATACCGTCGGATACGGAAACTCCACGTTTTCAACCATGGAATCGCTTGAAGTCATTGATAACAAAATCGTTGTTCCCGACACGAGCAATGAAACGATCTATGTTTTTGTAAACGCATTATGGGGCAGCAATGAGGTAAGATACGCTGTAGCTGTTCAGCTTATACATTAGTGGAGGGATCTCTTGATGAACTGGCATACCGAAACATCGGATAATACTCTGCACCGTATCGGCAGCTCAAGCAACGGGCTCTCTGAGCAATCAGCACTTGAGCGTCTTGAAAAGCACGGTCAGAATGTACTCGATGAGAAACCGCCGAAGACCTTTCTGGAACGGTTTATAAATCAGCTTAAGGATTTTATGGTACTGGTTCTGCTCGCCGCGGCATTTGTATCGGCAACCGTTGCGTTTGCCGGCGAAGAGCCCAACGGATGGGTCGAACCGGTCATAATCGTTGCGATAGTCATATTGAACGCCATTATAGGCGTCTTTCAGGAAGCCAAAGCCGAAGCTGCACTTTCCGCACTCAAAAGCCTTGCCGTGCCGCGCTCCTGCGTTGTGCGTGACGGTCAAAAGAAAACTATCGACTCCTCCATGATCGTTCCCGGCGATATAGTCATTCTTGAAGCCGGTGATTACATCCCGGCCGACGGTCGTCTTATTGAAGCCGCAAGTCTTAAATGCGACGAAAGCTCGCTTACCGGCGAAAGCGTCCCTGTTGAGAAGGATCCGGACGCTCTTCTTGACGTTACCAGTCAGCTCGCCGACAGGATAAACATGTGCTACTCGGGCAGTTGTGTCACCTACGGGCGGGCTGTTATGGTCGTTACCGCAACCGGTATGCATACCGAGATAGGCAAAATAGCCAGCCTGCTTGCAAACGAGGAGGAAGGCGACACACCCCTGCAGAAAAAGCTTGCACAACTCGGAAGAACATTGGGACTTCTTGTGCTGGGTCTTTGCGCTGTTGTCTTTCTCGTCGGACTTCTGACCTTGAAATCCTCAAACGACAATATTCTCCATATTTTCATGACAGCGGTTTCGCTTGCCGTTGCCGCAATACCTGAAGGTCTTCCCGCCGTTGTTACCGTCGTTCTGGCTCTTGGAGTTCAGAAAATGGTAAAACGCAACGCTATAATCCGCAAACTTCCTGCGGTGGAAACCCTCGGAAGCGCATCGGTAATATGCTCCGATAAAACCGGTACTCTTACCCAGAACCGCATGACTCTAATGCGGGCATGGACTCCGGACAGCAGCACCCCCTGTATTCTATCGACCGACAAGCTTTCCGACAGCACAAAAAAGCTTATTGAATATGCCGCTCTTTGCTGCGACGGCAGCGTTACGACAGATAAATCAGGCAAGGAAACCCATATAGGCGATCCGACCGAGACGGCTATAATCTCCGCACTCATAAAGAACAATACCGATCATGATTCGCTGAAGAAAAAGAATCCGAGAATCAGCGAGATACCTTTTGATTCACATCGAAAGCTGATGACAACGGTGCACAATATAGACGGAAAAATAATAAGCATCACAAAAGGCGCGCCCGATATTCTTATCTCTATTTGCGATAATTGCGACACCGCAAAAGCCAATTCGATCAACAGCCAATTCGGCAGCGACGCTTTAAGAGTAATAGCCGTCGCTTACCGCGAGCTTGACGAATCACCAAAAGACCCCCAACCCGAGCAGCTTGAATGTCATCTCAACTTTATGGGACTTCTCGGCATGGTCGACCCGCCGCGCGAAGAGGTAAAGGATGCTATTAGCGAATGCACTCAGGCGGGTATCCGTCCGATAATGATAACGGGCGATCATATTGTAACCGCAAGCGCTATCGCACGCGAGCTTGATATTCTTCGCGAAGGTGATGAGGCTCTTTCCGGCGATCAGCTTGCCGCGATGAGCGACGAAGAGCTTGAGCGAAACATCAGAAAGTATTCGGTATACGCAAGGGTAACACCGTCTGACAAAATACGCATAGTCAAAGCTTGGCAGAAATCGGGCGAGACGGTCGCCATGACCGGCGACGGCGTCAATGACGCCCCCGCCCTTAAAGCCGCGGATATCGGCTGTGCTATGGGAATAACGGGAACAAGCGTTGCAAAGGGCGCATCCGATGTTATCCTTACCGATGATAATTTTGCCACAATAGTAAGCGCCGCACGCGAAGGCCGCGGAATATTCGACAATATAAGAAAGTGCGTATACTTTTTGCTTTCGTGCAATTTCAGCGAGATAGTGACCGTATTTGTCGCTATGCTGGTATGGAAGGTATCCGCACTTGAGGCAATGCATCTGCTGATGATAAATCTCATCACCGATTCTCTGCTCGCACTCGCTCTGGGCATCGACCCGATAGACCGTGATATCATGAAGCGCCGTCCGCGCCGCGCATCGGAAAGCATCTTTGCCGGCGGTTACGGCTGGCGGACTCTGCTGCACGGCATATTCATCGGCGCAGCATCGCTTGGCGCATTCGCTATCGGATATAATTCAGATATAGAAACGGCACAGACAATGACCTTTGGCGTACTTGCCCTCAGCCAGCTTGTTTACGCCTTTGCCGTCAGATCAAACAGCCCGTTATTCAGCACGGGCGTCGGCAACAACAAATACCTATGGGGCGCCGCTCTTGCTTCAGGTGCGGCCGCTCTGGCCGTTATGCTTATACCGCCGATCAGCGCCGTATTCAAGCTGACAGCACTTTCCGCAAACCAATGGCTTTTTGTAGCACTGCTCTCCATCGCTCCATTTATAGTTGTCGAGCTTGAAAAAATGATCGTTTGGTTATTAAAGAAATTTATCACCATCGGAGACTGAGTTTTATGAAATATATTTTGGCTTCTTCATCCCCTCGAAGAAAGGAGCTTCTTCATTACATTCTTGATGATTTCGATATAATATGCGCAGATGCCGATGAATCGGTCGGCGACGGAATATCTCCCGAACAGGCCGCTATTGAAATAGCCTGCCGAAAGGCATCCGCTGTCAGGGCTCTCCCCCAGGCTTCAGATTGTTTTATAATCGCCGCTGATACCATTGTTGTTCTCGGCGACAAGATTTTCGGCAAGCCATCTGACGACAGTGACGCCGCTCGTATGCTGAATGAGCTTTCGGGAAAAACGCATACCGTTATGACCGGCGTATGCCTTATAGCTCCCAACGGGCGCTCTTTGAGCTTTTGCGACAAGACCGATGTTGAATTCTATAAGCTCACCGAAAAAGAAATCGCCCGCTATATCGCAACGGGCGAACCGTCGGATAAAGCGGGCGCTTACGGTATTCAAGGCGGCGGTGCATTGCTCATCAAAGGCATACACGGCGATTATTACAATGTGATGGGACTTCCCATAGCAAGGCTCAAAAGAATGGCCGAGCTTCTTTCGGTCAGTTTATAAAAAGCTGTACCCAATAACGCTTTCCTCCGGATACAGTACAGACAAGTGCACTCTTGTGAAAAGCACCGTTGACTATGTTTTTGCGATGGCCGGACGAGCTTATCCAACCGGAATATACTCCTTCAAGCGAACCGCATCCAAGGTTTTCACCGGCACGCGAATAGGACACACCGCATTCGGCAAGAACTGTCGAGAAGTCGGTTCCGTTGGGGCGTGTATGTGAAAAGCTTGAGCATACCTCACTCAATCTTT
The DNA here is from genome assembly GCA_017936365.1 of Clostridia bacterium. Classification (GTDB taxonomy): domain Bacteria; phylum Bacillota; class Clostridia; order Oscillospirales; family Acutalibacteraceae; genus SIG598. The sequence continues at coordinate 6,113 of JAGBFS010000178.1, forward strand.
TCCTCGCAGCGTTATAGAGAGGTCCGCTGGTTACTCTTGAAAGTCCGCCTGCTCCCTGATTCTTTCGATAGGAATTTATATTATTGAACATCAGCGATTCACGCTGCGCATTGGAAAGCGTGGTCGTTGTTGCAACGGTCTGGCGGGTTGTGGTCTTTTGGGTTGTTGTAGGTGCTGCGGTCGTTTTTGCGGCGGTCGGTGCCGCTGTTCCGGCTGCAGTTTTCTTTGTTGTCTTTTTCGCGGTTTTCTTTGTAGTCTTTTTTGCCGGCTTTTTTGTCGTGTTCTGCGAATCGGCATTTGTCTGGGCTGTTGTTTCCGATGTAGTTGCTTCGGTCGTCTGCTCCGTAATCACAACATCGCTTGGCGAGGTCTGCTCTATCGTATATCCGGCTGTTACAATATCATCCTGCCCTTTCAGCCCGGACGTAACCACTACCGCGGTCAGTACAGCCGCCGATACGACAAATACCAGCAGTACTCTTACCAATAGATTCATCTTATTCTTCTTTTCCATCTTTACACTCATTCCCTTTCTTAAAAGATGGCGTCACAACAGTAAAACGCGTGTCACCCCGATACGCAAGTCAGTATTTGCGCCTATCCATTATTTGTATTTCATCAAAAAAGTATCACAGCTTTGTGGAAATTGCCAAATAATAACCCAAGTATATAAATTTTATCAGTTATATCTCCACTTGTCAACAGCTTAATGACAAACATAAAATATTATTTTACCCAAGAAACATATTATATTTCTCGGTTGCCTTTTTAATATAGCTATGCTATAATAACTTAAATGGCTTTCGCCGTCCCTCGGCGAGGTCGTGGAGTAAATAAAAAAACATAAAACGCAAAGAGGTGTTTCGATGCCTGAGAATAAAGAAAAAAAAGAAACTGCACTCGCTCCGGTAAAAAAGGACAATACCGAAATAGCGAAAAAAACGGCGGATAAAGATACAAAATCCGATAAATCCGGCACAAACAACGAAAATATGAAATCCGGAATTATTATCGCCTCAATGATTATACTTATCATTCTTATCATCGTTGTGATAATACTTATTCCCCAATGCCAGCAAAAGAGCCCTGTCGGTCCCAGCGCATCGGCCGGCGCGCCTGTTATCTCCACAAGCGATGTCGAAGCCGGCGAAACCGGAAGCCTTTTGAGCATCCGCACCAGCGCCGACAGCTTCTCTACCGGTGATACCATTGTATTTACCGCCGCTATCGAAAACCGATCCAGCAAATATCTTGCTCTTCGCGCGCGCGCTTCGGACGGAAGCGAAACAAGCGTGCTTAATCTCAGCGTAACTGCCGACGGCTGCGAGCTCGAACAGTCAAACATTTCGACCCAGCCCGTCAGCGCAAGCGACTGTTACTTCCTGCTCGCTCCGCACGAAAGCATCCAGAAGATATTTATCTACAAATGCTCAGCCGATGTCGGCGGTGTACCCACCCCACTCTGGCAGACCGAGCTTAACGCAACACTCACGGTTGATATCGGACCGAGCCTTGTCAAAAAGCAGAGCGGTCTTGAAACACTTACCTATCAGGAATTCACCAATACGGAAAAGGTTCGCTTTTTCAGCGTACAGCCTAAACCGGCAGGACTATAAAAAACGGCAGGACGAATGATTTTCCCCATTCGTCCTGCTTTTTTATTGCACTATATTAAGTTCGCACCACGAAACCACCGCATCGTAAATTTCTTCTCTCATCTGTTCGTATACACAGTCGGGAGCATCCTCCGCATTGATGGCAGTTACGCTGAACCCAACGATGCTTTTATCGGTATTGGGATCATACCACACCTTTACCGACTGACCGTCAAACTGCTCGATCCAATCGAGCGACAGCATTATTATATTAGATATCGCCGCTTCCAGCTCATCGGTTCGATTGGTATTCACCCACCCCTCATTACAGGTGACTATATTGACCCTGTATTGAAGATTCGATCTGCTTTCATCGGCAAATACAACCGGTGATACCTCAACTTTAAACTTTCTATCCATAATATTTTTCATTACTGCTGTGTAATGATATCCCTCTCATCAATTTCTCTCAGCACTCTGCAAGGGTTTCCGACCGCTATAACTCCGGACGGTATATCCTTTGTAACGACGCTGCCTGCTCCTATAACACAGTTATCCCCTATCGTCACACCGGGCATTATCCGCACACCGCCGCCAATCCATACGTTACTGCCTATCGTTATGCCATAGGCATATTCCAGACCTTCGTTGCGCTGCTGTGCATTGATCGGGTGACCTGCTGTATAAATACCGCAATCGGGGCCTATAAACACATTGTCCCCGATGGTTACCAAAGCACAGTCAAGTATCACCAGATTGTAATTTGAATAGAAATTTTTGCCTATTTTAATGTTGTAACCATAATCGCAATAAAAAGGCTGTTCGATATATCCGCCTTCGCCGATCTGTGCAACGATATTCTTTATCGCCTCCCGCCTTTTCTCTGTGTCCTCGTTATCAATGGCGTTATATGCCTTGCACTTTTTCTGGCTCGCTATCCTGTCGGCAATCAGCTCTTTGTCATAGTTTGCGTTATAAAGCAAACCAGCCGCTGCCTTTTCCTTTTCGGTCATCACTTAATTCTCCTCTTTGATTTTATCAAGATTCTCTTTCTTATTGAAAAACGCCGTATGAAGCCGCTCGAATTGCTCGTCATTACAGACGGCGCGGCACTTCGGCAGCCACTTCAAAGTCGACGCAAAGCATTCTTTTATATTATCGCATGGATAATGCGCACAATGACCGCAGGTCGCCGCATTTTTATCACTTGCGCATTTTACTATCCCATAGCGGCACCAGTTGTCCGCATAACAGCCGCGGCAGGATATCTCATCGGTCGATACTACCGAATCCCTATACCCGATATCAAACCACAGCTTTGCCGTTTCAACAAGCTGTGCGTCGCTTTTGGGCAAATGCCGCGGACATTCGGCACAATTATTACCACAGGCTGCAATTATCTTATCCATGCTTTTCACCCCACATTTTGACAATATGGACTATTATAGAAAATGAGCCGGCTTTTGTCAATCGGCATCATCTTTTTCTCCCCATCATCATGCAAATTATTTAACAATGTTTTTTAACTGAAATTTATTTACAACAGCAGCACGTTGATAGTATAATAATGCCATTACAAAAAAGATTCGGGGCATAAATATATGAAACATAAAAGACTTATCAATCTTGTGCTTTCTTCTTTATTCATCGCGCTTGGAATAGTGCTTCCTTTCCTAACGGGACAGATACCGAAAATCGGAAGCATGCTTCTTCCCATGCATATTCCCGTACTGCTTTGCGGACTGATATGCTCATGGCAATACGGTCTCGCCGTGGGATTTATCACTCCTCTGCTGCGCTCATTTCTTTTCGGAATGCCGCCTATGTTCCCGGTCGCGGCAGCGATGGCATTTGAACTCGCCGCTTACGGATTCTTTGTCGGTCTGCTTTATAACAAATCCCGATGGAAATGTGTAGTGTCGCTATACCGCTGTATGATCGCGGCGATGATCGCCGGACGTGCGGTATGGGGCGTAGTTATGGCAATAATGCTTGGTATGAACGGCAGTGCATTCACATGGCGTGCGTTTATATACGGCGCCTTTATCGACGCAATCCCCGGTATAATAGTTCAGCTCATTCTTATCCCTTCGATAATGATCGCACTTGAACGAACAAAGCTTGTCACCTTTTCTCACGGAGCAAAGCATCACAAAACGGTCAAAGAATAAAATATAGCGAAGAAAATATAATGATGTCCTATCTCAGCCGCACTTCATAAAGCGTTATGGAGTGCGGCTAATTTTAATGAAAAATTTTATTACACAGCTATTGACAACTTTGTCTATTGATGATAGACTACAGCTGCAGTCTATCATCAATAGACAAAACGGAGGGCATATCAAATGAACGAAATAAAATTAGGCATGGTTGAAGCCCGTTTTGCGGATATAGTCTGGCAAAACGAGCCTGTCTCAACAAAAGAACTGATTTCAATATGTGAAAAGGAGCTTTGCTGGAAAAGAACGACCACATACACGGTACTGAAGAAGCTGTGCGAAAGGGGCATATTTGTCACAGAAAACAGTACTGTAAGAGCCTGTTCAGAATCTTCCTAAAATAACACGAATAAAAGCGAGAGAGAACATTTGAGAAGAATTATGAAGAAGTCTTTCAGCGTTTTTCCAAAGCCTACGGCATTTGTCTAACCAACCGAAAGAACGCTCCAAAATCCAGCGTTTGGGAAGAACAGCAAAGGTATGTAATTCATTGCGCTTAACAACCTCAACTTCAGCCCCCGTTATTTCTTTTATTGCATCAGCAAAATTCTGACCTGTATAGCCTCCATCAACAAGCATTTTTTTGATTTGAGAAAGGTTATCCGTACATTCACGATAATAACTGACCATATCAATTGCACCTTTTCGGTCTGTAACATCTGCCGTGGTTATCATCATGGTATGTGGAAGTCCACGGGTATCTACACCGATATGCAGCTTTATTCCTGAAGTTTTTTTCCCGCGTCATAGCCCTTGCTTTGGGCTGTATCCGCATTTTGGACGCTTTTTGAATCTACGATGAGCATTGTGGTTTTTCGGAACGATCATTGTTTTTTCGATCCATTTCCACCAATTTACGCAGAATGCGATCGAGCAGACTGATTCCATCGTCATCCTCTTCTGCCCATATATCGTAGTAATAGCGTACAATTCTCCAATTAGGGTAATCATGCGGAATAGCTCTCCATGTGCAGCCTTCTTTTACCAAATACAAAATGGCACAGAATATATCGTACAAATCATACTTTCTCGGATGGGTTGC
>JAGBFS010000179.1 GCA_017936365.1 Clostridia bacterium
CGAATCCCTAACTCTCCGCCAAAAAAGCTCCCCGATCCGCTTCATGCGGGTCGGGGGGCTTTTTTGTTGAAGGCCTAGGGTGCGCAGAGAAGCCGATCGACAAGCGCGCAGCGTTTGTCATTGGTTCTGAATCCCTAACTCTCCGCCATTTTTTATTTTGAAAATATCACCCGCTTTCGAACCTTCTATTCAAAGCGGGAAACGGAGTTGTACATATTTTGTGTGAGTTTTGGTGTTGTATTTCTTTTGTGTTTAAGGGGGCATTTTATTAATATTAAAGTTAATTGTCAAAAGCAACAGGCTGCCCGGAGATTTATCCGGAGCAGCCTGTTTTTATAAATGTTGCGCGTATATCAGATCTTCATTATGCCAAGCACATCCAGCACCGAAGTCACAAGGATAAGAACGATGAATAAGGGGGCGATGTACTTTATCATAACGGTGAACAGCTTCTCACCCTTGAAACGTCCGTTGCCGGAGATTTCCTCGATAATGGTTTTGGGCTTGATGATGTAGCCGATGTAGAAGCAGGTCAGCAGAGCGACGATGGGCATAAGCACGCTGTTGGAAGCAAAGTCAAACATATCGAGGAAGGTCATTCCTGCGATAGAAATGTCGCTCAATACGCCGAAACCGAGAGATGAAGGCAGACCGAGCAGCACGCTTCCGATGAAAACGAACAGGCAAGTGCTTTTTCTTCCCCAGCCGAATTTGTCGCGGAAGATGGATACGACTGTTTCCATCAGCGATATGGAGGAAGTCAGTGCGGCAAAGAGAACGAGCAGGAAGAACAGTATACCTACGATTGAGCCGCCGATGCCGTTGATGCTGTCGAATACTTTAGGAAGGGTGACAAACATAAGGCCGGGTCCCTTTCCGAGAGCGGACTCGTCACCACCGGAGAAAGAGAAGACGGCAGGGATTATCATCATGCCGGCGAGGAAGGCAATGCCGGTATCGAACAGCTCGATCTGATGGACGGAAGATTCGATGTTGACGTCCTTTTTCATATAGGAGCCGTAGGTTATCATAATTCCCATAGCGAGAGACATGGAATAGAAGAGCTGTCCCATGGCTGCAAGCACGGTGGTAGCGGAGAACTTTGAAAAATCCGGGGTCACATAGTATAAAAAGCCCTCAAACGCGTTGGGCATGAACAGGGAGTAAACTGCGATGCCAAGAGTGAGCAGTACCAGTACGGGCATCATCAGTTTGCTGACCTTTTCGACACCCTTTTCCACGCCGAAAAGAACGACCAAAGCGGTTAATCCGATAAACAGCAGGAACCAGCCGATTGGTTCTATTGGCTGAGAGATAAAAGAGTCAAAATATCCATCCTTTGCCGCGTCGTGGATTCCGCCGGTTGAAAAGGTGAAGAGATATTTTGCAACCCATCCGCCGATAACAGAGTAGTATGGCAGTATCATAATGGGGACAACAGAGGCCAACAAGCCGATAAATTTATACTTTTTGCTTACTTCGCTGAAAGCCCCGATTGCACTTTTACCGGTTTTGCGTCCAAGAGCGATCTCGGCACACATCAGCGAAAAACCAAATGTTATCGCCAGTACGATATATACCAGCAGGAAGATACCTCCGCCGTATTTTGCGGCAAGATAAGGGAATCTCCAAATGTTTCCAAGACCGACGGCCGATCCGGCTGCGGCAAGCACGAAGCCGATCTTGCCGGTAAAACTGCTTCTTTTCTTTTCCATAGGTACGCTCCTTTTTTGCGAGTCACACGAGGTGTAACTAACTCATACAAGTAATTATTTTATCAGAATATCGTATAAAGTCAAATAGAAAAAGACTTTTCAGAAATATTATTTTGAGAAGAAATATGACAGTTATCCTCGCGGCAGATATTCTATTAATATTTATGTGTTTCACCGAAATTAATTGAAACCGAAGCCAATCCAAAAAGTGGTTTTTCGAAAAAACAAGAATTTATTAACAAAATTAAATAAAGGTATTTATTTTATCTGCGATTAGTTGTATAATACCAATATATACATTTTTTTCAGAAAGGCACAGCTTAAATGTTTAAACGCAGAAAAATAACAGGTATATCCCTCTTTTGTGTTGGTGTGCTGCTGATATTCTGTGCGGCTGCGCTTTGCGGATTCAATATATACTCCATGGAAAAAGCGGAAGCAGCGTCTGCAGAAATTGCCGTGCAGCTTGAGGAAATGGTGGCAGATAACCGGATTGCAGAGGGCGATGCTTCGGGCAGCGGTACTCCAGCCGAACTGGCAATCAACGGAAACCGCTATATTGGAATCGTTTCGGTGCCGTCGCGTGGCCTGTGGCTGCCCGTGCGCGCTGATATCAGCTATCCTGCACTCAGGGAATCACCCTGCTGTTACAGCGGCAGCGTTTCGGGCGGTGACCTTGTAATAGCCGCACACAATTATCCGGCTCATTTCGGTACGCTCAGCCGGCTTTCGAACGGCGAATACATTGAGTTTATTGATGGCAGCGGATATGTTACGAAGTATACTGTTGTTCGGATCGAGATTCTTGAGCCGGATGAAGTGAAGCGCATGACCGACAGCGGCTACGACCTTACGCTGTTCACCTGCACTCCCGGCGGAGGCTCGAGGGTGACGGTCAGATGCATGAAGATATGAGAGGTTCTTCTATAAAAACAAAGTTACGGAGCATTTTTTATGGATAGGAAAGAGATAAAAGGCCTCAGTAAAACACAGCTTGTGGAGCTTCTTATCGAACAGGCTGATGAAAGTGACCGTTTGCGCAAACAGCTTGATGAGAGCGGCGAAACCGAACAGGATGGCGAAGAGTGCCAAAAGGCGGTTGATGCGCAGGTTTTGAGGAAGCGGAGAAAGCTC
>JAGBFS010000180.1 GCA_017936365.1 Clostridia bacterium
CCGTAAGTACCATCCGGATAACTATGCGGAAGCACCCGATCTTGCCGATCTTGCTTCCGAAAAGATGAAGGAAGTAAACGAGGCATATGATACCATAATGACCGGACGCAAGAACGGTACTTCCGGTAGCTCGTATTCTGCCGGCAGTTCTTATTCTTCCACATCTGCCGGTTCGACAGGCCGTTCAAGCTATGGTTCCACTACCGGAAACAGATACAGCAATACCTACAGCACAACCACCGGTTTTTCCGATGTCCGCAAGCTTATCATGAGCAACCGCTTTGCCGATGCCGAGCAGCTTCTTGATGCTGTTTCCCAGGAAAGACGCAACGCGGAATGGAACTTCCTTAAGGGTACCGTTCTTTACAGACGCGGCTGGCTTGAACAGGCATATACCTATCTCCAGACCGCTGTAAAGCTTGACCCGAACAATTCCGAATACAGAGCTGCATATAATCAGGCTCAGCAGATGAGAAGCGGCAAGATGGGCGGATACAAGGCCGGTTCCGGCAATGACAAGGGCGGATGCGATCTCTGCTCGATGTGCTGCGGACTTCTTTGCGCCGACTCCTGCTGCGAATGCTTCGGCGGTGATATTGTAAACTGCTGCTGATATGTCACGCAATGTTGGTCGTGTAGCCCTGTGCGGTGTACTGGCAGGGTTCAGCGTAGTTATTATGCTGCTTACTTATATTGCACCCTTTATGACATATGCTCTGCCGATGGCGGCCGGTGCGCTGCTGCTTGTTCCGTCGATAGAATACGGGACCCCCACCGCGTTGACTATGTATGCGTCGGTTTCGGCATTGTCTGCGATTATAGCAGGGGACAAGGAAGCGGCAGCTTTCTACATTATTCTTTTTGGCATTTATCCCATACTTAAAAAGTATTTTGAAAGAATAAAGATCACAGCGCTTGAATATATTACCAAGTTCATTTATTTCAATGCTGTTGTGATAGCTTTTTACTATGCGGCGGTATACCTTCTCTCGATGCCGTTTGAGGACAGCGATCTTCTTGGCAAATACGCACCGCTTATTGTGCTTGCGGTGGGTAACTTTGCCTTTATAATATATGATATCTGTCTTACACGGTGTGCGACCCTTTATGTAATGAAGATTCAGCCGCGTATAACCAAAATTTTCAATATTAACAAATAAACCGGCTATATGCCGGTTTATTGTTCGAAAGAAAGGAAAATGCTATGAGCGGTAACCTGCTTGATAGGATGAAAATGCAGGCGCCCGAGCTTTCCAAGGGTCAGCGGGCAATAGCTTCGTATATCTGTGAAAACTGTGAAAAGGCTGCATATATGACGGCAGCAAAGCTTGGTCAGACGGTAGGTGTAAGTGAATCTACCGTTGTTCGTTTTGCGATGGAAATAGGTTTTGACGGATATCCGCAGATGCAGCGCGAAATACAGTCCATGCTCAAAAGCAGGCTCAACTCTGTTCAGAGGGTGGAGCTTGCTGACAGCCGTCTTAATGACGGTGATATACTCAACAATGTCATGAGTCTGGATATCGATATGATCCGCCGGACAATGGAGGAAACCTCGCGTGAGGAATTTCTGGCATCGGTAGAGCTTATATGCAGCGCGAAGAAGGTATTTATTATAGGCACAAGAAGTGCGGCATCGCTTGCGTCATTTCTGGGATATTATCTGTCGCTGGCACTGAATAATGTGGTAGTTGTTGACCCATCCAACGAAAGTGCAATGTTTGGTCAGATGCTTCAGCTTGATAAGAATGATGCAGTTATAGGTATAAGCTTTCCGCGATATTCACGGCGCGTTGTCGGTGCTATGCGCTTTGCCTGCGATAACGGTGCAAAGATCATCGCGCTTACCGACAGCGAATCTTCGCCGCTCAAACCGTATGCGGATCATTTGCTTCTTGCAAGAAGTGATATGGCTTCCTTTGTTGATTCGCTTGCGGCACCGATGAGCCTTGTCAATTCGCTCATCGTTGCCATTGCTCTTCGTAAAAAGGACGAGCTTAAATCGAATCTTGTAAAGCTTGAAAAGCTGTGGGATGACAATAACGTATACGAAAAGAGCGGAGAATGAGTAACAGAGTAAAAATAGCGGTCATAGGAGCCGGTCCGTCCGGTATGATGGCTGCCGGTATGGCGGCACAGCTTGGTGCCGATGTAACCATATACGAAAAAAATAAGCGACCTGGAAGAAAGCTTATTCTTACCGGAAAAGGCCGCTGCAACATAACAAATGACTGCGACCGTGAAAAGCTGCTTGCAAATGTAGTGCATAATCCCAAATTTTTGTACAGCGCGTTTTCGTCGTTTACAACGGCAGATGCGATGGCTTTTTTTGAAGACCTCGGTGTTCCGCTTAAAACCGAACGCGGCGGCAGAGTTTTTCCCGTGTCCGATAAAGCGATGGATATAAACGATGCACTTGTTAAATTTGTAAAAAAGAGCGGAGCAAAAATAGTCGAAGCAGATATAACGGGAATAACAGCGAGGGATGGTAAAATCAGCGGTGTAGAATCTGACGGTGAGGTTTATGAATGTGACCGCTGTATACTGGCAACAGGCGGTGCGTCATATCCTGCGACAGGTTCCAATGGCTCGGGATACAGATTGGTACAGGAGTTAGGACATACCATTGTTCCGATATCGCCTTCGCTTGTACCGCTTGTCTGCGATGGCGATGATTTTCGCAGAATGCAGGGGCTTGCGCTTCGTAATATTGCTATATCGGTAAAGAATATACGCGGTAAAACGGTTTATACCGATTTCGGTGAACTGCTTTTCACTCACTTTGGGCTTTCCGGTCCGGTAATATTGAGTGCAAGCTCGCATATCGATAAAAAGAAGGATATGCCCTGTGTTGTCTCTATCGACCTGAAGCCGGCGCTGTCGGTACAGCAGCTTGACAGCCGAATTTTGAGGGATTTTTCCGAAAACATAAATAAAGATTTTGAAAATTCTTTGGGAAAGCTGTTGCCGCGGAGCATGATTGATATTATAATAAAACGGTCGGGTATAAGCCCATCGGCAAAGGTAAATTCCATTACAAGGGAGCAAAGGGAAAAGCTTGTTGCGCTTATCAAATCCTTTGATTTTAATGTGGTGGATTTCCGCCCGGTTGATGAGGCTATCATTACCGCCGGAGGGGTTGCCGTAAAGGAAATTGACCCTAAAACCATGCAGTCAAAGCTGATTGAAGGTCTTTATTTTGCAGGTGAGGTAATTGACGTTGATGCGCATACCGGCGGCTATAATCTTCAGATAGCCATGTCGACCGGTGTATGTGCCGGAAAAGCTGCTTCACAAAATTAGAATAAAGGAATGTTATTATGATAAATGTTGCGATTGACGGACCTGCCGGCGCAGGCAAAAGTACACTTGCAAAGGCGGTTGCGCAAAGACTTGGATTTATCTATGTTGATACCGGTGCGCTTTACCGTGCGATAGCGCTGTTTGTTCTGCAGCGTGGGGCAGATGTTTATGACAGGGTTGCCGTTGCGGCGATGCTCCCGATGATAGATATTGAGCTTAAGTATGTAGACGGTGAACAAAGGGTTTATCTTTGCGGCGAAAACGTTTCAAAGATAATCCGCACCCCCGAAGTGTCGGCCGGTGCGTCGGCCGTATCGGCTATCGCCAAGGTAAGGGAGTTTCTTTTTGATCTGCAAATCGAAATGGCTCAGAAGAATAATGTCGTCATGGACGGAAGGGATATAGGTACGGTCGTGCTCCCCAATGCTGACGTGAAAATATTCCTTACCGCATCTGCTGAAGCGAGAGCCAAAAGGCGTTATGACGAGCTTGTGCAGAAAGGTCACGATGTCGAGTTTGAGGCCGTTCTGAAAAGCGTCAACGAGCGTGACGAGCAGGATATGAATCGTGCTATCGCGCCGCTCGAGCAGGCAAAGGATGCTATACTTATTGATACAACAGAGCTTGACCTTGAAGAATCGGAAGACCTGCTGTATAATACCATAAAATCAAGAATTGGCCGCTGATAGAGTATCAGCAGGAAAGGAACTGTTCGTCGGATGAAAAAATCATCAGAAACGAAAGAAATCAAAACGATAAAAAAAGACAAGCGCAATTTTTTCTATATGCTTACGGCACCTCTTGCGGGATGGCTGCTGTTTCTTATTTATCGTCTCAAGGTAGTAAAGGGTAAGAACAATATTCCGCCCGAGGGTGCTTTTATAGCTGCAGGAAACCACATCAGCGGCTATGATCCCATAGCAAAATTCTTTTCGCAGAAAAGACAGCTTCGGTATATGGCAAAGGTGGAACTTTTCAAGATACCTGTCATAAGACATGTGGTAAAATGGTACGGTGCATTCCCTGTTGAAAGGGGTGCGGCCGACTCAAACTCTATTGATAAAGCGGTCGAGATACTGGGCGAGGGTAAGGTGCTCGGAATATACCCGGAAGGCACTCGCTCAAAAAACGGAGAGCTTGGTCGCTTTAAGACCGGTGTTGCAATGATAGCGCACAAAGCGAATGTGCCTATATATCCTTTCGCGGTTTATTCAAATAAAAAGAAGGTAGTACCGTTCTGTAAATATACCATTGCGTTTGGTGATCCAATTACTCCGGAAGAGCTTGGTATAATCGAAGGCACACCGAAAGAATATCATGCAGCGGCAAATAAACTTCGTGACATCGTTGCCGAGCTTCAGGCTTATTGCCGGGAGGTGCGCGGCTGATGGCTGTTTTTCTTGCTAAAACTGCCGGTTTTTGCTTTGGTGTTAACCGTGCGGTAGAGATGGTGGACGATCTTTTGAATAGCGGTAAAAAGGTCTATACGCTCGGTCCGATAATACATAACACAACGGTCGTTTCAGATTTTGAAAAAAGAGGTGCGGTTATAGCCGATTCACCGGCTGACGCGAAGAAAGACGGCGTGCTTGTTATACGGTCTCACGGTGTTGCGCAAAGCGTGTACAGGGAGATCGAAGAGCTTTCACTTGAGTGCTGTGATGCGACCTGTCCTTTTGTCGCAAAAATACATTCGGTTGTGTCAAAGGCGTCGGCAGAGGGAAGCATTGTGCTCATTGCGGGTGACCCGGTACATCCCGAGGTTCTTGGAATAAGCGGTCATTGCAGCGGTACATGTTTTGTTTTCAGAAATGAAAATGAACTGGATGATCTGATAAAAAATCACCCGGAATTTTCGGAAAAAATGCTGACTGTCGTGGCTCAGACCACATTTAATTCTGAATTATGGAAAAATTGTTCCGAAAAAATAAAAAAAGTCTATACAAACGCGACAATATTTGATACAATATGTAATGCTACGCTTCAACGTCAAAAGGAAGCGGTCGAGCTTTCGCTGAAATGTGATCTCATGTACGTTATCGGCGGAAGACACAGCTCCAATACGCAGAAGCTTTGGCAGATATGCTCCGGCAATTGCCGCACTATACTTATAGAATCGGCTGCCGAGCTTGATCCCGCCGCGATACGCGCGGCAAATAATATTGGCATAACCGCCGGCGCTTCGACGCCTGCGGGGATAATTAAGGAGGTACTTAGTTCAATGACAGAAATCATCAACAGCGACGAAAACTTTGAGGCTATGCTTGAAGAATCCTTCAGAACCTCTAACACAAACGGAAAGGTAGTAAAGGGTACTGTCGTAAGCATCGCTCCCAATGAGATTTACGTCGATGTCGGGCGTAAGCAGTCCGGTGTAGTTCTGCTCGAAGAGCTTACGGACAACCCCAATCTCTCTACGGAGGACTGCGTCAAGATCGGTGACGAGCTTGAGCTTATGATTCTGCGCACGAACGATCAGGAGGGCTACATTTATTTGTCTAAGCGCGTTCTCGATTCCGTTCGCGCATGGGATGAAATCAAGGAAGCTGCTCCGAAGATCTCCGATCGTCCGCGTCGCCGTCGTGACGAAGACGACGAGGATGTTTTCCACGCAGACGATGAGCAGTCCGAAGAGAAGACCGAAGAGGCTGCTCCTGTAGAGGAAGCTCCCGCACAGCCCGAAGAGAAGAAAGAACCCGTTATTTTTGAAGGCGTCGTAGTCGAGGTCATCAAGGGCGGCGTTATCGTTTCCTACAAGGGCGTAAAGGTATTTGTTCCTGCTTCTCAGGCAACAGCTACCCGCAACGAGCCGCTTGAGGGACTTCTTAAGAAGACCGTCAAGTTCATCGTTCTCGAAGTCAACCCCAGCAGAAAGCGTGCTGTCGGCTCCATCCGTGCTCTTCTCAATAAGGAGCGCAAGGAGAAGGAAGCAAAGTTCTGGGAGGAGATCTCAGAGGGTGCAGTATTCACCGGTATTGTCAAGTCCCTTACCAGCTACGGCGCATTTGTTGATCTCGGCGCAGTAGACGGCATGGTTCACATCTCCGAGCTTTCTTGGAACCGCATCAAGCATCCGTCCGAAGTTGTCAACGTCGGCGATGTTGTCGAGGTTTTCGTTAAGAAGGTCGACAAGGAAAAGAGAAAGATATCCCTCGGCTACAAGAAGACTGAGGATAATCCCTGGGAGATCATGAAGAATAAGTATCCGGTTGGAACCGTTATCGAAGCCCCCATCGTTGGCACTCCCAACTTCGGCGCATTCGTAAGCATCCTTCCCGGTATTGATGGTCTTATCCATATTTCTCAGCTCAGTAATACAAGAGTTGAAACCCCGACAGACGTTGTCAATGTTGGTGACGTAGTTCGTGCGGTTATCACCGAGGTCGATTTCGATCGCAAGCGTGTAAGCCTCTCCATCCGCAAGCTTCTTGAGGATGCTGAGCCCGTTGAAGAAGAAATCGAAGAAGGCTCTGACGAAGAGTAATCACGATATATGATTAAACTAAAGACCGCGGATTTTTATCCGCGGTCTTTTTATGTATGTATGCTCATTTAAAAAATATCAGAATCCGAAAAAGAATATTTTATATATATAGAATATCAAAAAGACAAGTAAGGCAATTCCCGCAATAATTCCGATTACTGAAAAAAGACCGCGCCAAAACGGGTGTTTTTTCTTTTGCTTTGGCTGAGGTTTATTTGGCATCGGTTGTTTTTGTACAGGCTGGGATATCGCATATTGCAGAGCCGCCGCAAGCTGACCGGCATTCTGATATCTCAATGCAGGGTTCGGGTTGCAGGCGGTACGAAGAACATTCATTATCGCCGGAGAAAGCCCGGGGATATCGGGGAGCATTGCGCCGGAAAGTCTTATTTTGATCGCCTTTCCGATATCGCCTACTCCCGAAAAAGCGGGCTGTCCATGATTGAAAAGGGTGTAGAGCGAAAGTCCGAGCGAATATATGTCCGAACGCGCATCGAAGGTTCGATTAGCGGAAACCTCGGGCGGCATATACAGGGGAGTGGTATAGTACTTTTTTTCGCGCGTGCCGTCGAACATCCACGCAGCACCGAAATCGCCCAGCTTGTATATACCATTGTCGGAAACAAGAATATTATCTGGCTTGATGTCGCGGTGGAGTATTGGCGGGCGGGTGCTGTGACAGGTGGTAAGTGCAGAGCACATATTAAAAGCAAGCCTTATGATCTCGTTGTATGACATGTTTTTAATATTCAGAGGATGAAGTTTTTCCATGCGGATAACCATATAGCTTTTTGTCAGGTCTCCGGAGGAAATAACGTCACAGTCCTTTATATCAACGATGTTCGGGGAACGAAGACGCTGTAATATCTTGACCTCTTTTGCGAAATCCTCGCTGCTGTGAAGGTCTACCGAAACGATCTTGATTGCGGCGCGTTCCTGACCGCATGATGCACGGTATACACAGCCGAAGTTTCCTCCGCCTATTTTATAATCGATTGTCCAGTTGTCAAAAAATGTACGCCTTCCGCCGTTGTCAAGCGACCGTATCTCCGTTATCAGGGAATCGGTGTAATTATCGTGTACCAATTTTGAGTCACTTCCCTTGAATAGTTTACTGTTTGAACTGATAGCTGTAAAGCTCGGAATAGAGTCCGTTTTTGCAAAGAAGCTCTTCGTGCGAACCGCGTTCGGCAACGCCGTTGTCGGTCAGCACTATTATCTCGTCAGCATTTTTTACCGTTGATAGACGGTGAGCGACGATTATGGAAGTCCTGTCTTCCGAAAGTTTTTCAAGCGATTTTTGTACAAGCATTTCACTTGCGTTATCAAGCGCGGAGGTTGCTTCATCAAGAATGAGAATAGCCGGATTTTTGAGGAATACTCGCGCGATGGAAATGCGCTGTTTCTGACCGCCGGAAAGCTTTACACCGCGTTCGCCGACCTGAGTTTCGTACCCGTCCTCAAGGGTAGAGATATAGTCGTGAATGCCGGATTTTTTAGCCGCGTCAATTATCTGCTCGTCGGAGACATCGCTGCTGCCGTAGGCGATGTTTTCCTTTATCGTGCCGTCAAAAAGAAATACATCCTGTTCAACAATACCGATAGCCTGACGAAGTGAACGGCGTGTAAGCTTTGTGATGTCCTTGCCGTCAATGGTTATCATGCCGCTGTTGATTTCGTAAAACCTTGGGATAAGGTGGCAGAGGGTTGTTTTGCCAACGCCGGACGGACCGACAAGTGCGATTCGCTTGCCCTTTTGAATATCAATGGAAAGATGGCTGATTACGGGGACGGCATCGTCTTCGCTTTCGTCGGTGCTGTAGCTGAAAGAAACGTCGTCGAATACAATATGTCCTTTCGGGTTTATAAGCTCTTCGGCATTTTCGCAATCGGTTTCCGGCTTGACCGACATGATTTCACAGAATCGGTTTAAGCCGGTAAGGCCGTTCTGAAGCTGTTCAAAAAGGCTGATTAGCTTTTTTATTGGATTGAGAAACAGTGCTATATATAAAAGATATGACGCAAATTCACCGGCGTTTATCTGTCCGGTGCAGAAGAATATGCCGCCAGCAGTTATAGCAAGAAGATATAAAATATCGCTTGAAAAACCGGTTATGCAGAAAAACCACGCCATGGTTTTATATTTTGCATAGCTGACCTTTTTAAAATTTTCGTTTGCACGGCCGAATTTTTCCTCTTCATAAGCATCGGCTGTGTACGAGCGTGTAACTCTGATTCCCGAAACGGCTGTTTCCACGCTTGCGTTTATATCGGCGGTCTTTTTTCGGCTTTCGGAAAAGACATCGTTCATCCGAAGGCGTATTTTTGCTGCGAAAAATACGATAGGGGGTATGACGCAGAAAATTATGAGGGTCAGCGGAACATTGATGGTCATCAGTATTATGAACGAGCCCAGAAGAGTTATGAGCGATAGAAAAATATCCTCCGGTGCGTGGTGGGCGAGTTCGGACACTTCAAAAAGGTCGTTTACAATACGCGACATTATGACACCGGTTTTGTTTTCATCGTAATAGGGGAAGGGCAGTTTTTGCAGATGAGCAAAAAGATCGCGGCGCATATCACCCTGTATGCGTGTTCCGAGCACGTGTCCCCAGTAGTCATAGCAATAGTTCAGTATCGCTTTCAGGATATAAATGCCGATAAGTACAGCGGCACACACTATTATCATTTTTATCGTAACGGTATGATCGCTTACTCCATTAATAATTATCCGTGCGATATATGGATATACAAGATCGCACAGAGCGTATATGAAAGCGCAGGTTATATCAACGAAAAATAGAAAACGATGCGGTTTGTAATAACCGGCAAGAGTTCTGATTGGTTTCATGATTTAAGACAGATTCCTTAACTAAAATTGATTTATGCATAACGGACGGAGCGCACCGGCAAGGTAGAGCGAGCCGCAAATAACAACAATATCATCATCGCGCGCAAGCGCCAAAGCTGTTTTGAGGGCGCTTTTGAAATCTCCGCCCGGTTCGGCGTGGGTATAGCGAGACATATCATGAGCCAGCCGCTCGCTTGTAAGCTCTCGCGGACTGAAGCCGTCGGCTGTGATAACGGTATCAAAGCAGGGAGCAAGTATTTTTATCATCTCACCATAATCCTTGTCTTCCAATATTCCGGCAACTGCGATTATGCGTCTATTACCGGCAAGCGAGCGCAGTGCATCGGCAAGGGTGCGCGCGCCGTCGGGATTATGAGCGCCGTCGATGATAATATCAGGATTTCCTTTTATATATTCAAATCTTGCAGGAATGGCGGCCTTTGCAATACCGGCTGAAATTTCACTGTCGCAAAGTCCTGCTATGCGAAGTGCTTCAACAGCGGCGGCGGCATTTTCAAGCTGATGATCACCGGCAAACGGGATATGCAGAAAAAGATTGCCGTACAAAGCGTCGGTGCCGTCAATACTGCGTTTCTGCGCTGTGCAAACACCGGCTTCGGTAAGCGGACATGAACGCTCTATGGCGGCTTTTTGTATGACCTCCAATGCCTCCTGCCGCTGCATTGCCGATACAACGCTGCAGCCGGGTTTTATTATACCGGCTTTTTCAAAAGCTATTTGCTCTATTGTATCACCTAATATAGCTGTATGGTCAAGTCCGATTCTGGTTATGACCGAACAGATGGGAGATTCGATAATATTCGTCGAATCAAATCGACCGCCAAGCCCTGTTTCCAAAACAACAATATCGCATTTTTTATTTGAAAACCACAGCATTGCGGCGCAGGTTATAAGCTCGAATTCGGTAAGGTCATCAATGGTATCGGCATACGGGCGTACTGTTTCGATTATATTGGCAAGCTCGTCCTTTTCTATCATGCAAGAATCTATTTGCATTCGCTCGCGAAAGTCGCTGATGTATGGGGAGGTATAAAGTCCGGTTTTTTTGCCTCTTTCGGTGAGTGCTGCTGATATCATGGCACATACCGAGCCTTTTCCGTTTGTGCCGGCTACGTGTATGAACTCAAGGTTTTTGTGCGGATTGCCAAGCTTTTCCAAAAGCTGTGCCGTTCGGGAAAGCCCTGGTTTTATCCCAAACCGAAGTCGGGAGCTTATATATGAAAGAGCATCGCTGTAAGTCATCGTAGAATATCGGACCTTTCAAAAATAATCACATTTTAATTTTAACACGTTTGTAATACTTTTGCTATATATTTTTACGTTTTTTGTATTGACATATTAAAAAGTGTGTTGTATTATTGTATTAAGTCAAGCACACAGCTGTTTTGAAATGTGTAGAATAAACATCATCGCGGGGCTGTATTCATCAGGCAAAAAGATTTACGATTACAAAGAAAAATGAAATCAGTTATAAAGACAGATTATTTGTGTTTTGTAAATCTGAACTTTTTTGCAACAAATTAGTTTTTGTATTGACAAATCAGAATCTTCGTTGCATTATTGTGTTAGTGAATATATACAG
>JAGBFS010000181.1 GCA_017936365.1 Clostridia bacterium
GCTCAAGGAATCGGGACTCAACTTTGTCGGAAACGTTGAGGCAAGGGATATTCCTTATGATGCGTGCGATGTTATCGTTGCCGACGGTTTTACCGGCAATATCATCCTCAAGCTTTATGAGGGTGTTGCAGGCGCTCTGATGAAGAAGATAAAGGGCGTATTTACAAAATCGCTTAAAACAAAGCTTGCCGCCGCTGTTATCAAAAAGGACGTCAAGCAGATGGCAAAGCAGCTTGATGCAAACGAATACGGCGGAGCGCCCTTCCTCGGCGTAAAGAAGCCGGTCTTCAAAGCACACGGCAACAGCAAGGCACAGACCTTCTGCAACGCTATCGGAATGGTAATGGAGTTTGCCAGAAACGACGTTATCGGTGAGATTACAAACGCACTCACAGCGGGCGAAAGCACCGAAACCGAAGAATAATTTTATCCCATAGAAACGGAGGTGGCATTGGTGGAAAGACTGGAAGAGCGGATAAATTATCATTTTAACAACAAGATGTATCTTAAAATGGCGCTGACCCATTCCTCCTATGCCAACGAAGAAAGAGGACTTAAAAGCAACGAACGCCTGGAGTTTCTGGGCGATTCGGTGCTAAGCATAATCGTTTCCCAATATCTGTTCGAGCTTTACAAAAACAAGCAGGAGGGTGACCTTACCGAGCTTCGCGCATCGCTTGTGTGCGAAAAGACGCTGGCCGAATTTGCGCGGTCGATCGATCTTGGCGGTCATCTTCTGCTTGGCCGCGGGGAACAGAATTCCGGCGGAAGGGAACGCCCGTCGATACTTTCGGACGCTTTTGAGGCGGTCATCGCCGCGATATTCCTTGACGGCGGAATGGAAGAGGCAAAGAAATTTGTTCTTTCGTTTGTTGTTGAGGAACTGAAAAAGCCTGCAGCACGGACAACATCCGATTATAAAACCACGCTGCAGGAGATTGTCCAGCAAAACGGCGAAGAGCGGCTTGAATATGTTCTTGTTGCCGAGACCGGCCCCGACCATAATAAGCGTTTTACCGTAGAGGTGCATCTTAACAGCAATGTGATAGGCAAGGGAAGCGGACGCAGTAAAAAGCTTGCCGAACAGCAGGCGGCGCGTCAGGCGCTGGAGCTGATGGGCGAATGAGGCACGCAAATATCGCTCTTTTTATACCCCATGCCGGATGCCCCCACACCTGCTCCTTCTGCAATCAGAAGACGATTTCCGGCCATTCGTGCCAGCCGTCGCCCGATGATGTAAAGCAGACGGTGGAAAAGGCGCTTTCCTATCTGGGGTATAGGGCGAAAGATGCCGAGCTTGCATTTTTCGGCGGAAGCTTTACCGCGATAGAACGCGGATACATGATATCGCTGCTTGAAGCGGCGCATCCATATATCAAAAACGGTGATATCGGCGGAATACGCTGCTCAACACGTCCCGACTGTATCGATGCCGAGGTGCTTGATGTTTTGAAGCGGTACGGCGCAACGTCAATTGAGCTTGGGGCACAGAGTATGTCCGACCGTGTTCTGCAGATGAACGAACGCGGCCATACAGCCGAAGATGTCCGGCGCGCCGCCGCCCTTATCCGCGGCAGCGGCTTTGAGCTCGGGCTTCAGATGATGACCGGTCTTTACGGCGATGACGATGACGGCGCGATGTATACCGCGCGCGAGCTTGCGGCGCTCAGCCCCGATACGGTGCGTATCTATCCCACCGTAGTGCTTGGCGGAACAAAGCTTGCAAAGCTGTATAATGAGGGCAAATATCAGCCGCAGCCTATTGACGGTGCGGTGGGGATATGCGCGGCGCTGCTGCGCTTTTTCTATGAAAAAGGGATAGATGTAATAAAGCTTGGACTGCATGCCGAAGAGGGTGTCGGGCGTGATTTTATCGCCGGCGCATATCATCCGGCGCTTCGCGAGCTTGCCGAGAGCCGCATATATCTTGACGAGGCGGTGCGGCAGATAAATGAAAAGGGATACAAAGGGAAGATAACCGTGTTGTGCGGTGAAAAGGAGATAAGCAAGGTTACCGGCCAGCACAGATGCAATATTGAGCATCTGCGGAGCATTTCGTGCGCAGCGACGGTAAAGCCGTGTGCCGGTATAGAAAAATACAGCCTTGTTATCGAACAGGATTTTTGATTAAAGGAAAGATCGTATGGTACTCAAATCACTTCAGATATCGGGTTTTAAATCCTTTCCGGATAAAATAAAACTGGATTTTGAAAAGGGAATAACTGCATGCGTCGGGCCTAACGGCAGCGGCAAAAGCAATATAAGCGACGCTATGCGCTGGGTGCTTGGTGAACAGGCTCCCAGTGTTCTGCGTATAAAGAATATGGAAAAGATCATATTTGAGGGTTCCGACACCCGTAAGGCGCAGGGTATGGCAGAGGTTGTGCTTGTTATCGACAACAGCGACAGACGGCTTCCCGTTGACAGCGATGAGGTAGCTGTAGCACGCCGGTATTACCGTTCGGGTGCAAGCGATTATCTTATCAACGGAAAATCCGTCCGTCTTCTTGATATAAATAAAATGTTCATGGATACCGGTCTCGGAAGGGACGGTTATTCCATTATAGGCCAGGGCAGGATCGCAGATATAGTTACCGCCCGTTCAAAGGACAGGCGCGTTATTTTTGAAGAGGCAGCCGGTATTTCCAAATACCGTTACAGCAGAGCCGAAGCCGAAAACAACCTTAAAAAGGCCGACGATAACCTTGTCCACCTCAACGTGCTTCTCAGCGAGCTTGAGGGACGTGTAGGCCCGCTTGAAAAGGAAGCGGAGAAGGCGAAAAAGTACCGCGTTTTATATGAAGAGCTGAAAGTCAATGAGATAGGCTTCTGGCTTGCTACGCTTTCGCGTTCAAAGTCGGTCATCCGCGATTACGATTACAAGATAACCCTTGTCCAGTCACAGCAGGATGAGCTTTCGCTTGAGCTTGAGCAGTTTGATGCAGATGTCAACCAGCTTGAAACAAGGGATGCAGAGCTTCTTGCCGGTAAGGATGAGAGCATAAGAAATGCATCGTCGCTTGAAGAACAGGCCGCAAGGCTTGAGGGTGATGCAGCAGTCATAGATAACGATATATCCCACTGCGAAAGGGATATAAAGAGGATCGAGGACGAAATTGAGCAGTCGCATCAGGCCGACAGCGAGATACTCGAACAGATAGCGGCAAAGGAATCCGAGCTTGAGGAAAAGCGCAGCGCGGTAAAGGAAAAAACGGAATATTCCGCGACTTTGCGCGAGCAGGCGGAAAAATTGAGCGACAGCGAATCGAACTGTTCCGAGGAGCTTTCAAAGCTTATAAACGAGCAGGGACGCATTACTGCGGATATGTCCGGCTACAGGGTATCTCTTGCCGGAACGCAGACCCAGCTTTCCGAGCTTGACGAGCGTGGGAAAACGATAGATGAATCGCTTGCATCGTACAAGCAGTCTATCGACCAGCTTTCCCAGCGCCTTGAAATATCGAAGCAGGCGCAGGAAAAGGCAAAAAATAAAGTCGACGAGCTGACAAATGCGGTAAGCGGAATAAAAATGAAGCTTTCGCGTCAGCAGTCGAAGATGGAAGAGAGCAGACAGATTTTTGAAAACCTCCGCGTCGAAGCGCTTCAGAGCCGCAAACAGGCACAGCTTATCGAGGATCTTGAAAAAAATCTTGAAGGCTTCCAGTACAGCGTCAAAAAGGTCATGCAGCACGCCCAGTCGGGTGGGCTGCGTGGTATCCACGGGCCTGTTTCAAGGCTTATAGAGGTGCCGGATGAATATGCAACAGCGGTTGAGGTCGCGCTTGGCGCAACGGCACAGAATGTCGTTGTCGATAACGAGGACGACGCAAAGCGTGCGGTAGAGTACCTCAAGCAGAATAAAGCCGGACGTGCAACATTTTTGCCCATATCCACAATAAAACCGAAGTTCCTCAACGAAAAGGGTTTGAGCGATTGCATCGGCTATGTTGGTATAGCGTCCGAATTTGTTTCCTGCGGCGAAAAGTATAAAAATATAGTAGCCGACCTTCTTGGCAGGGTATGCATCGTCGAAACCCTTAGCGATGCGATAGAAATGGCGAGAAGATACAGACACAGCTTCCGTATCGTAACGCTGGACGGTCAGCTTATGAACGCAGGCGGTTCGATAACCGGTGGTTCGATAAGCAAAAAGACCGGCCTTATCTCGCGCAAAAGCGAGCTTGAAAAGCTTCGTGCCAGCGCTGATGAGTTTGAAAGAAAAGCGGCCGAGGCACAGCAGGAATACGAGCGGCTCAAGCAGAGAGCCGCAGCCGATGAAGCACAGCTTGTCGGTGCGCAGGGCGAGCTGACCACAGCGCAGGAAGACAGGATGCGTTTTGAGGCTGATGCGCGCATAACCGAATCGCAGATAAAGATAAACCGCGAGGAAATGCAGCAGCTTGAGCGTGAAGCACAGGGTGCGGACGACAGAAGAGCAAGGATTAACGAACAGCAGATAGCCCTTTCGTCGAGTATAGCCGAATGTGAAGCGGCGCTTGCACAGCTTACCGAAAAGATAAGCGAGCGCAGCGGAAACGCCGAGCAGATCGGCGCCGAGCGCGAGCGGCTTTCGGCTGTGATGAACGAAACCGGCCTTGAGATACTCGCCCTGACAAAAGAGGAGGAGGCAATCCTTTCGATAATTGCTTCGCTCAACGAACGTCGGGTGCAGGATAAGGGTAAGGAATCGGTTTTATCGGAGCAGAAAAAAGAGGCCGGCAGCAAAATAGTCGAGCTTCGCATGGAGGCCGATAAACTGCGTGCCGAAGCACAGCTTAAAAAGGA
>JAGBFS010000016.1 GCA_017936365.1 Clostridia bacterium
GCTAATATAATAGCAATTTGTTAGAAAGGATGCCCAAGATGCTTGAAACAGGAATAAAAGCGCCCGATTTTACGCTGGAAGATAAGGATGGAAACCGCGTTTCGCTTTCGGATTTTTTGGGAAAAAAGGTAGTGCTGTATTTCTATCCCAAGGATAATACTCCGGGCTGTACAAGGCAGGCGTGTGCTTTTGCGCAGAGCTTTGATAAATTCAGAGAGAAGGATGTTGCCGTAATAGGCATCAGCAAGGACAACGCTGCGTCACACCGCAGGTTTGCCGAAAAATACGGGCTTCCTTTTGTCATTCTTTCCGACCCGGAGCTTTTTGCTATAAAAGCCTATGACGTGTGGCAGGAAAAGAAGCTTTACGGCAAGGTGAGTATGGGTGTTGTGCGAACCACATATATTATTGACGAAAACGGTGTGATAGAAAAGGTCATGCCGAAGGTAAAGCCCGATACCAATGCATCCGATATACTTGAATATCTCGGATAATGTCCTTTTTGAGGATGATTGAAAACTGACATAAACAACGGAGGTTTTTTACCGTGCTTGTTGCAAAAAAAGTTATACTTGTTGGCTGCGGAAGACTGGGCGCCGGTCTTGCGGAAAGGCTTTCGGATGAAGGGTGTCATGTAATAATCGTTGATACGGATAAAACCGCGTTCAGGCGTTTGCCCGATAATTATTCGGGGTTTGAGATAACCGGTGACGGAACCGATATGGAGATATTGAAATCGGCCGAAATCGAGGAGGTCGACAAGCTTATCGCCGTAACCGGTGACGATAATACCAACAGTCTTATCGCCCAGATAGCACGCAAGATATTCTCGGTCAAGGATGTTTGTATCCGTGTGCATGATGAAAGCAAAAAAGAGCTTGTAAGCGATATGGGTATATCGGTGGTGTGTCCCAAGCTGCTGGCGATGGACGAATTCAGCCGCCTTATATCGTCGGGTGATAAAATCGCAGAAGAATAATTGCCGAAAGCGCTGCAGCTTTCTTGAAAGAAAGGAACGGGCATAATATGAAGATAGTCATAGCCGGCGGTCGGGATGAAGCTGACTTCCTTATCGCGTCGCTGCTGAAAAAAAGACATAAGCTTATCGTTATCAATAATGACAAGGCATGGTGCGAGCATCTTTCGAGCGTTCATAATATAGAGGTGTTTTTTGGCAATCCGAGCAAAAAATATATCCTGCGCGATGCCGAGGTTGCCGACAGCGATGTTCTGATAGCTCTTACTCCTAATGATGCCGCAAACCTCGCTGTTTGCCAGTATGCAAAAAAGCAGTTTAATATCAAAAAGGTCATCTGTACCGTTTCCAACCCGAAAAACGTTGATATCTTCAAACAGCTCGGCGTTGATACGGTAATAAGTGCGACATATATGATAGCCGAATATATCGAACAGGCTACCACAATTGAAAATCTTATAAAAACACTTTCGATAGAGGATGAGAAGGTGCTTTTGAATGAGGTTATAGTCGGTGAAGACTATTCCTGCGTCGGCAAAAAGGTCATGGAGCTGAGCTTCCCGAGCAATGCCATTATCAGCTGTATAATCCGCGGCAAGAATATGCTTGTTCCCGGCGGTGCTACGGTTATCGAGGCAAACGATAAATTGCTCGTTATGACCTCGCCCGACAGCCAGAAAAAGGCGATCAACGCTATTATAAAATAGTCTGATTATTTGCACGAAAGGTGATGTAATCTGAAAATGCATCAAGGGGATAGTAAGCCGCATGTCGGCGGGTATCGCATGATAATCGGCAGTATGGGTTACGCCGTCGTTATGATGGGCGCTGTTGTAATGCTGCCTCTGCTTGTCTTGCCTTTTTACCCGCATGAGGCAAAATACTGGTGGTGCTTTGTAGTGCCGGGCGTGATATCCATAGCGGCGGGGCTGCTCATGTCAAGGCTGATAAAGGGCAAAAAGCTTACCCGTCTTCGTCTTAATCGGGATACCGTAATGGTAGTGCTGGCGTGGATATCTGCGATATTCATCGGAGCGGTTCCGTTTATGCTGTCGGGATTTTACGGCTTTACGCACGCGATATTTGAAACGACCAGCGGGCTTTCTACTACAGGCTTTACGGTTGCCGATGTTGACAGCCTGCCTAATATTATAATTATGTATCGCAGTATGCTCCATCTTGTCGGCGGCGTGGGACTTATACTTATAATGTCGGCGGTGCTTTCGGAAGTTTACGGAATGAAGCTGTATAACGCCGAAGGTCACATGGAGCGGCTTGAGCCAAACCTTCTTCATTCGGCGAGGACGATACTTGCGATCTATGCCGGATATATCGTCGGCGGAACCGTGCTTTATGTAATATTCGGTATGCCCGTGTTTGATGCGCTGAATTATTCTATCTCGGCTGTTGCGACAGGCGGTTTTGCCACCTCAAACGAGGGCATAACAGAATTCGGAAGCACGCCGATATATCTCGTTTCTATTGTGCTTATGATATTGGGCGGCACCAATTTTCTTATCAATCTGTTCCTTATAAAGGGTAAGCTTGGACGGGTAATAAACCATTGTGAGACCAAGCTTGTAATCGGGTTATTCGCGGTTTTTGTGCCGGTGTTTACATTTATCCTTCTGCAGGGTTTTACCGATTCGCTGCCCGATGCTATTCTTCACGCGACATTCCAGCTTACAACGACCTATACAACCACGGGCTTCTGTACAACAGGATTCTTCGTCCCGCAGCAGGCAAGCGCGATGTTCCCGATGGTCATGCTGATGGTCATCGGTGCTGCAGCCGGTTCGACCGCTGGCGGAATAAAGGAATACCGTGCAAGTATCGTTATAAAGAGCATATTGTGGCACATTCGCTCGAAGTCTACAGATAAGAGGAGCATCCGTACCGATAAAATATCCAAGTTCGGCAAAAAGGAGCAGCTCACCTATATTGATAAGGAAGAGAGCCTTGTATATTTGATTCTCCATCTGTTTATAGTTGCTGTCGGGTCGTGGATAATGACAATGTGCGGATACAGCTTCCAGGACAGCTTGTTTGATTCTGCGTCTGCACTTGGAACGATCGGACTTTCATCGGGAATAACAAACGGCGATACTCATAAGGTGGTACTTTGGGTAGAAATTGTAGAAATGCTTATCGCCCGTCTTGAGATATATGTTATCATACTTAGTGCAGTTCGCCTTTTCGGTGATGCAGCCGAGGGTGTAAAGCTTGCTGCAAAAAAAGCCAAAAGAGTGTTTTCAAAAAGCGAAGACTAAAACAAAACCGCAGTTCATTATGAACTGCGGTTTTTGTATGTAGCCGAAATATATTAAAGTATACCGAAATGCTCGAGCAGTATTTTTATGCCAAGCAGAACCAGAATAAGTCCGCCGGCGAATTCGGCCTTTGATTTGTATTTTGCGCCGAATACGTTGCCTATCTTCAGCCCAACGCCGGAAAGGATAAATGTGATGCTTCCGATAAAGGCGATAGCGATCCAGATGTTTACGCTCAATGCGGCAAAGGTTATGCCGACGGCCAGCGCATCGATGCTTGTGGCGATGGCCATGACAAGCATTGTGCCAAAGGCAAATGATGCGTTTGTGTCCTTTTCGTCATCATCGTCCTTCGAAAGGGCTTCGCGTATCATGTTGCCGCCGATGAGCGAAAGCAGGATAAAAGCTATCCATGATGAAAATCTGCTGATGAAATTTTCAAACTGAGCGCCGAGCAGATAGCCTATAAGCGGCATAAGAGCCTGAAATCCGCCGAACCAGATACCGACGGTGAATATCTTTTTTAAATCGATTTTTGGAACGGCGAGTCCTTTGCATACCGAAACGGCAAAGGCGTCCATAGCAAGCCCGACGGAGAGCAGCAAAAGCTCAATTGTACCCATAATATCAACACCCGATCGTCAATCAAAATGTGAGGCATATTTTATCAAAGAGATAAGGAATTGTCAAGGGGAATAGGCCGTTCGTGAATGATGCCTGCCTTATAAATTATATTGCGGCAAATGGTAAATAGTCCTTGAAATATAAAGAGATAGTATGTATAATTAAATAATAACCTATATAAGGGAAAGGAATTGAAGTAATATGGACAAAAAGACGTTTTACATCACAACGCCCATCTATTATCCGTCCGGAAAAGCACACATCGGACACAGCTATACCACCGTTGCGGCGGATACTATATCGCGTTATAAGCGAATGCAGGGCTACGACGTCTTTTTCCTGACCGGAACCGATGAACACGGTCAGAAGATAGAACAGCGTGCAAAAGAGGCCGGCGTTACGCCGAAGGAATTTGTTGACCCGATCGTTGAGGGCTTCAAGGATGTATGGTCAAAGCTCAACGTAAAGTACGACAAATTCATAAGAACCACCGATGATTATCATGTTGCCGCGGTACAGAAGATATTCAAAAAGCTGTACGACAAGGGCGATATATATAAGAGCGAGTATAAGGGAATGTACTGCACCCAGTGTGAGGCATTCTGGACCGAGACCCAGCTTCAGGACGGTAATTGCCCCGACTGCGGAAGACCGTGCCACCCCGAATCGGAGGAAGCATATTTCTTCAAAATGTCCAATTATGCCGACCGCCTTTTGAAGCTTTACGAGGATAATCCTCAGTTTATCCAGCCGGAAAGCCGCAAGAATGAGATGATAAGCTTTATCAATCAGGGGCTTGAGGATCTCTGCGTTTCCAGAACAAGCGTCAAGTGGGGCGTGCCGGTTGATTTTGATGAAAAGCATACCGTATATGTATGGTTTGATGCTCTTCTCAACTACATCACCGCTCTTGGCTACACATCGGACGATGATTCCCTCTTCAAAAAATTCTGGCCGGCTGATGTTCATTTTGTCGGTAAGGAGATAGTCCGTTTCCATACCGTTATATGGCCGGCTGTACTTATGGCGGCGGAAATTCCGCTTCCCGAAAGAGTGTACGGTCACGGCTGGCTGCTCTTTGGCGCAGCGGGCGAAAAGATGAGCAAATCAAAGGGCAATGTTGTTGACCCGATACTTCTCTCCGACCGTTACGGCTCCGACGCTATCAGATATTTCCTTATGCGTGATATCCCGTTCGGCTCGGACGGCAACTTCACAAACGAAGCTCTTTGCAACAGAATAAATTCCGATCTTGCAAACGACCTTGGCAACCTGCTCAGCAGAACTGCAGCCATGGCCGAAAAGTATTTCGGCGGCACTCTGCCCGAGGACAGACAGCCCGGCGAATTCGATGATGCCCTTATCGATATGGCAAAGGCACTTCCCGGTGCGGTTGACTCGCATATCTGCAATCTTCAGTTCTCCACAGCTCTTGCTGAGATATGGAAGGTTATTTCCAGAGCCAACAAATACATCGATGAAACCATGCCGTGGGCGCTCGCAAAGGACGAGGCAAACCGCGCAAGACTTGCGACGGTGCTTTATAACCTTGCTGAAACTCTGCGCATAGTTGCAATACTTGTAACTCCCTTCCTGCCGGAGAGCGGCCCGAAGATCTTTGAGCAGATCGGCGCAGGTGAGGCGGTTCAGACCTACGATTCCATCGGCTGGGGTAATCTCCCGGCAAATGCAACCCTTAAAAAGGGCGAAACACTTTTCCCGCGAATCGACCTCGATAAGGAAATTGCCGAGCTTGATTCCATCCTTGCCGCACAGCAGGCGGCGGTACAGCAGTCCGCTCCGGCCGAAGAGGAAAAGGCAGCTCCCATCTCTATTGACGATTTTGCAAAGGTCGAGCTTCGCGTGGCAAAGGTTCTTTCGTGCGAGCCGGTCAAAAAGTCCAAAAAGCTCCTCTGTCTCCAGCTTGATGACGGAAGCGGAACTCCGCGTCAGGTCGTAAGCGGAATAGCAAATTACTACAAGCCGGAAGACCTTGTCGGCCATAGTGTTGTGGTGGTTGCAAACCTCCATCCGGCAAAGCTTTGCGGGGTCGAGAGCAACGGCATGATCCTTGCAGCCGATAACGCGGAAGATGATGTAAAGGTCATCTTTGTCGATGGTATGACTCCGGGCGCAAAAATCAGATAAAATAATAACAAAGCTGCGAAGCAGACCTTTTTTGATAGGGTTATGCTTCGCAGCTTGAAATTTATTGGGGTAAAATAAATGAGCTGCCTTGACTTGTATCAGGGCAGCTCATAAAATAGTATTGTTTATTTGTTGTACGGGTTGTTTGCCGCAGGATCGGTCGGATCCCATCCCTGATATGCGCTTGACGTGTTAAGCGGCGGCAAAGGTGCGGCCTTCGGTCCGGCGGCGGAAACTATACGAACCTGTGTACCGTAGTCACAGTTGTCATAGATCCATTTTGCATCCCTTGTGCAAAGTCTGATGCAGCCGTGCGAAGCCTGCTTGCCAAGGTTGCGATAGCTGTTTGCCGATAAGGTTGACGGATCGGCTTTTTTGTAAAGTATCGAATGGAAGAGATAGGAACGCGATATTGCGGAGCAGTACTGAGCATAAGT
>JAGBFS010000182.1 GCA_017936365.1 Clostridia bacterium
AAACGTATTCCGGCAGCGGATCACCATATATCTCCTTGGCTCTCGTCCATGTGATATTTGTAAGATTATCGTCCGAGCCTTCGATGAACGGTGGGAATGTTCCCGGCGGTATCGGCTCGATCTCCTCGGTCATGGCGGCAATTTTATTTGGATTTTCGACAACCACTTCATAAGCCTTTTTCTTGCCGAGATAGGAAAATTCGGCAAGCATCTCATCGGTGGTGCGAAGGAACAGCTTCATCGGTATGGCTATCTCTTCGATAGGCTTGCCCTTGAATTTTTCCGCGATAAGAATACGCCTGAAGATATCGTTATCCTCATCGATATAATGGGCATCACAGGTCGCAACGACCGGTATATGAAGCTTGTCGCCCAATCTGATTATCGTTTTATTAAGCTCCTCCAGCCCTTTTCTGTCGGCAACCTTGTTTTCCCTTACAAGGAATTCGTTGTTGCAAAGCGGCTGGATCTCCAGATAATCGTAAAAACGCGCTATATCGCAAAGCTCGTTCCAGTTTCTGTTTTCCAGTATCGCTCTGAAAAGCTCGCCCGCCTCGCAGGCGCTGCCTATGATAAGCCCTTCGCGATGCTTTACAAGCTCACTTTTAAGAATACGCGGATGCTTGAAAAAATCATCGGTATGGGCACGCGATACAAGCTTATAAAGGTTTTTAAGTCCGGTAAGATTCTTGACAAGGATTATCTGATGGTTATCCCTTAATTTTCTTGTATCGGTCGATTTTGCCTTTGTGTTTATCTCGCTTATGCGCGAAACGTCATATTCATCGCGCAGTTTATCAAGCTCTTCCTTGAAAACACCGGCCAGAGCCACGGCATCGTCACTTGCACGATGATGATTGAAATCGGGCAGACCGAGCAGCTTTACCATCTGGTTGAGCTTATGGCCGTGAGCCTGCGGATAGAGTGCGCGGCTGAGCGGCACGGTATCAATATATGTAAAGCGGCGCTTTATGCCAAGACGCTTGCATGCCGAATTGAGGAATCCGACATCGAACGGGGCATTATGCGCGACAAGCACCGTATCCTCGCCGATAAACTCAAGGAACTTCGGGATAGCCTCATCCTCCGTCGGGGCATCCTTTACCATGTTATCGGTAATACCGGTTATATCAACTATCTTTGCCGGTATAGGCATCTGCGGATTGACAAATTCGCAGTAGGTTTCCTTTACCTCGCCGTTTTCAAAAATTACGGCTCCGATCTCCGTTATACGGTCGACCGACGGCGAAAGTCCGGTTGTTTCAAGATCAAAAACAACAAACCTGCCCGAAAGCTCGCAATCAAGCTCACCGCTGACGATATTTACCATATCATCAACAAAATACGCTTCCACGCCGTATATTACCTTTATCGGCTTGCCTGCCTTTGCACAATCACGCGCGGCGTTCATCGCATCGGGAAAAGCCTGCAGAACACCGTGGTCGGTAATGGCTATTGCGCTGTGCCCCCACGCGGCGGCTCTTTTTATTATAGCACCTGCCGAACATACGGCATCCATTTCCGACATATTGGTATGCATGTGAAGCTCGGTTCTTTTGACCGGAGCGGCATCGGTTCGCTCAAGCTTTGTTACCGACGCTATGCACGAAGCCTTTACCGAATATGCACGGTCGTACTGATCGTTAAGATAATCGCCCTGAACAACGACATAATCGCCGTCCTTCGGCTTTTTGAAATCCTTTATGCTCTTCTTTGGAAGAAGCAGCTTTACCGGACAGGAAGATGTATTGTCGGTAACGTTAAAGGATATTATCATCGTTTCGCCCGATTTGGACATCTTATCCTTGTATGCAAAAACCTTTCCCCATACCGTAACCCTTGAATAATCGCCCGAAAGCTCGGATATACGAACGACGGGTATGCTTTTTGGCGAAGCCTTTTTATAAA
Organism: Clostridia bacterium; assembly: GCA_017936365.1. Classification (GTDB taxonomy): domain Bacteria; phylum Bacillota; class Clostridia; order Oscillospirales; family Acutalibacteraceae; genus SIG598. The sequence goes on from JAGBFS010000182.1 coordinate 1,909, forward strand.
TATACACCGGGTTGATAAGACTGGCCGGCAGTCCGGGGAAAAGCTCATACGCCGGATAATCGCGCTGCGGCCGCTCCTCCTGCGGCTCGTCCTGCGCCTTTTTCTCCTCCGGCTTGGGCTGGTCGATAGGGTCAAGCTTTGCAAGCTGCGGCGCGGGGGTATAATCCTCCTCTCGCTTTTCGGGAATCATATCCGCAAGCTCCTGCGCAAGCTGCTCGTCATATTTTAGCTCGATATCAACATTGAGTCCGAATTCATCGGCAACCAATCTTTTGAAATGGGTGCAAAAATCCTTTTTTTCAAGCAGCTGCGCGCAATCGATCGCCATATTCGCCGTAACCTTCTGCGCCTGCTCATCATATTCCCATCTGCATCCGGTAAAAAATCCGTTGACCGTCGAAACGGTGCGTCGGAGCTCGGACACAACATCATCGAGCACCGCCGCACCGAAATGACTTTTTCTGAATGTCGGCTTTATCCGTACAAGCGAAAGCTTATAGGTTTCTCTTATAACAAGCTCACAATTTAGGAGCAATTCTCTTGGTATGTACTGCTCGCAATCAAGAAGTATCTCCATCCGGTCGCTGCCGCCCGGCAGGTTTATCCCCTTTACCTGCGCCGTACCGACATCTATTATATTCTGATCCTTGGAACATTCGGTGAATATTCCGGAAAGCAAACGACTCATTTAAACACCTTTCTTAAAAATCAATCAGCTAAAGAAGCTCTATCTCCTTTAAAAGCTCGCTGATTATATCGTCCTCACTGACT
>JAGBFS010000183.1 GCA_017936365.1 Clostridia bacterium
AAAGCCCAGCTCGGCTGCGCAAAAAACGTGAAAACAACGGCGTATACCAGCGTAAAAAGAATACATCCGGCATAAACGGCAAGAGCCGCAAGATATTTGCCCATAACGAGCGAGGTTATGCTGACCGGCGATGTCAGAAGAAGCTGGTCGGTCTTATGCCTGCGTTCTTCGCTGAACATACGCATGGTAAGCACGGGAAGTATAAGCAGGATAACATTGAGCAGACCGTAATAAATCTGCGGAAACTGCGACGACTGCCCGCTCATGAGAACGGAATTGAAATATATTCCCGAAAAAACAAGATAAACCGCACAGAAAACATATCCGGCCGGCGACCGGAAATAGGCGTGCAGCTCACGTTTGAAAATTGCAGTCACCGTTATTTCCCCTTTCTTCGCTTATTCTTCACAAAATCTGAAATTTTATCGGTAAAGCCAAGACCCTCTTCGGCAATGTACCCGTCCGATTCATCTTCTTCGGCTTCGTCCGCTTCGGATTCATCGGCATCATCCTCCGAAACATCCTCCTGCGCACCGCTCACCTCTTCGTATTCCTCTTCATCCTCATCGAAATATTCCCCCGTCAGACGCAGGAATATCTCTTCAAGCGAAAGCTCGCTTTCCTTCATCTCAAGCAGAGTCCAGCCGTTTTTAACAGCCGTATCGAATATATCCTTTCGCACATCGCGGCCGGCGGCAAAATCGATAACATAATCGCATCTTCCGCTCTTTTCGCCCGTCTGTGATACCTTTCTGACCCCATTTATGGCCGAAAGCTCCTTTTTGGCCGAATGGGAAGTTTTTCCCGAAAGGGTTACAAGCAGTCTTCCGCCGCCGGAGAGCGATTCGGACAGCTTTGCCGTTGTGCTGTCGGCTGCTATCTTACCCTGGTTTATTACTATGACGCGGTCGCATACTATCTGAACCTCGCTGAGAATATGCGTCGAGAGGATTATCGTGTGACGCTTTCCGAGCTTTTTGATAAGCGAACGTATCTCCACTATCTGGCTGGGATCAAGTCCGACCGTCGGCTCGTCAAGTATAAGCACCGGAGGATTGCCAACCAGCGCCTGCGCTATGCCAACCCTCTGGCGGTAACCCTTTGAAAGGTTCTTTATAAGCCGTTCGCGCACATCGGTCAGCTTGACCATCTCGCACAGCTCGTCAATATGCTCATCCTCATCAAGCGCGCATTTTTTCAGCCGGCAAACGAAACGCAGGTATTCCTCAACCGTCATATCAAGATAGATCGGCGGCTGTTCGGGAAGATAGCCTATGCGCTTTTTTACCTCCATCGGTTCATCGAGTATATCGTGACCGCATACCTTGACACTTCCCGATGTGCTTGAAAGATATCCGGTTATCATATTCATCGTGGTCGTCTTGCCCGCGCCGTTAGGCCCGAGGAACCCGACAACCTCGCCTTTTTTTATCCGAAAGCTTATATCGTCCACCGCCGTCGTCCGGCCGTATTTTTTGGTCAGATGTTTGACAATTATCATCCGCTATGCCTTTCCGCCCAATCAGGGCTTATAATTAACGCTGCAATTATTTATCAGCTGCTCCGCATTTTTTGAGAGAACCGCTTCAAGCTCGGCATCCGAAAGCTTTAATGCCATTACCCGCTCGAGCTCTTCCGAATGATCCCACATCGGGAAATCGCTTCCGAAAAGAAGCCGCTCGGTTCCCCATTGCTCCACAAGCTTTCTTGCATGCTCGCTGTCATTTAAAAATCCGAGAGTCGAGCTGGTATCGACCCAGCAGCGGCGGCGGCCAAGCTGCTCGTACGCATCATCCCATACCGACCAGCCGCCGAAATGCGCCGCTATGCAGTCGAGCTTGGGGAACATATCCAGCACCTTTGCCATACGCGCCGGCTGGGAATATTCATAACGGTAATCACCGGTATGCACGATAAGGGGAAGCTTTCCGGCGATATAATCGTAGATCGGCATTGCCGATTTGTCATCTATGCAAAAATGCTGGAAATCGGGGTGTATCTTTACTCCGCAAAGGCCAAGCTCCATAAGATGATCGAGCTCGGCTTCGACATCGGCATCGGGATGTATGGTGCCGAATCCTATAAACTCCGGATGCTCGCGGCATTGGGCGGCAATGAATTCGTTTATCACCCTTACCTGCGCCGGTGTTGTAGCCACCGAATGTACCCAATATCTGGTTACGTCGATTTTTGAGCCGCTCTCTATCAAATGGGGACAGTCACCGACATATCTCATCTTTGTGTCGTAAAAAACGCCTATGCCCGTACTCGCCTTTTCCGATATCTTCTCCGGAAATATATGCGCGTGGCAATCGGTTATGTTCATTATTTTCGTCAATCCTTTCCTTGTGCCAAACCTTAAAAAAACAATTATCCGTGCCGCCATACTTTTTCGGCAATCGGATAAAAATAGATATTCAGCCCGGCTTCCGTTCGTACGGAGGCCGGGCTAACTATTTATCATTCCATATCATCATCGCTGTCGGGATTTGCCGCAGCAGGCGGATCAATAAAGGTGTATCCCTTTCCTCTTTCGGACTTGATGTAGCTGTATCCGCTTGAAACACGTTCCAGCTTTTTCTTGAGGGTGGAGATATTTACCATTACAACATGGGGAGTAAAGGTTGTTTCGTCATTCCACACCAGCCGGTAAAGCTCCGCCGTTGCCACGGGAGTATTTGCACGTTCGGCAAGGGTGAGAAGAATGTCGAACTCCCTCGAGGTAAGCGGAAGCGGCTTGCCGTTGACCGCTGCCGAACGGCCGTCGGTATGTATGACAAGTTCGCCGAAATCCATTATCCTGCCCTTGTGCTCCTTGCGGCGGATATGATTTTTGACCCTTGTGGTAAGCTCAACAAAGCTGTAGGGCTTGCTCATAAAGTCATCACCCGTGCTGAGACCGCGGACGATATCGTCATCCTCCTTGCATGAGGTCAGGAAAACGATCGGTGCATCGCACACCTTGCGAAGCTCCGGCGCAAGGTCGAAGCCGTTGCAATCGGGCAAAAGAACATCAAGCACGATGCAGTCGGGCTTCTGCTCGGCCATTTTCAGCGCCGTTTCGCCGTCATGAGCGTAAAGGACATTATAGCCCTCTTTCATAAAAAGAGATTTATTGAGCGACAGAGTAATGGTATTATCATCTACAACAAGAACGGTGTACTGCATTTATACCCCTCCATTCAAAATCATATCCATCAAATATCAAATTTTAATTGAATATTGTTATTATCATATACCAATATAACGTCAAAGTCAACCGCATTTAGAAGCAATCGGATATTCTGCCGCGTGAATTTTCTGTGAATTCGCCGTCAAAAGGCGTGCAAAGTGACACATTATGTGTTATAAATTACTTTGTATAATAATGTGACTTAGGAGATCCCCATGAAAAAAAGATTGTCTTCCCTTTTTCTTGCCTTGATAATGATAGTATTTTCCGCCGGACCTGCCGATATTTTTGCATCATCGGTTTCTTCGTCCGATGTTTCCCCAACCGATGTTTCCGGCTCCGATCAGCCATCGGTCTCGTCCGCCGATCCGTCCGTTCCCGGTGCTTCACCTACAGCCCAGCCGATGCGCGATATCAATGCATTCGATCTTGTGCGCGACATGAAGCTCGGCTGGAATCTCGGCGAATCTCTTGATTCATGGTCAAGCGACGCCGGCTACGACGATTATCAGAACGCCGGTGCATATCAGATGCTTCTTACATACACCGACAGCACCGACGGTATACTCAACGTTTCACTTCCCCAGACCTTCAAGGAAGACAACACCATAAAAATACAGTGGAACACCGACATGATCGTTGACTCGGACGCTCAGTCGAAGCTCGGCACCATCGGCTTTGAAATATGGAATCTTACCGTTGAAGAGCCGACCGAGATAACCGTAAATATCAAAACTGCTACCCTCAAGAAAAAGAAAAACGGCAAAACCCACGTTCTCAAGGATCTCCTCGGCGAGCATACACTTACCATCTCGCGTTACGGCACGGTCTCCTTCAATACGACCAATTTCCCCAGTCATCTTACAAAAACCCTCGGCGTACAGGGAAGCTATTTCACCATCGAAGCAGAGCTTGTCGATTTCCCGCAGGCAACATACAGCAAGTCACAGTATTTCGAGACCCTCTGGAACAACCCCCTTACCACATACGACATGATACGTCAGCTCAAGGCCTCCGGCTTCAACGCTGTACGAATCCCAATCACCTATTTCAACCACATCAATTCCTTTGTCAAGGTCAGCGATACCGACGCCGTAACAAAGGCGCAGTCGGAAACAATCGATGCCGAATGGCTGGAACGCATAAAGGAGCTTGTCGATTTCTGTATAAGTCAGGATATGTACTGCATAATAGACGTTCATAACGACGGCAGTACGACCGGCTGGCTTCGCGTCAACACAAAATATTCCGATGCCGTACGGGCAAAATACGAGCGCCTGTGGCGGCAGGTTGCCGAGTATTCCAAGGATTACAACGATTATCTGCTTTTCGAAGGCTTCAGCGAACTGACCGACGAAAAGAACACATGGAATTTCCCAGGCGAAGAGGCTTGCCAATGGGTAAACGACCTCAACCAGCTCTTTGTCGATACGGTACGATCGACCGGAAGCAACAACCGCAACCGATTCCTGCTTGTTTCGACCTATGCCGCGGCAACCGATCAGCAGACCCTTAATGCATTCAAGCTCCCGAAGGATTCAGCTTCGGATCGGCTGATAGTTTCGGTGCACGCATATACGCCTGCGGCATTTTCATGGGCTTACGAGGATAAAAACGAGATAACAAAATGGGGCGCACAGCAGGATTACGATGAGCTTGACGCACTTTTCACAAGGCTCAACTCACGTTTTATATCCAAAGGTACACCCGTTCTTATAACCGAGTTCGGCTCGGTTGAAAAGCTTGACACCGGTATCGGAAGCGACTATGCCCCCCTTTCGGCATCGGACGTTTCGTCAACCGATGCACCGTCATCGGGCAGCGTGATAAAAACAGCCGCCACGACCGCAGCAAAGGTTTCCGCATCGGATGTTTCAGCGTCCGACGCATCCGCCAATGACGTGTCTGCATCGGACGTTTCGGCCTCTGATGCCAACGCTCCCAAATCAATAGGCGATGTGGCACTTCTTGCCATCGAGCAGATCGACGATTCCGCCGCCGGAAACATCGCATCACGAATCCGCCATGCGCAATATTACGTCCAAAAAGCCACCGAATACGGAATAACCTGCTTCTGGTGGGATGCCGGCGATTTCTTCAACCGCGAAGAACTGAGATTCAATCATCCGTCTATTGCCAAAGCCATGGTTGAAGAAACCTCGACCCATATCTCAAAGACGGTTGTCGCCCCCGTTGAGGATCAGTATTTCACCGGTTCACCAGTCATGCCGACACTCAATATTACCGCATCGGTAATATCCACGGTCAGCGGCGCCGATGTCACAAATACCATCCAGCTGGTGGAAGGAACCGACTACAAGGTAAACTACCTCAAAAATATAAACAAAGGTACCGCCACCGCAATAATAACCGGCTACGGCGATTATTCCGGCGTTACCTATACTACCTTCAATATCGTCGATGCACCCATCGTAAGCGAATTTTTGAAAAATGTATTCAGCATTACAGGCGATAAGGTAAATGACTTCCTTATCTGGGGCTTTACCCTGCCGATATTTATCACTCTCGCCGTAATAGCCTATATCAACACCCGCAAAGAAAGAGAACGGCTTCGCAAACTTGCCGTTGTTGAACAGGCTACAAACGAGGCTATGCAGGAGATAATCGGAAACAGCGACGACGATTTTTACGATGATGACGATGAAAACGACGATTTTTAAAAAAGCCCGATAAAAAATCAAGCGCACCGCTGTGCAGGCGGTGCGCTTATATTTTTTATAATTATGAGAAAAATCCGGCGCGGAAGCTGTCGATATAATCCTCGCAGTATTCATCATCGCCAAGAAGTGCCGAAGTTGCCTTGCAAAGACGCATCAGCTCCTTATCAAGCGGATCGACTATTGCGCTGTCCATTCCGGCGGCCATCGCCGCGACAAGGAACGCGCGGTTGATATAGGCTCTTGCAGGCAGACCGTGAGAGATATTTGAAAGACCGCAGGTTATATATACCGGAAGATTCCTCTTCAGCTCGCTTATAACCGAGAGTGCATCGCACCCCGCGGTTTCGACCGCGCCGACCGGGCTTATCATCGGGTCAAGGAATATGTCATCGGCCGCAATACCGTCATCAAGAAGACGGTTTGCAAGGGCTGTGGCTATTCTTACTCTGTCCTCGACCGTTTCCGGCGCGCCGCCGTCATCCATGCACAGCGCCACTATCGGGCAGCCGTATTCCATTGCAAGCGACGACATCGGCTGATATCTTTCGGTCTGGAGCGTGACCGAATTTATCATACATTTTCCGCCCAGCTTCTGGATAGCATATTCTGCCGCCTCGGGGTCGGGAGTATCTATGCAAAGCGGAAGCTCGCTTACCGAACGGCATATTTCACCGAGCCATACAAGCGATGCCTTTTCATCGGGAAGCATCGCGGCGTTGATGTCTATCCAATGCGCACCTGCTTCGGTCTGTGCCTTTGCGAGCGATGCGATAAATTCCTCATTACCGGAAAGCATCGATTCCCTTACCGATTTTATGGAGCTGTTAAGCTTTTCGCCAATTATTATCATACATAAAATCCCCGTTTCTGAAATTTATTTTTAAATTATACAATGCCTTTTGCGGCGCGTCAAGCCGTTAATTGCCCTCTTTGGGGAATAATGGAAACCGAACACGGCAATCATAATTGCGAAAGGCGGATGATAAAGATGGAGCTTCGCACCGATCTTGCGCTTGAAGCGCGCGAACTGAAAGGTGATATCAGCGGTGTCGAATGGGATGAAGAACAGTTTGGCGACGTCACCGTAAACCGCATGGAGGTAACATCACACCACGGTGCCGACGCTCTCGGCAAACCGATGGGCAGGTATGTCACGGTGACAATGCCTGCATTTACCGATAATTCATTTCGCACCGATGAGCGTTTTGAAACGGTATCGGCCGAATTTGCGCGCCTTGTCCCAAAAGACGGCGAGGTGCTTGTGATCGGGCTTGGCAACAGCCGCATCACCCCCGATGCACTCGGCCCAAAGGCCGCATCACAGATCATCGCAACGCGCCATATTACGGGAGAGCTTGAGCGAAGCTGCGGCCATTCACAGCTTCGACCATGCTGTGTGCTCGCCCCCGGCGTTCTCGGTCAGACCGGCATCGAGGTTCTTGAACTGCTCAAAGCGGTATGCAGCTCAATAAAGCCTGCTGCGGTGATAGTAATCGACGCGCTCGCCTCAAGGCGGCTGGAGCGGCTTGGCTGTACCGTCCAGATAAGTGACGCCGGAATATCCCCCGGCGCAGGAGTGGGAAACAACCGTCCCGAAATAAGCACGCGCACGCTCGGTGTACCGGTCATATCAGCCGGCGTACCAACGGTAGTTGAGGCATCGGTGCTTGCGCGCGACCTTATCGGTCACTCAAGCGCGCGTGTTCAGCCCGACGGACGGCGCATGATAGTCACACCGAGGGAGATCGACCTTCTTATCGACCGCGCCGCAAGGCTTATTGCGCTTTCGGTAAACAGCGTACTTCATCCGCAAATAGATCCGATAGAGCTTCTTTCAATGACATAGACCCGTCCTTTTCCGCATATTATTTTTCAAGACGATCGATTGAAAGGAACGGGATCTATCTTGAAAAACAGCGGAACAAAAAGAATATTTGAATCAATTTGCTGCTTTGCACGCGCCTTTGTGGGACTTGCATTGACCGCGGCAATCATTGCCTCTCCCTTCTGGATATCGGAGGCCACCCCCTCCGAGCTGCTTGAAAAGGCCATAAGCTTTTATCACAACGCAAAAAGCTCCTCCAGCGCGATATCCACCGGCGGTATTGTTGCCGGCGAGGTGGTCACCCCGACCGAAGCGGTCGTGACCACCGCCCCCACAACAACCACCACGACCGCTGCTCCGACTACCGCATCAACCGAAGGACTTCTTCCAGTAAAGGAAGTTCAGTATCAGAAGGGTAATGTATCTGGCAGCGGCATCAACGTAAAAAACGGCAATGCACATCACACGATAGACATCGCCGCACAGCTTTCAAAGCAGCCCGATTTCAAGCTTTCATCGGATGGATACAAGGTTCTTATCATTCACACCCATACCACCGAATCGTACACAGGAAATAATACCGGATATTACGATCCCAAAGTCAGCCCCCGAACGACCGATAAATCACAGAATATGGTAAGGGTGGGCGACGTTGTTGCCGAGCAGCTTGAAGCGGCAGGCATCAAGACCCTCCACGTTACCACGGTGCATGACTATCCGGCCTACAACGGCTCGTACGACCGCGCAAAGCAGACGATAGAGGAATATCTAAAAAAATATCCGACCATACAGATGGTTCTTGACATACACCGCGACGCGATGACCAAAAATGACGGCACAAAGCTCAAGCCCACCGCCGTCATCAACGGAAAAAAGGCCGCGCAGATAATGATAATAAGCGGCTGCAACGACGATGGCAGTCTTTATTTCCCCGATTGGGAATACAATCTGCGGATGGCTGTGCGGCTGCAAAAACAGCTTTGCACCGATTGGCCGGGACTTGCGCGGCCGCTTTACTTTGCACCTTTCCGCTACAACATGCATCTTACCCACAACTCGCTGCTTATCGAATTCGGCACCGACGCAAACTGCCTTGATGAAGCCATCTATTCGGGCGAGCTTTTCGGAAAATCACTCTCAAAACTGCTCGGCACGATGAAATAAAAAAAACAAAGGAGCAAACAAAAACGCAATACCGTCATTCCAACCTTACGCCCTTTTTGTCTTCTCTTTCTATATCCGTCCTTCTTATGCTTTTTTTATTCGGAATAAATAAGATTGATAACTCCGCCGCACAGGCTCTTGGAACAGAAAATGTCCGCACCCTGCTACCGGATACGGACATCTTTTTCGGTTTATTCACTTCGCAGACCATCGACGCACTTCGGCCTATCGCCATGTTTATCAGCCGACCGTTCAGGCTTGCTCTGGAGCTTCTGTCGGCGGCTCTGCGTCTTTTTGCCCAATAAGCTTTGCTATATTTTCCGCTCTGATATAATCCGCCTTTGCCGCTTCAAGCTCATCAAAGGCTTCAAAAAGCTCGGAACGCGAAAGATAAAGGGTTCGCAGACGGGCAAGAGCATTATTATCGTTTTCAAGCCCCTCAAGAAGCTTTGCGGCGCGGTTGTATTCCTTCATGCTGTCGTAATAAAGATGCAGCTCGCAATGGCTCAGGCAGGCAGCTCTGTTGATGCGGCACGCCGCTTCGGCACGCAGATGCATGGATACATCCTCGCCGCTCGCCATGCGCGATATGATATCGGCGGCCTGTCCGTAGACCTTTGCCGCCTCGGTAAGTCTTCCCGATTTTTCAAGGCCGCGCGCAAGCGAATAGGAAATACGGAAACTCATCGTATCCGCTTCCTCGCCGCTTTCGCATTTTTCAAGCGAATCGAGCGCTTGGCGCATATTGACTATCATATCATCATACCGCCCGAGCATCTCGTATGCTTCGCCGCGGTTTGAATACATAATGGCAAGCCCCATCGGGTCGCTTCCAAGCTGCTCACATCTGACGATAGCTTCTGTACAATCGGCAATCTCGCCCTCATAATCGCCCATGCGAAATCTTATTGTACCCCTTGCGTTATAAAATGAACACAGCATCTCATCGGTCGCGGGGCTGTAATCGCAATGCTTCTCGGCAAGCTCGATTATCCTCGTCAGGCAGGTCTGAGCCTGTATGTATTCCTCCATATCGCGGTAAAGCTCGGCAAGGCTTTTTTCAACGCAGATATACTGGTTGAAAGCCTGTCCCGGCGTACCGGCGGCAAGCTCGCTGTACATCAGATTGGAAAAGGTGACCGAAGCCTGTCTGTAAAGCTTGGCCGATTCTAAAAGATCGCCCGACCGCGCACAGCATTCGGCAAGATTGCTCCTGATAATCGCCATAAGCGGATCGCTGTTATGGTCGGGAAGCTCCTTCATCAGACTTCTCGCCTTTTCAAACGCCTGCGATTCGATATCGGTGCCCGAACCGCATTTGAAATGACACATGCCGGCTCGGTTGTATGCCATTGCGCTCTGCCTCTGGGGAGCGCCCTCATTTTCAAGCATCTGCGCCGATTTTTCAAACATCTGTGCACATTCCAGAC
>JAGBFS010000184.1 GCA_017936365.1 Clostridia bacterium
GCTGTAATAATGCTCCGGTATGCCGGGGTCAGAGAATTCATGAAGACCGTTTTTTAGAGGATCGTTGTCAAAATGCCATCCGACAACAGGTTTTTTCATAAATAAAAAGTCAAACAGGCACGGATCAAAATCGGTTAGAAGAGCGCTGTAATCGCTGTTATCCGATTGTTCGGTTACCCTGATGCGTGAATTGCTGATTTGATAGAGCTTGCCGTAAAACTTCATTGAGGAAGGCAGGCGGAATTCAAGACGGTAATCGTATTTGTCAAGCAATTCGGATAAACGATCACTTTGAAGGAAAGAGAGAGTTTCCTTATAATATACCGATTCGGTAAAACGTGACTCAAGCGGAGTGGTTTTGCGCTTCGATTTTCCGACGAGATATTTACGCCACGACGGCGCAAAAAGAATCACCCTATCGTTCGATGTGTCGGTCGTAAGCATATCAAATGACGGAAGAGCCGAGGGAATAAGGCTTTCGGCTGTCATGCCGTAATTGTCGGTAAAAAGCTCATGTTCGTATTTTGTAGAAACGACCTCGCGGCAGGCGAACATGCTGTCGCGTGCGCGTATCCACAGCCGCTGGGCGCAGTCAACGCCGCAGGGCATGCGAACAAAAACAGGCAGACCTATGGCTCCGGAATATTCGGCATACGGACGCAGACCGAAAGGAATCATATCCGAGCTGTCGCTGCATGAGGATATGATGCGTTCCACCCCGGGCATTATGAAAAGATGCAGGGGGTGACCGTGACGGATAATGTTTTTATCTTTGCCGGAGGGCTTTTGGGGCGATATATAGTAACGGGTTATGCCATCGCGGATATCGCGGTCGTGCTCAAATTGCAGCCACGCATTACCGCGATGTACGGACGAATCGGAATAAAGCCATATTCTTCGGCGGCGGTTTGCAAAGGACAGCTTTCGCAATAGCCAAACGGCTTTGTTCCTGCGTTTACAGACAGCATTATCCTCTTTGAAAAGCGCGCGCGCTTCGCTGTCGTTCTTTTGGGCAAGTCTTATCGTATCGCCGTTTAGTATTAATGCACGATCTTTGCATATAAAGCTGCGGCTTGTGTGCCGATTTCCGTAGGAAGAGCTGACGAGATATCTCAATTTAACGGGGAAAGATCGTCCGTCTAATTGAAGATCGAAACGGAGCTTTGAAAAATCTGCAGGCACTTCAAAGCTGAAGGCCATACATTCGTGGGTGTGCATGGTCAAGAACCAGCTTTGAGATGACCGACATAGCTCAAGCGGGATTTTTTTGCCGTCATCGGACGAAAATGATAGAGAAACGTTGTCAAAAAGAGCTATAGCAGGTGAGGTGAGAGCGCCTGCTATATAAAATTTGCTGTCGGAAAGTGACATGCGCGAAATTGTGATTTCGGTTTCCTGTTCGCGAAACAGTTCGGTTTCATTATTGTACAGAGTGATTATATTATCAGCCAGCTCTGCCGAAAGCTTTGTGGATGGCTTTAAGCCGAGCACGAACATCTTTGCGCCGATGCTCATATCGGGATGCCCCATTATCAGACGGTCATCAATGATGGAAGCGAATTGGGAGAGCGTGGATATTTGCTGAGCCTCTTTGACCTTGTCGGCGCTGCGCGGTACAAGCTCATCCTTGTTGAATCTGAAAGAGAAATTATAAATAAGCAGACATTGGATATAGCGCTCCATATTGGTATATTGCTGTGCGAGTTCTGTGAGTCTGGTGTAATATTTTACCATCTGCGCAAATGCGTATTCGGGCTGGTTGAGAGTCCGGCTGACGTTTGAACCGTGAAGATAATATGTATATCGCGCATCGGCACAGTAACCGATGGCCGCGAGTTCCTTTAGATTTTCGGTGACATACAGCTGGTCTTCGGCAAGGAAAAGTCCGGTGTCGAAAAGAAGGTTTTCATCACCCTTGTTCTTGACGCATATATTTACGGTTGTCTGTGAAATATACGGATATTCATCAAGTCCATAGATTCCGGATTCGCGCAGAATATCATATCGAAAATGTGTTACGTTGCCGCCTTTGCCTCTGTCATAGGCGAGCGGATATGTGACAAGGTCGGTTTCGCTATAGTGACGGTCGAAGAAATCACAAATGTTTCGAACGGAATTTTTGGATAGTGTATCATCGGAATCGACGAACATAATGTATTTTCCTCGAGCGGCCTTTATTCCGGCATTTCTTGCAGCGGAAACGCCCTGGTTAGGCTGGTCGATAACGGTTATGCTTTTGTGCTTTTCGGCATAGCCTTGGCATAAATCCAGCGAATTGTCTGAAGAGCCGTCATTAATCAGAAGTATTTCCATACGGTCGCCGAGACCTTGTCCAAGAAGTGAGTCCATGCATTTGGAAAGGTATTTGGCGCTGTTATAAACAGGAACGATAACGGATACATAATATTTGTATTCCATTTTTTTATCCTTTCGGGCAAGTTGATTTTGTAATACCATTTATTATATAACCCCGTGGGTATACTGTCAAGAATCGCGGTTATGGAGCAAAGGTGGGATAAAAATAAGGCCGGCGCAGAATGCGCCGACCTTATTTGAGCAAGGATTAATTGATGATATATTGAGCAGATGATTATTCC
>JAGBFS010000185.1 GCA_017936365.1 Clostridia bacterium
AGCTCAAGGACGTTCGGGTGGATCATGCCGCAGGGGCAAAGCTCCAGCCAGCCGCTATGCTTGCAGGTGGGACATCCTTCACCGCCGCAGATAAGGCAGCTGATATCAAGCTCAAAGCCCGGTTCAACAAAGGGGAAGAAGCCGGGGCGCAGACGAACCTTGATATCTCTGTGGAAAACCTCTGAAAGCATGGTCTTCATGAAATATATAAGGTTGGATATGGAGATGTTTTCGTCAATCATCATACCTTCCATCTGGAAGAAGGTGTTTTCATGGCATGCGTCGATAGCTTCGTTTCTGAAGCAGCGTCCCGGGAATACAGCGCGCAGAGGTGCGCCGTACTTGCGCATGATTGAATTCTGCGCAGACGAGGTGTGAGTTTTAAGAAGCTGACCGTTATCGATGAAGTATGTATCCTGCATATCGCGGGCCGGATGATGCTTGGGGATATTGACAGCTTCAAAGTTATCAAAGTCGTCGACTATCTCGCGGAAGTCTTCGATAGTGAAGCCCATGGATGCAAAAATATCCTCTACCTCGCGCTGGACAAGGGTAATCGGGTGCAGGCTTCCGCCGCCAAAATCGGTCGGGAGGGTAAGGTCATAACGCTCGGTCTCGGCAAGGCGCTTTTTAAGATCCTCCTGTGCCAGTTCGGCCGAACGGGTTTCGACATACTGTTCGATCTCTTTTTTCAATGTGTTGATATCCTGTGCGATCGTCTTTTTCATTTCGCCGGATAACGATTTGAGTTCCTTGAACATATCGTTCAACGGACTTTTCTTTCCGAGGTAGGCGACTCTGAGCTGTTCAAGAGCTTCGCTGGTGTCGGCCTTTGCCTTTGCGTCCTCGAAATTCTTTCTGATTTCGATAAGTTTTTCTTTCATCGGGATTCCTCCAAATAAAAATAACGCCTTCATCCCATTTCAGGGACGAAGACGCAAAGCTCCGCGGTACCACCCTGCTTTATCGGTAAGATACCGATACGCTTGGAGGCATATAACGGTGCCTGCCGTTGCGGCCTACTTGGGTATGTTCAGCCGCACCGCTCCGGAGTGAACTTCAGCGAGAATTTTGTATCGGCGTTTACAGCCAACGACGCCGAATCTCTTAACAAAACCGAATTCGCTTACTCTCTCCATCATTGCGTTTGCATATCGTATCAATTATAACATAAAATTTACGTAAATCAAGAGAAAATTCAATTGTTTTTGCGGCGTCAGTATGATATAATCATAAAAAACATATTTTAGGAAGTGAATTTATATGGTACTGGATGTAGTATGTGAACAGATCGTAGAAAAAAGATTTGAAGGCAAAGAGATGCTGAAAATGTACGGTATTATATTTTTGGGTCTGACGCTCGGCGCGCTGCTGATAACTCTTGGTTTTATTTTTCTTTCGGCAATGCCTATCATAATTCTGCTTCTTGTCGGACTTGTATGGCTTTGCTTCAAGCTGTTTCGTTCGCTTTTTGTCGAATATGAATACGATCTTGTCAACGGTGATTTTGAGATAGATAAGATTGTAAACAAAACCAACCGTTCCAATCTTCTTTCTATTTCCCTTAAAGACGTTGATAAGTTTTATCCTTATGATATAGATAGCTTCAACGATGCAGAGTTTGACAGCGTTCTGATATATTCCTATTCGGTAACGCCTGCCGATGCGGTGGTGCTTGTTTATCCGGATAAAAGCAGCGGCAGAACCGCGCTTATAATCTCGCCCGATGACAGAATGCTTGAGGGACTCAAAAAATGCGTCAACCGAATGGTAGTTCGCGAAGGTTTCGCACAGGCGTGATTTTTAAGTCAGCAGATTTATTATTTTATGAGGAGCGCTCCTTTTGGGGGCGGAAAAGTAACGTATTGCTATGAAGATCCTTGATAATATAATTACACAGAAGCTTGAAAATGAATATGTCGAAAGCGGTATTGAGCATATCAAGCTTATGGAGATTGCCGGTTCGGCCGTAGCGCGCTTTATTTATGATAAGTACGGCATAAACGGCAAGAATATTGCGATCGTCTGCGGCCGTGGAAATAACGGCGGCGATGGTTTTGCATGTGCCAAAAAGCTTTATAACGGCGGCGCAAATGTCGTAATGCTTCTTGCGTCCGGTCACCCGAAGACAAACGATGCGATCGATCTTCTCGGAAGGGGAGAACGTGCCGGTATAAACCACATTTCCTACGCTGTTGAAAGCGAAAGGGAAGCTTTTATCCGATGCCTGAATAATTCGGATATAATCGTTGATGCGATTTTCGGTACGGGGCTTAAGGATAAGCCGGATGAAACAACATCGCAGGTTATCGACCTTATTAACCTTTCGGCGGCAAAGGTTATATCAATTGATATTGCAAGCGGTGTATGCGCCGATACGGGAGAGGTACCAGGTGCCTGTGTCAGAGCATCGTATACCGTGACCTTTACAACGCAGAAGCCCGGACACGTTGTTTATCCCGGTGCCGAATTCTGCGGCAAGGTCCTTACCGCTTCTATCGGTATAGACGAGGCAAAGGTAGAAGAATCCTCATCTCAGATGAATACCATTGACTAACAGCCGGTTCGGCTGTGTTTCAGGACAAGACGCGCCAACACCTCAAAAGGGGATTACGGCAGGCTTTTATGTATTGTCGGAAGCAAGGGCATGCCCGGTGCGGCATCCTTCTGCGGAAAAGCTGCAGTTCAGTCGGGCGCCGGACTTGTCAGAATTGCCACCGCTGAAAGTGTATATCCGATAGTTGCCGGATTGCTTCCTGATGCGGTTTACTATCCGATGACGGAAAATGATAACGGTTCGATTTCTGCTTCTTTTTCTGATGACATTGTTTCGTTATGTGAAATGTCCGATGCTGTTGTGCTTGGATGCGGAATGGGAAACAATGAGGAAACACGCTGTATTGTTGAAGCGGTACTCAGCAAGGTAAAAATCCCGGTTGTTCTTGATGCAGATGCGATAAATGCGATTGCGGATACCCCGGAGATATTATGTAAACGAGAGTGCCCGATAATTTTGACTCCTCATCCGGGCGAGATGGGAAGACTTATCGGAAAATCCGCAAAAGATGTGCAAAACACAAGACTTAGTACCGTCAAAGAATTTGTATCGAAATATGGTGTTAACATAATTCTTAAAGGCGCAAATACTATCTGCGCATCGACCGACGGAAGCATTTATTTTAACCTAAACGGTAATCCCGGAATGGCAAAAGGCGGCAGCGGCGATGTTCTTGCCGGAATATTGGGTTCTTTCCTTGCACAGGGAATGAATCCGGCGGATGCCATGACGTGCGCTGTGTATATTCACGGTGCGTCGGGTGACAAAGCCGCCCAGAAATTTTCACAGCATTCAATGACCCCGTCCGATATCATACTTGAGCTTGCAGATGTATTTTTAGATATTGAAAGATAGTTAAAAATAAAGGCGCAGACGGTTTTTTATCCGTCTGCGCTTTGTTTTTAACTATATATTCTTTGTTATTTTTTATTGGTTAAATTTTCCTGGCCGCAATAAGAACAGAAGTTCAAAGTGCTTTTGTATCTGTTTCCGCATTTGGCACAGAAAACAAAAGGACCTTTGTCATCCTCTTCGTTATGGCTTGAATCACGTGTTTCACCCGGTTCCGGTTCAGGCATTATCAAGGGCATTGTATCCTCCGATTCATCAGGATTATCAAAGGGCTGAGGCTGAATGACAGGAATGGGCATCGCCTGATAGGGAGGTACGAAATAGTAACCCTGTGGGGGAACTTGATAATAGTACTGATTTTGCGGGAGCTGCTGATTAGACATGGGGACGGGCTGATAGTTAAACTGAGGCTGATTGTTTTTGGGCATATCATTCTTTATTATACTTTTTCTTGCATAATTTGTGTTTACGGATGTCATTTCTTTGGAATACATCATCATCACAATAGTGAATAAAACATAGGATGCGCAAGTAAGCAGCTGGGTGAGCATACCGGAAAAACCGAGAGTTCCGATACTAATAAAAGCGGTAAGAAAACTGCTGCCGGCAAGAAAGAAATTGACAATAATGACGTAGATAGTGATTTCAGGATATGGCATGCAGGTATCGATGCTTGATATCATATTGTTGAGGATATCGATTAATTCCTTGTAGTATGATATCGATAAAGAGTAGTAAACACCAACTAATACGATGACTAAAAAAATGCTGTCAGTTATGCTGTGGAAATCTTCGTCCAGACATGAACTGTCGCACATTGCTCCCAGCATAGGTAATAATGTCGCAATCGCCGAAATGATAAGAATGACAAAATTGATATACATGATTACCTTTATTATCTTAAGCCCGGTTGAAGATATTGTGTAATTAATGCATGATGAAACTGTAATAATCAAACCGACGACAATTAATATTTGCGGAATGGCTGAAAAGAAGCTTGTTATAGCCATTAGCTCGCCAAAACCGGAAAAAACTCCGCCCAAAAGATCACTTAGCTGTGACAGAACACTTGCGCCTGTAATTATGCCTATCATATTAAAAAGTACGCTCGCGGCAAAGATTGCTGCTGCAGTGATTAAAAGCGGGGATTTTCCGAGGGCGGTTAAAGCTTCCTGAGTTGCGGTTTCCTTCGACTTTGTTTCGTTAGAAACTTCATGCGAAAAGGTATAAAAGTGAGTAGTCTCCGATTGCGCATGAGCAGGAACAAGTTTATGACTGCAATTTATGCAATATTTTGAGTTTGAGGGGTTTTCAGTACCGCATGAATGACAAAACATGAGAAAAATCCTTTCATTAATACTTATACATAAATTATATTACACGAAACGGGATTGTCAATAGTTTGTCTTTGCTTGATACATGAATTAAATAATAAATTTGACAATTGCTGTAAATCGTATGGGATTTATAAATTTTTCTCGCTCTTGACGCGTCTTAAGGTAAACCGCATATCCTTGCCGACGAATTGCAGACGGTTGTAATTACCGTGTATTCGCGAAAGGATTCGGTCGGAATATTTCTGTTCAATTCCTTCGGTGTTGAGATTGGTGCTGATTATGGTCGGTTTTCCGGCAAGAAGTCGGGAGTTGATTATATCGTACAGCACCGAAACGGTAAATTGCGTTGTAAATTCGGAGCCGAGATCGTCCAGAACAAGGAGGTCAGCGCTTATCAGCAGAGAAAGCGTATCTTCGTATGATGCCGCTTTTCCAAAACGTTCGCGCTCTATCTTATTGAAAAAGCTTTGTGCGCTGCCATATACGACATCGTATCCCTTTTCGATTACCGTGCCTGCGATGGCGAGTGAAAGATGAGTCTTACCAAGGCCGACGCCGCCTTGCAGTATCAGGCTGGGGGAGTTAAGCGAAAAGCTTTCGGCGTAGTTTTTACAGCGTAAAAAGGTCTTTTCCATGATCTTTCTTGGGGAAAGACCGCCGGCGGCTTCGTTTGGATAATTTTCGAGCGAAAAGCTTTCAAAGGTGCATATTCCCAAAGGTGTGCTCATATTAAGCTTTTCAAAAGCGAACTTCTTCATAAGCGATTCAAGACATTCGCACCGCTCGCCGTCTATGTATCCGGTATCAGAACATTTTTTGCAGGAATAATTCGGCTCAAGATAGTCTTCGCTAAGTCCGTTTTTGTGCAGAAGCTCGGTCATGCGTGCCTGAGTTTCATCGTTGATCTTTTTTAGCTGGGATACGCACGCTTCGACATCCGATTCGGGATCGAAGATAGAACACATAAGTCGGCTGCCGGTTTTTGAAAGTGTGTTTTCAAGCTCCCTGTATTCCGGGCAATGCTCACAGAATACATCGTGCCGTTCTTTTGCTTCGGCTTCGGCTTTGGTTTTAAGCTGACGCAGTTTTGTTTCGGCCGCGTCAAATATTTCAATTGAAAAACCCATTGTGTTTCAACCTTTCAGGATAATTTAATTTCCGTCTATCCAATCATCATCAAGCAATGATTCGATCTCGCTGATATCGTAGGTGGGCGAATATCTTCCGGAATCTGTGTTCTTTTTAGAATCGTCGGGCTTTGCTGCCGAATTCTTTTGTTCTTCCATAGCTGCTATGACCTGTGAAGCATTGATAAGTCCGCGTTCATACCAGCTTTTCAGAATACCGTTAATATAGCTGAAGTTAAGCTTTCCTTTGGCATTGATGCATTTTTCATAAGCGATTTTGATAACATCAGTACCATATCCCCATTCATAAAGCCAGCGAAGCGAGCAAGCTTCTTCCGTTGCGGTAGGTTTGCGCTCCGGGATATCAAACGCCGTTCGTATGGTGTTCCATGCGCTGCGGCTTTTGGTAAGTTTTGCTATTTTTTCTTCGGCCTTTTCAAGGGTAAGTATCTCATCGTCCGCCCAGCCTCTGGCGGTAGCCTCTATGTAGCTGACGGTTGCTTTGCCGATGCTTTTGCAATAGCTTACAAGCATGGCAAGGCAGTCGGGCGATAGTCCGTACCAGCTGATTACGGTAACAAACATGGAGATCTCGGTATGGTTAAGCTGTTTGCCTAAAATGCCTTCGATAACCGGAAGCATCTGTGCGATAGGCTCGTTATTTGCGATTATTTCGGCACATTCGGCAAATGAATAACGTATTTTTTCCTTTTTGGCGGGCTTTGCCGCAGCCGGAGATTCCTCTGTTTTAACAGGTTCGGATGGCGTGGGTTTTGTATATTGACTTTGCGGTGCGGCGGTTCCGGCTGGTGATAACGTACCAAAATCCTCACAAAGCAGACCGCACTGCACCCAGTAGGAAACGGCATCTTTTGTATCTTCGACCGATAGACCGATACTGTCGGCAAGTGTTTCACATTCGATCAGACAATCGCTGTGACGAAGAAGAAACAGCAGAACCTTAAGCTGTGCTGCTCCGGCAAGACGCAGATGTTTATCGACTACTTCACTGGGAACGGCAAAGACCGAACGCCATGAACCGAGTGGAAGCATATAACTCAAAAAAATCATTCCCAATTCAATATTATTTATTATCCAGCTAATTATATCATAAAATCGGCCGCTTTTTCACAAAGGTTGTAAATTTATTGTAGAATTTTGCGGGTAAATATTGTAGAATAATGTAAATTAAATTCATACACCAACCTTTTTGAGGTTTTGGACGTTATATTTAAGGGGATGTGGAATATGACCCATCTGCAGACCGACATTTTAATAGGGCGTATAGCCAAGGGTGATATGGGCGCACTTGAAGAGCTTTATAACAGTCTTGCAAAGCAGGTGTATGCTTTCGCGCTGTCTATATCAAAAAATCACCAGCTTGCGCAGGATGTCATGCAGGATACATTTGTAAAGATTTACAGGAATGCAAAATCTTTTAAACAAAAAGGTGCCGGCACAGCGTGGGTGATGCGTATTGCAAGGAATCTTACTTATGATATGCTTACATCAAAAAACGCTTCTTTTACACAGCTTGAGGAAAGTATGGTTGCCGATATGTCGACCGAGGAATCGGTGCTGACAAGGGCGCTTTTGTCCGAAGCGGCTGCCGGACTTAATGATGCAGAGCGTGAGGTTATCTCACTTCATGCGGTAAGCGGGCTAAAGCTGTCGGAAATAGCTGAGATACTTGAACAGCCTGTGGGAACGGTAAAATGGAGACATTCGCAGGCTATAAAGAAGATGAAGGATTATATCGGAACGGAGGTGGCGCAGTGAGCACAGAAAGATTTGAAGAACAGCTTAAAGAGGAGCTTGAAAGCGGAGCAAAGCTTGATTTTGCCGATGTTTTGAAACGAATCGAGATACAGGAAGAAGCAGAAGAGTTAAAAGAAAATAATAAAAAACAAAAAGTGTTCAAGCGCACAATGACAGCATTGTGTGCAGTTGCCGCCGCGGCAGTTGTCTTTGTCGGAGCGGCGGGCTTGTTATCGATGATGAGCAGCGCGGCCGACGGTATGATGGAGTCGGAATCTGCTTATCTTTCCGATATGGAGGTTTCGATGGAATCGGAAGAATATCCGAACCATTTTAATTCCGATGAATCTTTTGAGGCAAGCGACAGCGTGGTTAATGAATCGGTCAATAACGTAACGCAGGATGATTATATCGACCCGTCGGATTCGGTTATCGATAAAGAGCCGGCTTCGGCATCTGATGCTGATGATGAAATTCCATCTGAACCGAAAAGTTACAGGATCGAAGAGCTTGGAATCACTCTTGATATACCGTCGGATGCCTACTGTACGGGCAGAGATGTTCCATCCGATTTTCCGCTGCTTGAATCTTATGGTATGACCGAAGGCCAGCTTGAATCGGCATATAAACGCAACGGGATTTATTTTAATGCAGTGTGGCCGATGAAATCGGGCATTACAACCGAGCTTGTAGTTTATGTTGAAGACAATAATGACACATGGCAGATATACGATATGAGCCGTTTGAGTGAAGATGAGCTTCGGCTCAAGCTTGACGAATATGAGAATTATTCGTCGGCGCTGGATGCGGTTGATGGTGTTGAATACTATGATTGTTCTGTTTATCGGGCAAATCGGGCTGTTTATATAAAGTCATATTGCGCAGTTGAAGGTATAGATGGCCGCGAAAACAGGCTTGAATACACAACTGTTATCAATGGCAAAAAGGTTATATTCATGCTTATCGAGCACCCGGATTCCGATTTGGCTGTTTTTGGGGAAAGCGTTTCCGAAGCCAACGCCGAAATGATGAGCAAGATCGTTTCTTCGGTAAAATGGGATGAAATAAAAAATGCGGTATGGGAAAAGTACAAAGGCTTTATTCCTATGGCGATACTTGTTATCTGTCTTATCGCATCGGTCATTATAATCATCGTTATCGACAGAAAGAAGAAAAAGGCAAAAAGTATGCTGCCCGAAGCCGAAGCTGCGGACAGCGAAGAAGTTACAGATATATTATCTTCCGATGATGAGGTTACGACCGAAGAAAAGCCGGAAGATGAAGATAAATCAGAAGACAAAAATATTTCGCAAAATACAGAAGAATAGTGCTATATCAGGCTGCCGATGCAATATTGTGATTCGGCGGCCTCAATTTTTATATCGACCATGCTTCCTTTTGCTATATCGCCGAGGATTCGTACAGGGGTGTAGTTTTCGGTGTATCCTTCAACAAAGCCGTCGCCGACGGGACGTTCGACAAGCACCTTTGAAACAGTTCCGATCTGCGAATCAAAAAATGAACTTTCAGATTGCTGTGCCGCCTCAAGCAGTCTTGCCATTCGTGCGGAGGAAACCTCCGGCTTTACCTGATTTTCCATATCATAAGCGCGCGTGCCGCGGCGGCGTGAATATACGAAGCAGTGTATTTTTGCAAAGCCTATCTTTTTTACAAAAGCAAGAGAGCTTTCAAATTCATCGTCCGTTTCGCCGGCAAAACCGCACATAACATCGGTGGTAATCGATGGATTATCAAAAGCGCAGCGGATATCGCAGACAAGCTTATAATATTCTTCGCTTGTGTAATGGCGATTCATTCTTTTTAGTGTTTCGTTACATCCGCTCTGGAGCGAGATGTGAAATTGAGGACAGAATTTTGGGCATTCTGCAAGACCGGCAAGCACGTCCGGAGTCAGAAGATCGGGCTCCATCGAGCCGAGCCTTATTCGGTCAATACCGTCAATTTCCGCTATTGCGTTTACCGCATCGAGCAATGTAAGACCAATATCGGAACCGTATGCGGATAGGTTGATACCGACAAGCACGACCTCGCGATAGCCCTGTGATAGTGCTTTTGCCTCGGCAACGATATCGGATAGTTCACGGCTGCGCACCCGTCCTCTTGCGTAGGGGATGATGCAATAGGAGCAGAATCTGTTGCAGCCGTCTTCAATTTTTATATATGCCCTTGTTCGCTCGCCAAGACCGCTGACTGTACCGCTCAGCCCCGAATCTTTTGTGTGCGGCTCTATGCGGATTATCGGAGTTTTTGTCCGAAGGTATTCGGCAATGTATTTGGGAAGCTCGCCGCGATTTGAATTGCCTATTATGATGTCAGCCGAGCAGCCTTCACAGCCGCCGGTGGGGAAGGCCTGCGGAACACAGCCGGTAAGGCATACAACGGCATCGGGATGATCTCGGCGTATGCGTCCGATAGTCTGACGTGTTTTCTGTACTGCGGTGGCCGTTACGGCACAGCTGTTGATTATATATATATCGGCAGCTTCGTTCTTATCAGCCGGATCATAACCCGCTGACTTGAGGTTTTCCTCCATTTGCTGTGATTCGTATTGATTTACCTTGCATCCAAGGGTATAAACAAATACCTTCATTTTTTGATCTATCTTTCCTTTCGTTGGACAGTGCGTGGATCAGTCATCAAGCTGATCGTAAAGAGATTCAAGAAGGGCGTAAAGTTCTGTTTCTTCGTTACCGAGTAAGTCAAGTTTACCCGAAAGCTCAAGAACCCGTTCGTAATCGGACGAAACCTCCGGCAGGGTAAGCTGATGATTGATCTGAGCCATCTCTTCGCCGATCTCTTCGATACGTTTTTCGGTACGGTCGATCTGACCTTTGCATTTTCTTTTTGCCGATTCGCGCTCTTTGCGCTGTTTGTATTCAATCGCCTGTGAGCTTTGTGTTTTAACAGTCTTTACAGTGTTTTCGCTGATAACCCGATGTTCTTCAAAATAATCGTAGTTTCCTAAAAATTCGGAAAGCGAGCCATTTTCCATATAATAAATTCTTGAGGCAAGCTTGTTTATAAAATAACGGTCGTGCGATACGATAAGAAGAGTTCCATCGTATTCAAGTAAAGCCTTTTCAAGCGCTTCACGCGATGCGGTATCAAGATGGTTTGTAGGCTCGTCAAGTATTAAAAGATTGGAACCGGACAGCATAAGCTTAAGAAGAGCAAGACGCGCCCTTTCGCCGCCGGAAAGTAATTCCACTTTACGGAAAACGTCGTCCCCGCGGAATAGAAATGCAGCCATCGCCGAGCGAACCTGAGTTTCGGTCATTCGCGGATAGGCGTCCCATATTTCGTCAAGTGCAGTCTTTTCCGTATGCAGTGAGCTCATTGTCTGGTCAAAATACCCGGCAGAAACGCCGGTTCCGAGCGTAAAGCTTCCGGCCTTTCCGGGCATACGCGAGGCAAGTATGTTAAGCAGGGTGGATTTGCCGCAGCCGTTTGCTCCAAGCAAGAAGACCTTTTCGGATTTTTTTATGAAAAAGCTCAGTTCTTTGAATATCTCGCGGTTTCCGTAAGAAAAGGCAAGTCGGTCGGCGGTTAGAATTGTGTCGGTCACAACGTCCTTTGCCGTAAATTTAAAATGAATGCTGTCGGGATCCTTTTCAATATTTACAAGCTCTTTTTCCAAACGGGCTATCTGCTTTTCCTTGCTTGCTATGGTGACGTAATTTCGTTCCTGATTCCAGCGTTTTTGCTGTTCGATTATACCTTCAACGTGCTTTATTTCGCGCATAACATTTTCGTTATGGCGCATATCGGCCTCACGCCGCTCCTCACGAAGAGCAAGATAGCGGCTGTAATTGCCCGGATAAACCGTCAGCCGACGGTTTTCAAGCTCCATGGTGGTTGTAGTTACGCGGTCAAGGAAATAGCGGTCGTGCGATATTACGATATAAGCGCTGCCGCAGCCAAGCAGGAAGTTTTCAAGCCATTTTGTTGATTCGATATCAAGATGGTTGGTCGGCTCATCAAGAAGAAGCAGGTTTGCACCGGATAAAAGAAGCTTGCAAAGCTGTACCTTGGAGCGCTGACCGCCGCTTAATGTGCCTATAGTCTGTGAAAGCTGCGCTTCGGTAAAACCCAAACCGAGCAGGGAAGAGCGTGCACGCACACGAAAGGTAAGACCGCCTTTGTCGGCAAATTCCTCGTTCAGACGGTGCTGTCTTTCAATAAGCTCAGCATCTTCACAGCTTTCTAATTTTTTATTGATTTCATTAAGCTCGCGTTCCATATCCTCAAGATGAGAAAATACGCTTAGAGCTTCTTCGTATAATGTGCGCGAGCCATCAAGAATGATCTGTTCCATATAGCCGATTGTGGTCAGTCTTGAACGGACTATATCACCCTCATCGGTTGGAAGCTCGCCTGTTATCATCTTGAAAAGCGAGGATTTGCCGCAGCCGTTTACTCCGACAAGTCCGACACGTCCCTTTTCCGGTATAGAAAAGGTAACGCCGCTCATTATCTCGCGCTCGCCAAACCATAGCCCGACGTTGCTTGAGGTAAGTAATGCCATTTTATCAATCCTTTTGTTTTTTATAGGTGGGACAAAGCTCAGAAAGCGGACAGATGTCACATTTCGGCGCACGCGCGCTGCATATATCACGCCCGAAAAGTACTATGCGATGGCAGAAATCGCTGCCTTCGGACGGCTCAATTATCTTTCGCAGCTGCATTTCAACCTTGTATGGATCTTTTGAATCGGTAAGCCCAAGGCGACCCGATATTCTAATGCAGTGTGTATCGGCAACTATTGCCGGCTGGCCGTAAACATCACCCATGATAAGGTTGGCGGTTTTTCGGCCGACACCGGGCAGACGAAGAAGATCGTCCATGTTATCGGGCAGTTTTCCGCCGAATTCATCGCGGATCATAAGACACATATTTTTTATATCCTTTGCCTTTGTGCGGTATAGACCGCAGGACTGAATGTGTTTTTCTATTTCAGAAATATCACTATTGCAGAAGGCGTCAACATCGGGGAGTGCGGCAAAAAGCCCCGGTGTGACCATATTGACGCGCGCGTCGGTGCATTGTGCGGAAAGACGCACGGCGATAATTAGCTGGATAGGGTCGCTGTACTGTAGAGAACACAGCGCATCGGGATATTGATTTTTCAGTATTTCTACTATTTTTGCACAGGTTTGTTTTTTGTTCATTATTTGTTTTCCTTTATATGGTCTGTGAACCATTGACACAGAAACGATGATTATGTATACTAAAGATTAGGCTTTAAGTCGTTTACATAAGGGGTGAAACAATTGCCCGGTTTAGATGTCGGTGTAGATGTCGGTATAGACCTTGGCACATCTACAGTAAAAATATGTGTTCCGGAACGTGGTGTTGTGCTTAATGAGCCGGCAATCGTTGCGGTAGATAAAGATACGGATTCAATAGTTGCGATAGGTTCGGATGCGTACCGGATGCTTGGAAGAACATCCGACAGGATAGCGGCGGTTTATCCGCTGCATGACGGTGTTATTTCCGATTATGAGCTTACGGAAGCGATGCTGACTACCTTTGTAAAGCTTGTTTGCGGAAGCAAAATGCTTATGCCGCGAGTTGTTGTGTGCGTTCCCATCGGTATAACAGAAGTCGAAAGACGTGCGGTGGTCGATGCTCTTCGTGCGGCCGGTGCGCGTAAGGTCTGCCTTGTTGAAGAGGCTATTGCCGCAGCGCTCGGCGCAGGGCTTGATATTGCCCAGCCGTACGGAAGTCTTATTTGTGATATTGGCGGCGGTACCACCGATATCGGTGTTATTACGCTGAATGGTCTTGCCGTTAAAAAATCGATAAAGGTTGCCGGTAATTCGTTTGACGCAGCGATAGAAAAATATATTAGAAAGAACCATAATCTCATCATCGGACCGCGTACTGCGGAGGATATCAAGAAAGAAATAGGCTGCGTCTTTATGCGTGACCGTCTTATGACCGGAATCGTCCGCGGAAGGGATGGACGCAATGGTATGCCGCGTCAGATAGAGGTTACCTCCGATGAGATGCTTGAAGCTCTTGAAGAACCGAGTATTTATATATGCCGCGCGGTTCAGAGCGTTCTGGAGGAAACTCCGCCGGAGCTTGTCGGTGATCTTTATGAGCGCGGTATGGTTCTTACCGGCGGAAGCGCGATGCTTTACGGTATGGATAAGCTTCTTGCAAAGAAGACAAGGCTCAGCGTTGTGGTGGCACACGATCCGCAGGCGTGCGTTGTGCTTGGAACGGGCGAAGCTATCGGTTATATCGATGCACAGACCGATGTCGAATTTGCGACGTCGCCGCTCGATATTTATTCTTATTGATACAGGGGATAGGCTATGTTTCAGACCGATTATATTATGAGACAGATAGAAACCTTTGTCAGAGTACTTGCCAAAGTTCTTTTGGGAAAGGATCAGGATGATATATACTCTTTCATATCTGTTGATGAAACCGGCGCTGATACCGATCCGCTGCAGATACAGCTTGAAAAGCTTATATCGCTTGGTAATATAAACGAAGCAGAGGATCTTCTGTTTGAAAAGCTGGAAGAGGGCGATATGAAAACGGTTGAAACAGCTTTGCGGTTTTATAAAACGCTCAATGATATGAGCGATGAACAGCTTGAAGAATGTAACTTTTCAAGGGAAGAGATAACCGAAGGTATCAAGGAAATAGGTGAAAATTTCGGGATCTCTCTGTAATAATGATATTAAATATGGGAGCCGCTGCATTTTGCAGCAGCTCCCGTTTTTGTTTTTATTGGACGTTTTCGTTATCCGTTATATGATAACACAGCGTCATAAGACTGTCGCTGAGATGTACGTTTTCCACAATTGCATCCGGATAATTCATTGCGATATCATAATGGCTGAAATTCCAGAAGTATCGCACACCGCAATTGTAGAGCGTTTCGATTATGTGCTTTGTACCTTCACTCGGGATGCAGAGGAATACGGCTTTTGGCGAGTTTTCTTTGCAGAATTCTTCGATATCGCCTGCATCAAGTACAGGCACGCCGTTGTAGCATGTGCCGATAAGCTTTGGATTAATATCGAACATTGCAAGAAGCCGAAAGCCCCTTGGCTTGCCCGAACCGGATATATATATTGATACGGCCCGTCCAAGGTTGCCGGCACCTATCATTACAGCAGGATATCCCTCGTTGACACCGAGTATGGTGCTTATTTCGCCAAAAAGCTTTGGGACATCATAACCGTATCCCTGCTGACCGAACCCGCCGAAGCAGTTAAGATCCTGACGTATCTGGGATGCGGTAAGCCCCATTCTTTTTGCAAGCTCGCCGGAAGAGATCCTTGTCACTCCCGATGAAGACAGTTCATTAAGAAAACGGTAATACCGCGGCAGACGCCGGATGACCGACATGGAGATATTTTCTCTTTTTGCCATAAGATATCAAGTCCTTAATTATAATCAGAGAGATTCGACAGTCTCCATGACGTAGTTACCGAATTCCTCACATGTGCAGCCGGTATCGCGGCCGGTGATGGTAAGCTTTTTCTCTTCAAACATGCAGATATCGAGTGCGCGTTCAAGCTTATCTGCCTGCTCCTGACGACCGATGTGGGAGAGCATCATTACTGCTGCTCTGAGCATCGAACAGGGATCGGCATACTTGCCGCGGCCTTCGGTTATCATTCTGGGGGCAGAACCGTGGATAGCTTCAAACATGGAATAACGCTTGCCGTAGTTGGCGCTTCCCGCTGTACCTACGCCGCCCTGGAATTCGGCAGCTTCGTCGGTGAGGATATCGCCGTAAAGGTTGGGAAGTATGAATACACGGAAATCGCGGCGGCGCTTTTCGTCGACCAGCTTTGCGGTTGTGATATCGATGTACCAGTCATCGGTAACGATTTCGGGATACTCTTTGCCGATCTCCTGGCAAAGCTTGAGGAATTTGCCATCGGTTGTCTTTACGACATTTGCCTTTGTGATGATGGAAACACGGCCCTTGTTGTTCTTCTTTGCATATTCATAAGCAAGACGGGCGATTCTTTCAGTACCCTGAGTGGTGGTGACGGTGAAATCAACAGCCAGATCATCGGTAACTGTGCAGCCGTCGGAACCGAGTGTGTAGGCGCCTTCGGTGTTTTCGCGGAAGAATGTCCAGTCGATGCCCTGTTCGGGAACCTTGACGGGACGTACGTTGGCAAAGAGATCAAGCTCTTTTCTCATGCGGACATTTGCACTTTCGATGTTGGGCCAGGGATCGCCGGCTCTGGGGGTAGTTGTCGGGCCCTTGAGGATTACATGGCACTGCTTGAGCTCGGCAAGTACATCGTCGGGAATAGCCTTCATGCAGGCAACGCGGTTTTCGATGGTAAGACCGTCGATATATCTGATCTCGATCTTGCCTGCCTCAACCTCGTCCTTGAGAAGATATTCGACAACTCTTGCGGCCTCTTTTGAAATGATCGGGCCGATGCCGTCGCCGCCGCAGACGCCGATAATAACCTTATCAAGCTTTTCAAAATCTACGAAATCATCGCCGTTCTTCATTCTCTCGACTCTTTCGAGCTGGGAACGCATAACCTTTTCAAACTGCTCGGTGGCAGCCTGGAGCTTGGCCTCTATGTTCATGG
The DNA here is from genome assembly GCA_017936365.1 of Clostridia bacterium. Taxonomy (GTDB): domain Bacteria; phylum Bacillota; class Clostridia; order Oscillospirales; family Acutalibacteraceae; genus SIG598. The sequence goes on from JAGBFS010000185.1 coordinate 16,241, forward strand.
GTGACATCTCCTTATATCAAAATATCAAATTAAGAATTTTTCTTTGTGTAGTTGAGAAGACCGCCGGCAAGAAGAATATCGCACTGTCTGCCGGAAACTTCGCATTTTGCGGTGAATTCGGTTCCCTTTGTTACATTTATAACCTTTGCGGTACCTGTTTCGAGTGCCTGTCTTATATCGGGGATACGAAGCTCATCGAGCTGGTCGATGCGGTCGTAATCGGCAGGATCCTCAAATGTCATGGGAACGATACCGGCGTTGACAAGGTTTGCAAGATGGATTCTTGCAAAGGACTTTACTATAACGGCCTTTACGCCGAGATAAAGCGGTACAAGAGCCGCGTGCTCTCTTGAAGAGCCCTGGCCGTAGTTGGAACCGCCGATAACAATGCTCTTGCCCTCAGCCTTTGCTCTTTCGGGGAAGGTGCTGTCACATACGCCGAAGCAATACTGGGAAAGATGGGGGATGTTGGAGCGGTAGGGGAGTATCTTTGCACCGGCCGGCATGATATGGTCGGTTGTGATGTTGTCGCCAACCTTTAAAAGAGCCTTTGCGGAAATCTCTTCGGGAAGCTCTTCGGTAACAGGGAAGGGCTTGATATTGGGGCCGCGAAGAATCTCCACGCTGTCGGCTTCTTCTACAGAAGCAGGTTCAAGGATCATGTTATCGTTGATGTAGAATTTTTCGGGAAGCTCTATATTGGCTGCTTCGCCAAGCTCGCGGGCGTCGGTGAAAACACCGGCTATAGCGGATGCCGCGGCGGTTTCGGGGCTTACGAGGTAGACCTGACCATCGGCTGTGCCGCTTCTGCCCTCAAAATTGCGGTTGAAGGTTCTAAGCGAGATACCGCCGGAATTGGGCGACTGTCCCATACCGATACACGGACCGCAGGCACATTCGAGTACTCTTGCGCCCGATGCGATTATATCGGCCAATGCGCCGTTCTGTGCAAGCATATTGAAAACCTGCTTGGAACCGGGGGCTATACCAAGGCTTACGTCGGGATGGACGGTCTTGCCCTTGAGGATAGCGGCAACGCGCATAAGGTCAAGATAGCTTGAGTTTGTGCAGGAACCGATAAGAACCTGATCGATCTTCTTGCCCTTGAGTTCAGATATTGTCTTGATATTGTCAGGGCTGTGGGGAGCTGCTGCAAGCGGCTCAAGCTTTGATAAATCGATGTCGATGACTTCATCGTAAACAGCATCATCGTCGGCCTTGAGCTCTGTCCAGTCTGCTTCGCGTCCCTGTGCCTTCATAAAGGAATAGGTAATATCATCAGAGGGGAAGATGGATGTTGTTGCACCAAGCTCGGCACCCATATTGGTGATGGTAGCGCGTTCGGGAACGGTATGCGAGGAAACGCCCTCTCCGCCGTATTCGATTATCTTTCCAACGCCGCCCTTGACGCTCATGATACGAAGAACCTCAAGAATGACGTCCTTTGCGGAAACCCATGCGGGGAGCTTGCCCGAAAGATTGATGCGAACCATTTTCGGCATAGTTATGTAATATGTTCCGCCGCCCATAGCAACAGCAACATCAAGTCCGCCGGCACCCATTGCAAGCATACCGAGGCCGCCGCCTGTGGGGGTGTGGCTGTCCGAACCGATAAGAGTCTTTCCGGTGATACCGAAACGATCAAGATGAAGCTGGTGGCAGATACCGTTTCCGGGATGGGAGAACCATATACCGTGCTTCTTTGCAATGCTCTGAATAAAGCGGTGGTCATCAGCGTTTTCAAAACCGGTCTGAAGAGTGTTGTGGTCGATGTAAGCGACCGAACGCTCGGTTTTTACGCGAGGCACGCCCATGGCCTCAAATTCAAGATAAGCCATTGTACCCGTAGCATCCTGCGTCAGAGTCTGGTCAATGCGCAGACCGATTTCGGAGCCGACGGTCATTTCGCCTTCAACAAGGTGGGCTTTGATTATCTTTTGTGCGATAGTGAATCCCATAAAATGTGATCTTTCCTTTCCGGCACGAAGCATCCATCTTCGTCCAATATAGTTTTAATGAATTATAATCCCATCTATTATCCTATATTAGATGAAGGTTGTCAATATTTTAACATAAAAATATTTAGATAAAATAATTCAATATATTGTATATATTATGGTTGAAGAAAGCACGTTGTTGTGTTATAATATTTTAGCTTATGTCTTTTGCGCTGCATACTCCGGCATTATTTTGGAAAAGCTAATTGCCGGAGGTTGGTGCGAAATGAATAATAAAGATAATAATCGGAAATCAAACAGTTCGGCTTTTTGCGAAAACGATGATAACGACGAAAGATCATTGGACGAAGATAAGCTTGAACAAATCAAGGAAACCGGTTCGATCACCGCTGTCGGAGGAAAGCATTGTATCCATTGTATGACCGTTATCGGTCAGATTGAAGGCCATCAGGTTTTGCCGCCGCAGAATAAGACGACAAAGTATGAGCATATTCTTCCGCAGCTGCTCGCAATAGAACAATCGGAAGAGATAAAGGGTCTTATAATTCTTCTCAATACTGTCGGCGGTGATGTTGAAGCGGGTCTGGCGATCGCCGAGCTTATATCGGGCATGAAAAAACCGACGGTATCGCTTGTGCTTGGCGGCGGACATTCTATCGGCGTTCCCCTCGCTGTTTCGGCACGAAAAAGCTTTATCGTTCCTTCGGCAACGATGACCATTCATCCGGTCAGAACGAGCGGACTTGTTTTGGGTGTTCCGCAGACCTTCCGCTATTTTGAAAAGATGCAGGAGCGCATCAATCGGTTTGTTGAGAAGAATTCAAACATCTCGGCTGAGCGTTTTCTTGAGCTTTCACGGCAGACCGGCGAGCTTGCGACCGATGTCGGTTCGGTTCTTGACGGTGAAATGGCTGTGGAGGAAGGGCTTATCGATCATCTCGGGTCTCTTTCTGATGCGGTCAAATGCCTTTATTCTCTTATTGAGGAAGAGGAGGCGGCCGAAAATGATTAGTTCGCTTATGCTGTTTATGGCCGATGATGACTGTAAAAGGGAATATGCCGACATCGGCGGCGCAGTGGTGGAATATTCCAAAAATGACGGACGCTGTATTGTCGGCAGGATAATAACCACCGATCCGAATTTTTATCTTGATGATAAATTCTATCCCGGACAGGATATAACGGATATAGTAAATAAGAGATGAATTATATAAATGTTTCATCTCATTTAGCCCGAAAGGGCAATACATACGAAAGAGGTACATAAAATGGGCATTTTCGACGCGATAATTCAAGGTATCGTACAGGGACTTACGGAATTTCTGCCGGTTTCAAGCAGCGGTCACGTTTCGCTTGTCCAGCATTTTACCGGTACGAATATCGAAGGGGCGCAGTCATTCACGCTGTTTCTCCATTTCGGCACGCTTATTGCGGTTTTTATCGTTTACTGGAACAAGATATGGGCTCTGATAAAAGAGTTCTTTGCAATGGTAAAAGATCTTTTCACCGGCAAGTTCGTCTGGAAGCTTGAAAAGATGAATCCCAACCGCCGTATGGTAATAATGATCGTTATTGCCAGCACCTGCATACTTGTTGCATTTCTTCCGCTTTTCGGCGTTTTCGGATGGTACGATTCAAACGGAGAGCTTGTAAAGAGTCTTAAGGATCTTTCCGGTCTTACTTCAGAAGATGAAAGTATTATCGTAGAAGGCGTATGCCTGCTTCTTACCGCAACACTTCTTCTTTATTCCACAAAGCTTGCAAAAGACAGAAAGAAGAACGGTAAGGAAGGCTGCGGCGAGGTTACCCTCAAGAGTGCAATCGCTACGGGCGTAGGTCAGGCATTTGCAACGATGCCCGGACTTTCCCGTTCCGGAACGACCACTACTCTTGGTATGATAACCGGCACCGAAAAGAATGCGGCACTTGAATTTTCTTTCATAATGGGTATTCCCGCAATACTTGCCGCCAATGTTCTTGAAGTATTTGAAATTGAAAGCAGTGCCTGGGATAACCTTGATATGGGTGTTGTACTTGTTGGTGTTGCAATTTCTGCAATCGTTGGAATCCTTGCTATTGCAGGACTTAAATGGATCGTTTCAAATGACAAGCTCCATTATTTCGGAATTTACTGCCTTATAGTCGGTGTGATAGTAATTATTATCGGAATCGCCGAGCTTATCAGAGGCGAGCAGCTTACAGTTTTCGGCTGGGGAGTTCAGGAAGCTGTTTCAGCAGCTGCTTCCGGCGATGCTTCCGGCAGCGCAGTTATGATGTAATCACTTATTTATAAATTAATTTGAAGCAGAGGTAAATATGGCTCAGAAAACAGGAGCACCGAAAAAAAAGACTGCTGCAAAAAAGGGTGCGGCGCAGCGAAAACCTCAAAAAACAAAAGCGGCCATCGATCGTGAGCTTACCGAAAAGAAACGCAAACGCCAATCGATAGCTGTAATCATTTTTGCTTTCGGCATACTTTTTACACTTATGGTGCTGTTCAGAGGGATCAGTGAACAGCTCCATAACGTCCTTTGCGGCATCTTTGGAGGAACGGTATGCTCGCTTCTGTGGTGCGTACTGACCTTTTACATAGCGGTGCTTCTCGCCCTTGATGATCCGGAAAGCAGAATTTCTGTCAAGATATCGCAGGCTATCGGGGTAATAATGCTGTTTTCGATATTCTTTTATTGCGTTACCCTTGCCGATGAGCTGAGAGGTGACAGCTTCGGCAATGTCGTAAACAGCCTTTGGATCGAGGCGTGCAACGGCCGAGGCCCCGGCGAAATCGGTGGTATTCCCGGCTGGCTGCTGGTATCATTTATCGGCAAGCCGCTTACGATAGTTCTTGTTATACTTGTTTCATTCGTGCTTATTATGCTCCTTACCAAAACCGGACTTATACAGCTTTTCCGCACAGTATCGGAACCGGTCAAAAAGGTGTCGAAAAAGGCATCGGACAGAGCCGCCGAAAGAGCGGTGGAAAGAGCTGCGGTCAGAGCCGAAAAGGCCAAAAGATTTGAAATTGTGGAGCAGACGCCATCGAAAAGGCGCCATCGTTTTGATATCGATGTTCCGATCGATGATATGCCTGTGGTTCAGGAACCCAAGAAACGGGTCAGCACAAAAAATCATGTCCTTATTGAGGAACAGCCGACGGATGCAAATGTTGGTGATATCAAACCGGCAAAGGCCGGGAGAAAGCGCAAGGCCGAGATTGTCGATATTTCGGTTCAGGACGAATTCCCTGAGGTTCCCGAAGTAACCGATGAGCAGTCGGTCGCAGAGCTTGAGGCGATAGCCGAAAAAGCACTTGCGAAAAAGACAAAGAAACAGAAAACGGCCGAAATCGAAAAGGAAGCAGAGAAATTTGAAAAGGAAATTGCCGAAGCTCAGACTCCGGTAAATGAGTATGTTTTCCCGCCGATCGATCTGCTTGAAATGCCGGATAAATCAAAAAACACCGCAACGACCGCAGAGCTTACCGAAACTGCGCGCAAGCTTGTTGAAACGCTGCAGGAATATCATGTTGACGCAACGGTAAGTGACATGAGCCGCGGACCGGCTGTAACACGATATGAGGTAACTCCGGCGGCCGGTGTAAGGATCAATAAAATAGTCACGCTTACCGATGATATCGCGCTGCGCCTCGCGGCGAAGGCCGTGCGTATCGAAGCACCGATACCCGGTAAATCCGCTGTCGGTGTAGAGATACCTAACAGAATGAGAAGCGTTGTAAGCGTTCGCGAGCTTATCGATTCCGAACAGTTCCGTAGTGCAAAAAGCCCGATTACGGTAAGCTTGGGTAAGGATATAGAGGGCAATATCGTTCTTACCGACCTTTCAAAAATGCCCCATCTGCTTATCGCCGGTTCTACCGGTATGGGTAAATCGGTATGTATAAATTCGATTCTTGTCAGTCTGCTTTATAAATCCTCTCCGGAGGATGTACGACTCATCATGGTCGACCCGAAATCGGTCGAGCTTGATGTATATAACGGTATACCGCATCTCCTTGTTCCGGTCGTATGTGATCCTAAAAAAGCCGCCGGAGCGCTCCAGTGGGCGGTTACCGAAATGCTCAAGAGATATGCGCTGCTCAAGGATCACGGTGTGCGAAATCTTGACGGATACAATAAGCTTGCCGAAAAATCGGACGAGCTTGAAAAGCTTCCGAGAATAGTTATTATCATCGATGAGCTTGCCGACCTGATGGCGGCTTCGCCAAAAGAGGTCGAGGATGCCATTGCACGGCTTGCGGCGATGGCTCGTGCCGCGGGTATGCATATCATTATCGCAACCCAGCGTCCGTCGGTCGATGTTATTACCGGTACAATAAAAAATAATATTCCCAGCCGAATAGCGTTTACCGTATCTTCTCAGGTAGACTCAAGAACTATCCTTGGTGAAGGCGGTGCCGAAAAGCTTATCGGTAAAGGCGATATGCTTTTCAATCCGGTTGGTGCGTCAAAGCCTATCCGTCTTCAGGGATGCTTTGTTGACGATCCGGAGGTTGAGCGTGTTGTTGACTTTGTAAAAGCAAACAGCAGCGCGTCATACGACGATAAGATCGCAGAGCAGATCGAGCGTATTGCGGCAGAAAACGCAAGCAGCGGTACAAAAACATCTGCTGCGGCCGATGACGATATGTCAAACGAAGACCCGATGTTTATCAAAGCGATCGATGTTGTTATTGAATCGGGACAAGCGTCTACCTCAATGCTTCAAAGACGGCTTGGCGTCGGCTATGCAAGAGCCGGCCGGCTTATCGATCAGCTTGCCGAGTGTGGGATAATCGGGCCGTATGCCGGCTCAAAGCCGCGTGAGGTTCTTATGAGCCGTCAGCAGTTCCTTGAGATGACGATGTCAAGGGATGATTATGCGGAAATTGCCGATGTACCGGGAATTGACGGTGCGGCCGATATGCTTGATGATGACGACGATGACGATTCTCCATTTTAATAAAAGGAACTGACGAAAAATGCCTTTTTTGCCGATAACAAAAGAAGAAGTTGCCGCGCTGGGACGCGATGTGCCCGATTTTGTGCTTGTCACAGGGGACGCATATTGCGATCATCCCAGCTTCGGTACAGCGATAATCGGCCGTGTGCTTGAAGCGGAAGGGTATTGTGTTGCTGTGCTGGCTCAGCCGAAATGGAATGACGAGTCTGATTTTAAACGGTTCGGCAAACCGAAATACGGCTTTATGATAAGCGGCGGCAATATAGATTCTATGGTTGCCCATTATACAGCGGCAAAGAAGAAACGCAGCGATGACGCATATTCGCCGGGTGGAAAAGCAGGTTATCGGCCGGACAGAGCTACAACTGTATATGCACGTCTTGCCAAAAAAGCGTATCCTGACTCTCCGGTAATCATTGGCGGTCTTGAAGCTTCACTTCGCCGTTTTGCCCATTATGATTACTGGTCCGATAGCGTCCGGCCGTCCGTCCTCATCGAATCGGGTGCTGATATATTAAGCTACGGTATGGGCGAATATCAGACGGTCGAGCTTGCAAAGAGGCTTTCCGGCGGAGAAAATGTTTCCGATATTCTCGATGTGAGAGGAACGGTAGTCAGCGTTCCGATAAAGGAATACAAGCCCGGTTCGGCGGCCGAATGTCCGTCGTATGAGCGAGTCTGCGAATCGAAAAGGGAATATGCGGTTTCCTGCCGTATTCAGCAGGATGAGCATGATGCGGTAAGAGGTAAAAAGATAATTCAAAGACACGGCGACCGTATGCTGATATGCAATCCGCCGATGCCCCCGGTGTCGACGGAGGAATTCGACCGTGTTTACGAGCTCCCGTATATGCGCAGAAGTCACCCCGTATATGATGATCTTGGCGGAGTTCCGGGAATGACCGAGGTTGAGTTTTCTATTATTCATAACCGCGGCTGTTTTGGTGCCTGTGCTTTCTGTTCGCTTGCATTCCATCAGGGAAGGCAGATTACCGTCCGAAGCAAGGAGTCGGTAATCAGAGAGGCGCAGATGCTCACAAAGCTTGAAGGCTTCAAGGGTTACATTCATGATGTCGGCGGACCAACGGCGAATTTCCGCCAGCCGTCGTGCAAAAAACAGCTTGAATCGGGATTGTGCAAGGGAAAGCGCTGTCTTGCGCCAAAGCCTTGTCCTGCTCTTGAGGTCGATCACAGCGATTATCTTGAACTTTTGCGCGAACTGCGAAAGATAAAGGGCGTCAAAAAGGTTTTTGTCCGTTCGGGTATAAGGTTTGACTATCTTATGTGCGATAAGGATGATGAATTTTTCAGGGAGCTTGTCGAGCACCATGTAAGCGGTCAGCTTAAGGTTGCGCCAGAGCATTGTTCAAATAATGTGCTTGACTGTATGGGCAAACCGCATATTGAAGCATACAGGGCTTTTTCAAAAAAGTTTTTTAAGATAACGAAAGAAATAGGAAAAGAGCAGTATCTTGTACCTTACCTTATGAGCTCCCATCCGGGAAGCACCCTTAAGGATGCGGTCGAGCTGGCACTTTTCCTGAAAAAAGAAAAGCTTCGTCCCGAACAGGTGCAGGATTTTTATCCTACCCCCGGAACGATATCCACCTGTATTTTCTATACAGGACTTGACCCGTATACGCTCAATGAGGTTTATGTTCCCAAAACCACGGCGCAAAAAGCAGAGCAGCGCGCGCTGCTTCAGTATTTTAAGCCGGAGAACAGGGAAATAGTTGAAAAAGCGCTGAAAAAGGCCGGAAGATATGACCTTATCGGTACCGGACCGGAATGTCTTGTCAGAGGTTCACAGCCGGCAAAAACGGCGCATCGAAAAAATAATGGTGGGAAGAATGATTATAAGAAGAGGTATTCAAGAAAGAAGTAGAGGATATGCGGCGTTAGCTTCTTTGGTACTCTTTCTTTTGTGCTGTATGATATGCGGCTGTGATGGCTTGTTTGAACAGAACAATGCCCCGACCGAAAATTTGCAGATGTATTTTCCTCCCGTATCGGAAAGCGATGCCCAGATGGAGGTACATATTATCGATGTTGGTCAGGGCGATTGTGCGCTTGTCCGCGGTGGCGGGGCAAACATACTTGTCGATGCCGGTGAAAACGGACTTGGCAGCAGAGTGGTCGAATATCTGAAAAGCATTGGCGTGACAAGGCTTGACTGGGTGGTGGGTTCACATCCGCACAGCGACCATATCGGCGGTCTTGATACGGTTATCAGCAAATTGGATGTTGACAATATCATGATGCCGCGGCTGCCCGATGAGCTTGTTCCGATTAATCAGACATACACCGATGTGCTTGACGCGGTGGAAAAGAAAGGACTTCAGATAACGGCGGCAAAGGCGGGCGATGTTTTTACCTTTGGCGATATGGCGATGCAGGTGCTTTCTCCGTCGATAAACAGTAATTACAGCGACGCAAATGATTATTCGGTGGTTCTGCGGTTTGTATGCGGCGAGTTTGAATATCTGACAACCGGTGATATATCTTCGATGGTAGAGATAGATATTATCGATAATGGCTATGATGTTTCGGCCGATATTTTAAAGCTTGCGCATCACGGAAGCTATACAGGTACATGCAGGAGTTTTCTTAACGCGGTTGATCCGATGTATGCCGTGATAATGTGCGGCCATGAAAACGATTATGGTCATCCGCACGATGCTGTTATGGACAGGATATATGAAAATAAGATATCTCCGATTCGTACCGATCGGCTTGGTAATGTAAAAATAGTATGTAATGATGGCGTTATAGATGTCTATGCGTTAGATTAAAATATTTAAGAAAGGAATATATATTTTAATGAGAAAGCTTGTTGTTGAACGCTTTGACGGCAAATATGCAATTTGCGAAGGTGAAGGCAAGGACGGGGAAGTGCGTAAGTTTGCGATTCCCGCCGAAGAGGTGCCGTCAGACGTTAAAGCAGGAGTATGCATAATCATCAACGATGATGGCGAGATAATTATTGACGAGGCTGAAACACAGCTGCGTCGTGAAGAGGTTAGGGCAAAGGAAAATAAGCTTTTTAAATAACCTTATCGGGAGGTGCGGATATTTGAAGATACTTGTTATCGGAGGAACACGATTTTTTGGTATCCACATGGTAAAAGCTCTTGTTGAAAACGATCATGATGTAACCATAGCGACACGGGGCATAGCAAAGGATACCTTTGCCGACACGGTAAAACGAATCACGCTTGACCGTTCTGATATGCAAAGCATTATTGATGCATTAAGCGGTAAATATTTCGATGTGGTCATTGATAAAATTGCCTATTGCTCCAATGACATAAAGTGCGTGCTTGATGTGATTGAATGCGGAAGATATATACACATGTCGAGTACGGCGGTATATGAAGATCTGCACGAAGGTATTAAAGAAGAGGAATTTGATGGTATGTCCGGTCAGCTTATATGGTGTGACCGCGCTGATTATTCCTATAATGAGGTGAAGCGTCAGGCGGAGCGTGCGCTTGTGCAATGCTATGGCGGCAAAAACTGGGCGGCCGTTCGATGTCCGGTTGTATTGGGCGAAGATGATTACACAAAGCGGTTGTATTTTTATGTTGAGCATATAATGAAATCGCGGCCGATGCATATCGACAATCCCGATGCCCGATTAAGCTTTATCCGTTCCGATGAAGCAGGAAGGTTTATCGCATTTCTTGCGCAAACCGATTTTAACGGTGCGATAAACGCATCCTCGGACGGTACTGTTTCAATACGCGAGATATGTGATTTTGTAAAATCAAAAACAGGAAAGACCGCAATTATCGATAAATACGGTGATCCGGCTCCGTATAACGGTGATCCGGGTTTTACCGTCAATACAGATAAAGCAAAAGCTTTAGGATTTGAGTTTACAAATATCAGAGATTGGATATTCGACATTCTCTGTTATTATATTGATCAAATAAGCAATAATTAAAAATGTTATAAAAGGTAGTGAATGTATGGATACGTCATTTGACAAAGTGCTTGAACAGGCGGAAAAAATTCATTTTATCGGTATCGGCGGTTCGGGAATGTGCCCTCTTGCCGAAATACTTCTTAGTGAAAACAAAAAGATTCACGGTTCGGATGTCGATAATGAATCCGATACCGTAAATCGAATCCGTTCACTTGGGGTAGAGGTGCTTATCGGTCATCGCCCGGAAAATATCGGAGATGCCGACCTTGTCGTTTACACCGCAGCTATTCAGAAGGATAATCCCGAGCTGCTTGCGGCTATCGAACGCGGGATTCCCACGGTAGAGCGCAGTATACTTCTCGGCGCAGTTTGCAGAAGATATCCGAGAACAATAGCGGTTTCCGGTACGCATGGCAAGACGACAACCACTTCCATGATAACCACTATCCTTGTCAACGCAAAGCTTGATCCTTCCATAATCATCGGCGGCAAGCTTCCTCTTATCGGCGGCAACGGCAGGGCAGGCAAGAGCGATCTCATGGTATGTGAAGCCTGCGAGTTTGTTGATAC
>JAGBFS010000186.1 GCA_017936365.1 Clostridia bacterium
GTATAATAAAGATCAGCTTTTATTGGTGGAGGATTCTCTTGCCGCGGCGCAGGGGATAGCAGTATCATTGATCGGAGCCGATACCGAAAAGGGATATGTCTGGCTCGATTGGTTTTCACCGTCGGCTGTTGCGGCGGCTGATTCCACATCGCTTGCGAGTGTGCGGTTTGAAATTTCGGGGAATCTTTCGTCCAACGCGATACAGCTTTGCGACGATACTGTTTTTCTTGATGAATCGCTGGCAGGATACGGAGCGGACGGCGGCGCACTTTTGTGCAGCGGAGCCGATTTTTACAGCGTGTCCGACGGCGGCCTTGATACAGCCTTTAGCATGCCGATAGCTGATGAGCAAGGAAATGAGCAGGAGATAGTAACGTATAAAACGTCGGATACCGAAAAGCTTGAAGAATACAGAGAGCATATCAAGACCGATGAAGAGGTGATCGTCTTTGAATCGGAGGGACAGCTTGAAGGTCGGGAGATAACGCTTGACGTCGGCGGCAAAAGCGACGAAAAAAGCTATGAGCTTCTCTATAATACAGGCGGTGTGATAACCCGTGAGGAGATTGAGCCGAAGAACGGACAGATAACCTTTACGGCCAAAAGCAGCGGCGGCGTGCTGTATGCGATTAAAACAGAGCCTAAAACCGAAAAAGCATCGGGTGCGGTTCTGTCCGCCGCGGTGCTTACCGCGCTTTTTGTCATAGGCTTTGCCGCTTTGTATTTTTTTAAAGCCGATGTGAAAAAAGCTGTTTTTGATCGGTGGTTCAAATAAATAATAAAGAGCTTGTGCATACGGTTTTCACCGCGCACAAGCCCTTTTTGTTTTTTATCATTTTGGATTTCCTTTTTATTATTTGCCCGAAAAAGATTTGTTTGCCGCACAGGGGGTATCTTCCGTACCGTACCCACGCGGCTCGAGGCTCAAAACCGGGCTGAGCCCGGCCGGGGGGTGAAGTGCTCGAAGATGACGGTGCAGCCTTCCTTTTCGCTTTGAAGGAGCTCGTCTTCGGACTGCGCAGTCCATACAACGACGTTTGCGCCAAAAAGCTTTTTGAGCATCTGATGAGTAAAACCGTACCTGTCGGTAATGCGCATCGCAAGAAAATCGGGACGGGTAAGGAAATTGGAAAAATAATTGTGCATTATAAATCCCAAAAGCTTTGGTATATTGGACTTTCGGGAATTGAAATGCTCGGTAAGCTGACCGCGTGCTATATCCGGCCGATTCTTTCTGTACCATTTTACGGCGCGCGGATCGAACGATTCGATAACGTAATCGCCACTGTATCCGTCAAGCATCTTTGCCACAGCGGCGCAAACCTCGCGATAATCGGCGCCGTCGGTCTTTATCTCAACAATCAGCGGAATGCGCCCCGAAACAAGCTCAAGAACCTCGGAAAAATACGGGACGACCTCATCGGTGCCCCCTATGCGAAGCTGGCGCAGCTGCTCGGCTGTAAGCTCGCTTGCCTTTGCATCAACGCCGGTCATGCGCAGAGTGCTGTTGTCGTGCATTATGACCAGCTTTTTGTCACTCGTCATGCGTACGTCAAATTCGAACCCAAACCCGTGTTCGATACAGCGGCTAAATGCCGCAAGCGTGTTTTCGGGAATGCCTTTGCCGGCGTCGTAAAGACCGCGATGAGCGTATCTTTTGCCCATCATGCGCGAAAGGGTCTTGTGCCGCCGCGTGGACGGTGCCGTTAAAAACAGATAAACCGCGGCAAATATGATAAGCAGTAAAAGACAGATGAGCAAAACGGTAATAAATGTCTTCATTTATGCGTCAACGTCCAGTGCTTCAAGTGCATTTTTCTGGATAGGCTTGCTGTCGCCGTGACGGACGAAAAGCATGGTGATGAATGCGGCGGCAACACATACGGCGGCATAGGGGAAGAGTGTCCACATGCCGTACTTGTCCATAAGAAGACCGGAAAGGTACGGGGTAAAGGTCTGTGCCGCCATGCTTGCGGTGTAGTAGAAGCCGGTGTATTTGCCAACGTCGCCGCCCTTTGCAAGCTCTACGACCATCGGGAAGGAGTTAACGTTTATGGTAGCCCAGCCGATACCGGCAAGAGCAAACATGCAGTTCATCAGCATTGCAGGGCTGTCGGATTTGAGAAATGCGGCTACGCCGAAAGCTGTGCAAAGCATTACAACGCCGGCTAAAATAGCCTTTTTGCGGCCGATCTTGGAAGAGATGATGCCGACGGGAATGTATGCGATTATTGCGGCAGCCTGTGCAAGGATGAGGGTCATGTTGTAATCAAGGTTGAGTATCTTGCTTGCGTAGACGGAATATTTGCTCGTAACGGCGTTGTAGCCCATGTACCAGAGAATAACCGAAGCAAGTATAAGAAGAAGCGATGCAAGCTCACCCTTTGTAAGCTTTCTCTTTTCGCCGTTTTCGTCCTCGCTGCTCTCGTCGATGTTGTATTTTGCGCTTTCCTCCTGCATCTCTTTTACAAAACGCGGTTCACGAACGGTAAGCATGAATACAACAAGAGCGATAAGCATAACACCGCCGACGACCGAGAAGAATACGGTGTAGTTCATCATGGAGTTTTTGAGCGAACCGGTGGCGAATACCGCGCCGAGCGCGAGTACGATGATACCGCCGGCAGAGCCCATCAGGTTGATGACCGCGTTGCCCTTCGAGCGCAGCGGCTTGATGGTGACATCGGGCATAAGCGCAACGGCAGGCGAGCGGAAGATGGCCATTGCGATAAGCACGACAAGCAGAATCGCGATAAATGTGATGAGCGGAGCGGTGTCGGCGCCGGTCTGCTGATTTGCGTAAGCCTGACGTGCGGGCTCGACGTAATTTGTGTAATCGGGATTGGTATCGCCGTTTTCATCGACCGATCTGATGGCGAGGAATTCCTTTTTGGTGAACTTTTCATCAAGCTCAAAGCTCTCGCCCTCCGGAGTCATAAGAGGCGATTTGTATTCGTGATCGTAAAGAACGGAAAGCGAC
>JAGBFS010000187.1 GCA_017936365.1 Clostridia bacterium
GAGAGTAGAAAAAACCTCCATGGAAACCTCCTTACTTTATGCTTTTGATGCATACAGGGGATATCCCCCTGTATGCACAAAGTCATAAAAGATTCCGATTAATTTAGAATAGCATCAAACTGAGTTTAGATATCAGTTGAACAGTGCCTGGTTTGCCTGAGCTTCTCCATAGTAATCTATCATTCCCTGTTTAACGTCAGCGCCGCTGGTCCAAACGGGATCGTAGTAAAGGGTACGGAGCTGTTCCTGAATTTCGGGCTTGCTGGAAACTTCTTCGATAGCGGAGCTGATGTATTCAACAACTTCATCGGGAGTTCCGGGAACTGCAAAGAAGCCACGGGTGGGAGCGGAGGGAGCTACACCGCCGAGTTCTGCAAAGGTGGGAGCATCGGGGAAGAAGCCGGAACGAACCTTATCCATAACTGCGAGGCAAACGAGGTCGCCGGAAGCCATGTAAGCGCCAAGCTCGGATACCATGCCGCAAGCGATGTCGATGTTGTTGCCGAGAACAGCGGTACGAGCACCTGCGGTGCCGTCAAAGGGAACGTAGGTCATATCTTCTACGCCAACGCCGATGAGGTTAGCAACCTTAACGCAGGTAGCGTGGTTACCGGACTTGTTGCCGGAAGCGCCGAACTTAACGTCCTTGGGGTTAGCCTTGAGGTATTCGGAGAAAGCTTCCCATGTGGGCTCAAACTTGGGGTTCTTAGCATTGGTAACGATGATAACAGGGTCAAGTGCGGGGCAGCCGATCGGGACGATAGTCTCATTTACGGGCTCGGTGTAAACTCCGTTGATGGAGTAGTTAACGATGGAGTTGGGCAAACTGCCGAGGATGCTGTATCCATCGGGCTTTCTGTGCATAAATTCCATAGTGCCGATAGAGGAAGAGCCGCCTTCCATGTTGGTTACAACAGTAGTAAAGGGAAGCTCAGCTGCAATTGCACGTGCCATGATATCAGTGCCGCCGCCTGCAGCGAAGGGGATGATGATCTCTACGGTGCGCTTGGGTTCCCAAGCGGGCTTAGAGGGCTCTGCGGGAGCAGCAGGCGCAGCGGGTGCGGCAGAAGCTGCGGGAGCAGCAGGTGCGGCGGGAGCTGCCGGCTTGGAGCCACATGCAGCCAGACCAAGAACCATTGCCAGTGCCAACATTGCGCAAATAATCTTTTTCATGTTAGTGCGTCCTTTCTGTTTTTCAATTTATCATTTAGGCAGATGCCATTATGACCGTTGGTTTGTACTTAGTGGATAAAGTAATCAAGCAGTTCGCATCTGGGAAGCAGCGCATCGAGCAGCTGAGTGAACAGTGCCCAGATAAGGGCGGTGGATACCGCCGAGAAAACGGAATACTTCGCCAGAAGCTTTGCAAGTTCTTTTCCCTTGGGCTTGGGATCCATTCCGTCAATGCAGAAGACTGCGGTGGTCACCAGAATAACAAGGAAAGTATCCAGCGCAAATCCAAGATGCTCTAAAAGGAAGATATACAGCGTCATAGTAACCACGGTGAATATCTGCATTTTGCCGAATATCTTGGCTGTCATATCCTGAGGCTTGTTTCGCAGCGTTCTGATAAGCATCAGCAGCGAAAGGATGAACATTGCACCCAGCCAGAATCTTATGTAAACGTCAGGCTGTGCCAGCCATATGTCTACATTTGTGGTTCTGAAGGTGCCGGCATAGATAAACAGAACCGCCGATACAATCATCAAAATGATGCTGCAGTACAGGTCTCTTTTCCATTTGACCATAAATTAACCTCCGTTGTTTAGGGCGTTTGCCCTTTTATTAAACAGCAAGCTTTAAAGCTTACAGTTCCATCCATTTGCCATATTCGGGGATGATGTAGTTCACATCGGCATTGCGCTTTTTGAACTCTTCGCCGAGCTCAACCGCAAAATGCATATAGTCCTTAGGGCAGTCTATGTGGCTTGCGATGACTACCTTGCTGCCGATCTCTACACAAAGATCTGCGGTTTCCGCAGGGCTGTTCTTGGTCATCTGAAGAATAGCAACGTCCGGCTTTTCGGCACGGATGATATTTTTCTGCTCGGGGGTAAGCTCGTTGCCCCAGATCAAAATCCTTGTGCCGTTGGGGGTGGTGAAAAGGAAGTTGCGGTATTCAATGCTGCCGATCATGTTGAGCTCCTGCATTATCTCGCCGGAAGCAACTGTCGGATTGTTCATCAGCCTTTCCTTTACGGCGCTCATAGTAGCACCGAGCATGGTGTGGGTGCCGAACAGCGTCTTGATCTTTACCGCATCGAAATCCAACTCGATGTTGGGAGCAAGCGGATACATCTTCATGGGACACATATTAGTCCACTTAAGCATCGAAATTGCGGTCAGCTCACCGGTCAGGATCTTGGGATCAAACTTTTCCAGCAGCTTGGGGATGTCGGTGATGTGGTCGTAATGAGTGTGGGTAAGGGTGATAATGTCGCAGTTTTCAATTATCTCCCAATCAAGATCGGTTTTGGGATTGTCGGTAACCCACGGATCGTTTACAACGGTAAATCCGTTGAAATCCATCTCATATCCGGCACATCCAAGCCACTTGATGCGGAATCCCATTTTGTTCATAAGCTCCACTCTCCTTTTTTGTTTTATATGCAAATGTAAATTCAAACCAAAAATATCGTTCGTTTATATCTTGATTATATTAGCCATAAATGGTAAAGTAAAGGGGATAAGATTGATGTTTTTTTGTGATTTTAACGGCATTTCTCAATCAAAAAGCAGGTTTTTCACCACTTTTGTCCTTAACGCCACCTAAAAATAAAGCAAATTTGAAAGGAAGATAAAATGGCTTCTAAAGTTAAAATAATGTCGGCAAGCGATCTGATACTACATAAAAAAGCCATTCTGGGAGAACACCATCACCCCCATTATCAGCTTTATTATATAATCGACGGCTACCCTACTTTTGTTATCGACGGCACCGAGCTGTACGCTTTTCCGGGAAGCATTTTTTATATCCCGCCAAACACTCAGCATCGAATGCTGCCGCTAAGCAGCCCTTCGTTCTATTACGAATTTAAAATCCATATCGAAGATCTTTATATCGCTTCCAATCTGAAAAAAATTTCACCAGTTATAGAAGCGGATAAATTCACAAAAAAAGTAATGGACCACATTTACAACAACTGGTTTTACACCAATCCGCAGAATGTTGAAAACTGCGAATCGTTGATGGTTTCCATCTTTCTCGGATTCTTTTTAGATGACCTTCATTACAAATATGAAAAGGCTAAAACTTCACGTATCAGTTCCGAAGGATATAACGATATTACCCAGCGAATCATGAGTTATATCAGCATCAACCACAGAAAGTCTTTTTCACTTGACGATATGGCACGCGAGCTTAATTACAACAGCAGTTATATGTCCTATGCCTTTTCAAAAAACGCAGGCATGTCGATAGTTGATTATCTGAATCTTTACCGAATGCGTGTTGCGGTAAGTATGCTTTGCTTTTTCTCCTATGACGTTCATGCCACACGTGAAAGAGTGGGATTTTCCAGTGCAAGCCATTTCAGCCGCGTATTCAAAAAGTTTACCGGAACTACTCCCCAAAGTTTTAAAACTGTGTTCTCAAGCGAAAGCCGCAAAGACCTGCAATATCTTTTCACTCAGGAACCCATTCTCAGCGGCAGCATGTGCACCATAGAGGCAGCGCTGGTTTCTCTCAAATCGGTTGGAAATGTGGTAAAGGAAATTCAAATAAATAAGAAGAATAAAAAACATTTATAGACATCAAAAGACACGCCGCTCGAAAGAGCAGCGTGTCTTTTTATTCTGTTTATTTCGTATTATAAAACATTTTCAAAATAAACTAAGTTATTCTTTTGCGGATAAATATAAATCAATACGCCCAGTCATTATTATCAAATCTTTTGCCTGAATATTTTTTAAGAGCTTCTACAAATCCATACACATCATCAAGCATGCATATCACGCTGCGATATTTTTGCTTTTCACAATCAAAATATGTAAGCACAAGTTTTCCTGAAGCTTTGGTTTTTATTGATTGGAAATTACCTTTTATTTCATAAGCGGCAATATCTTTATATTTAATCAAAACAGACTTAAA
>JAGBFS010000188.1 GCA_017936365.1 Clostridia bacterium
AGGTTCGGGCTCCGGTTCCGCGACAGGAGCTGCTGCAACGTCATCATTGACGTGGGAATCACCTGAAACGTCAGAACCGGCAATGATGGGAACCGCGGCAACTACCGGAATTACTGCTGTCGAATCGTCATCATCGGAATCTTTTTCGTCAGAGGTATTCTCATCGGCAGTTTCGTTTTCAGTAGTGGCTTTTTTACTGTTATCCAGATCGACGTCTACCTGCACGACCGGAGCATTATAAAGCAGGTCGAACGGGTTTTCATCGGCTTCGAGCGAATCGAAATCAAAGTCTGCATATCCGGCGGCAACATTTGCGGTCGGCTTTTCCGAAGACGGAACCGCAATAGGAAGCCAGCGGATCTCTGATTTGCCGTCATCTCCGATTACAGGGATGGCAACAAGAGGCTGACCGTCAGGCGACAGCCTTATTTCCGGAGAAGCAGGAGTATTCGGTTGTGAAGTCGATTGTGCGGCAGAACTGATATTATCAGACAGAATGGATGTGACAGTTTCTGCAGCAGCCTCTTGCTGTATTTCCTTCATGTGCTGCCTTAATTCCTCGTTTGATTTTTTGTTGGGTTCGCTTTTGGGGGAACGGTTCTTTTTTCTGTTGGGCGAATATTCGCGTTTTTTTTGCTGTGACTGCTGAACTGAAGCGGCTGGCTTTTGTTCAGTCGCTGCCACAGAAGGAGCTGGAACGGGCGGTTCCGGCTTTCCGCGTACCTCCATGACTGCCTCGGTCAATCCTGTACTGGATTTTGATATTTCGGCAAGCTTTGAGGTATCGACCGCTTCCGGATGGTAGATTTTATTGGACTGGCTGTTTGGCGGCAAATAGCCGGTGTACGGATTGGGACGGTTGCTGCCGTATTTTTCGCTGTATTTCTGCGGCTTTTGATCATACCGTTTACGCTGGGGAACGTTCTGCGGCTTGCCGCCGGGTCTGCTGCCCGATGATGAATTCGCCATCCGGTAATACTCCTTTCGTAAAATACTGAGAGTAGATTATATTATCTGATCTGGCCGTCGCCCTCGATGATAAATTTCATGCTTGTAAGCTCACGCAGTCCCATGGGGCCTCTTGCGTGAAGCTTCTGGGTGGAAATGCCGATTTCGGCGCCAAGTCCGAAAACACCACCATCGGTGAATCTTGTGGAGGCGTTGACGTAAACTGCTGCGGAGTCCACCGATGAAGTGAACTTTCTTGCGTTTACAAAATCGGAAGTGATTATACATTCGCTGTGACCGGTGCTGTATTTGGATATATGGTCAATAGCGTCCTCTATAGAATCGACCACACGGCAGGCGAGGATATAATCAAGAAATTCGGTGGCATAATCTTCATCCGTTACGGGGATGACATCGCTGCCGAGTATTCTTATTGTTTCCTCATCACCGCGAAGCTCGACATTTTTCTCTTTCAGTTTTTTGTAAATTTCCGGAAGTACTCTTTCGGCGGCATCTTTATGCACAAGAAGAGTCTCCATAGCGTTGCAAACGCTGGGACGGGAGGTTTTGGCGTTGAATACGATATCTGCAGCCATTTTTGTATCGGCGGTAGCATCGATGAATACATGACAGTTGCCGACACCCGTTTCGATAACAGGTACAGTAGCGTTTTCAACAACGGCTCGGATAAGTCCGGCGCCGCCGCGCGGAATAAGGACATCAAGATCGCGCAGACGCATAAGAGCGGTAGAGCTTTCCCTTGACGTATCCTCGATAAGCTGGACGCAGTCGGCAGGAAGACCGACCGATGCAACAGCTGCGCGAAGGAGCTCCATTATTGCGATGTTGGAATTTATTGCCTCTTTGCCGCCGCGAAGGATACAGCAGTTGCCCGATTTGAGGCAGAGAGCTGCGGCATCGGAGGTAACATTGGGGCGAGCCTCAAATATAATACCGATAACCCCCATAGGGACACGGATCTTTCTTATTGAAATGCCGTTGGGTCGAATGCCGCCGTCGATAACCTCGCCGACAGGGTCGGCAAGAGCGGCGGTTTCGCGGATTCCGTCCGCCATACCGGATATACGATCCTCGGTAAGGCGAAGGCGGTCAAGCAGAGCTGCGGTAAGACCGGCAGACTCACCGTTTTCTATATCTTTTTTATTAGCATCAAGTATTTTGCCGCAATTATCAATAAGCGCATCGGCCATTGCCAGAAGCGCATCATTTTTTAATTGTGTGCTTGCTGTGGAAAGTATTCTTGAAGCGGCCTTAGCGCGCTTTCCTAGCTCGATAACATTTGCCATTACGGGTACACCTCGCATTAATTTTGGATCGGCCGAAAGTGGTTTCATAATCATAAGCTTTTCTGCCTTTTTGGTATAAAGTGTGTTCCGATCGATTGTCCTTCAATAAGATCGTAAAGGGCTTCGGGACGGGAACCGCTGATGATGTATGTATCTATACCTGCTTCACAGGCGCGTTCGGCAGCAGCGACCTTTGTCGCCATACCGCCGGTTCCGCGTTTGGAGCCGCGTCCGCCTGCGACAGCTTTGATTGAATCGGTAATTTCAAGCACGACAGGGATTCTGACAGCACCGCTGCTGTTTGGGTCGCGGTCATAAAGTCCGTCGATATCGGTAAGCATTACAAGCGAATCGGCCTTGATAAGAAGGGACACGATTGCTGAAAGGTTGTCATTATCTCCGATATTGACGCCCTCAAGCTCTTCTACAGCAACGGCGTCGTTTTCGTTGATGATAGGAATTATTGAAAGCTCAAGCAGAGCGTTGATGCAATTGATAAAATGGGTCTTGCGCTGTTCGTAGTTGACTATATCTCCGGTAAGAAGCACCTGAGCGCATCTCCTGCCGTATTCGCCGAAAAGCTTGTCGTAAAGGAACATAAGCTCGCATTGTCCGAGAGCGGCCATTGCCTGTCTTCCCGCGATATCGGAAGGACGTTCGGAAAGTCCCATTTTTCCGACACCGATCCCGACCGCGCCGGAGGTGACGAGCACCACCTGCATACCGGTGCTTACAAGGTCGGAAAGTACACGGCAGAGATGGTCAAGACCGCGTATATTTGGGGTTCCGTTATCGTGTGTGATGGTGGAGGTTCCTACCTTAACGACTATTCTTTTAGCTTGTGAAAGCTGAGCCATTTTATAATTTCATCCTTTTTGTTAAAGTCGATAGACCTTAAGTTTTGTCTTATTTTGGTCGAAATGTTATTTATTAAACTGTATTATATCAAATTATTGCCTTTTGCACAATCCCCGAATAGTAATTTGCATCGCTAACTTTTCCGACCGCACAGATGGAAATCTTGTTAAAATCAACAATCATACGGGCTGCATCGTTGACATCGTCCACAGTTATGGCGTCGATGGTTTCAATTATCTGGTCTTCCGTGCGGATTCTTCCCTTAAGCAATTCGCTTCGGCCCATGTGCCCGGCAGCGGCGGAATTTCCCTCAAGTCCCATTATGATGGAGGCTTTCATCTGCTCTTTTGCACGGCTTACCTCATCTGCCGTTACGCCATCGCGGACAAGTCGGTTCATCTCGCATAGTATCTCATGCAGTGCGGCACCTTCGTTTTCGGGGGAAACGGCAGCATCTATTTCAAAAAGTCCTTCTTTTAAATAAGGTGTGGACGAAGAACCAACCGCATAGGCAAGTCCCAATTCCTCCCTTATTCTCTGGAAAAGCCGCGATGATGAAGAACCGCCGCATATTGAATTGAATATTGCAAGGGGATTGCGAATTTCATCCTCCTGCGATACGGACGGGAAGCAAAGCGCAAGATGTATCTGTTCAAAATCGCGTTCGATAAGCTTTATGCTTTTATTATACTCGGCTTTTTGGGCTATATAGGAACAGTTTCCTTTTGGAAGCCGGCCAAGCGAGGATGAGATTATATCAACGACTATATCGCGGTCAAACCGGCCGCATACGGCGCATACTGTGCGCGAACCGGTGTATTGCTGTGCCATGTGGCTGCGGAGCTGGTCGGCGGTCATGGCGGATATGATAGGCCGTGTGCCGAGTATATTGGAGCCGAGCATACTGTCCTTCCATACCGATGCATACATACCGTCAAGAAGCAGATCGTCCGGACTGTCCTCGTACATACCTATCTCGTCAAGTATAACGCCGCGTTCGGTATCCATATCGGCCTGCGAAAGGGTGGGGCAGGTCAGCATATCGCACAGTACGTCGAGTGCCAGCGGAATATGGGAGTCAAGAGCCCTTGCGTAATAACAGGTGTACTCTTTGGTTGTATATGCGTTAAGCTGTCCGCCTATTCCATCGGTTTGTTCGGCGATATCGCGCGCCGATCTTTTTTCGGTACCCTTGAATAACATGTGCTCAATGTAATGGGAAACACCGTTATTTTCCAGTGCTTCAAAACGCGTGCCGGAACCTACCCATATACTGACGCAGGCGCTGCGTGAGCGATTATCGGGAAGAAGGAGAATACGCAGTCCGTTTGGTAAAACTATTTTTTCGATAAGGCTGAAATCCATAAAATCACCCGGATCATGAAATTCGCGCCGCGCCATATTTGGCGCGGCGCGATAGTTAAGAAATCTTAGTTGTTGTAGTTGCGGCGGCCGCGGTTGTTGTCGCGGTTGTATCCGCCCTCACGTCTCTGCGGACGGGCAGGACGTTCGGACAGGGTGTTTTCGGGAACAAGTCCCTCAACCTCGATAAGAGCCTCGCGGCGGGAGAGGTTGAGTCTGCCCTTGTCGTCGATGGGAAGAACCTTGACCATAACCTGATCGCCGATGTTGACAACGTCGGTTACCTTCTCGGTGCGCTTGACATCGAGATGGCTGATGTGAACAAGACCTTCTTTGCCCGGAGCGATCTCGACAAATGCGCCGAACTCCATGATTCTGGTGACAACACCGTTGAAGATTGCGCCGACTTCGGGATCGTTTGCGATAAGGTTGACGATATCAAGTGCGCGGCGGCAGTTGTCGATATCGGTGCCGCAGATGAAGCACTTGCCGTCGTCCTCAATGTCGATCTTTACGCCGCATTCTGCGGATATCTTCTGAATGACCTTTCCGCCCGAACCGATAACCTCGCGGATCTTGTCAACGGGAACGGTGGTGGAAAGCATCTTGGGAGCGTATTTGGAAAGATCCTTGCGGGGTTCGGGTATAGCCTTGAGCATGATCTCGTCAAGGATATAGATACGGGCCTTATGGGTCTTTTCAAGAGCTTCCTTGACCATTTCGGGGGTAAGGCCGCTGATCTTAAGATCCATCTGGATGGCTGTGATACCCTCGTGAGTACCTGCAACCTTGAAGTCCATATCGCCGAAGAAGTCCTCAAGACCCTGAATATCGACCATGGTCATCCAGCGGTCACCCTCGGTGATAAGTCCGCAGGAGATACCCGCAACAGGAGCCTTGATGGGGACACCGGCATCCATAAGAGCAAGGGTGGAACCGCATACGGAGCCCTGAGAGGTGGAACCGTTGGAGGAAACAACCTCGGAAACCAGACGCATTGCGTAGGGGAACTCCTCAACGGAGGGCAGTACGGGAACGAGAGAACGCTCAGCCAGTGCGCCGTGA
>JAGBFS010000189.1 GCA_017936365.1 Clostridia bacterium
GCTGATAGAACATATGGTATTCACCGTTTTGATATATAAGACCGTTTGGATCGTTTATCCAACCGCTTTTTGCGGTAAAATGCACCTGCGGGCGGAGCGGCTCGCTGTAAAGTCCCGGGATATCCATTGTATCCGATTCGCGGAAACTCAGCTCCATGAAAGGATTTACTTCTACCGTCAGTGTTTTACCCATAAATCTTGATACATCAACATATGCATAAAAGTTCGGGGCGAAGTTGTCAAGCTTCATATTAAGAGCATAAACCTCGCGAGTGCTGTCGTTAAAGCTGACGCGCTTCAACGATCCCAGCGTGTTTATGGGAAATACCAGGTATTTTGTTTTTACTGTTATATCCATGATCGTCACCGTGGCTTTTGCAAAGCAAAAGTTTCCTTCTTTGTTTTTTGCAGACACGTTCTGTGTACTTGGGTTGGTAAATTATAGTTTATCGCTCTGTTCGGGCAAGTCCGTTGCCCATCGAAATAGGGGAGCCGCGCTCCCTATAAAGCGTAGGGTGACGCACTCACCCCATCGGAGCGATAAACTCCAAATTACCGTAATACCGCCATCATATCTTTCG
The DNA here is from genome assembly GCA_017936365.1 of Clostridia bacterium. Classification (GTDB taxonomy): domain Bacteria; phylum Bacillota; class Clostridia; order Oscillospirales; family Acutalibacteraceae; genus SIG598. Next base: position 582 of record JAGBFS010000189.1, read on the forward strand.
AAAAGGCGGCATCGCAGGCGCACACCATGGCACCTATATGCGCCGCATATTCAAGACAGGCCAAAACAGAGCATCCGCCATGTAAACGCACAAGAAATGCAGCCGAAAAGCTGTCGCCTGCTCCGACGGTGGAAACCACATCGGTTTTCTCCGCACCACAGGTATACCAATTGCCGCTTTGCACGTCAAAGCAGAGTGATCCGTCGGAACCCAGAGTGATCAGAAACAGCCTTATGTTTTTGTATATCCCGCAAAGCTGCTCTGCCGCTGCTTTTCTTTCAACAACGTTTGCACTGTGATATCCGAACACCGTATCAAGCTCCCCGTCGCTGACCTTTATTATTGTTGCCTTGGAAAGACAATACTTTACCGTCTCCTCAGAATAAAAGGGCTCACGCAGATTGATGTCGCAAAAGACTTCGCCGTGCGGAATTCCGTCAAGCATCCGATCTATGACGCGGCGGTTATTTTCATACCGCAGTGCCAGAGTACCAAAAGCAATAACATCCGTATATTTATCTGTATCCGGCTCGCAAATGCGGTCAAATGCTGCAACATCCGCAAGCTTATAGGCGGGTAATCCGTTTTCATCATCGGACACAGTACATTTTGCGGTTTCAACTCCTTCAATGCGGGAAATGTATTTCACACCGACTCCGTAGCTTTTTGCACATTCGATAGCAGCATCTCCGAGAGCATCGTCACCTACCGCTGATACAAGCGACACGTCGGCTCCGTTCATGGCAGCGTGGATTGCCAGATTCAGCGGCGCACCGCCAAGTGTGCTTTTTTCTCCGTATACATCCCACACAATCTCGCCGAAAGACAGTATTTTCATCGGCTTGCAGTTATTTTTACACTTATTCAAGATTTGCATGACAGTCCCACAGGGATTCTATGTCTATGTTATTTCTTGTTACGATGATTCTTGCAATAATGTCGCCGTAGAGAAGCAAAAACTGTTCAAATAGGCTTGTCATTATCTGCTTTGATGGAATCTCATCCGCACATTTCATCTTGGTGTTTGTAGGTACACGCACCATAAAATCGGCGATTTTGGCAAGGGTACTTTCTCTGTTTGAACCGATCATGATCACCTTCGCACCGATGGATTTTGCTTTCTTTGCTATCTCCTTCGGGACTAAGGACTCGCCGCTTCCCGATGCCGCTATAAGCACATCCTCACATCCGATGGCTGGCTCGGTTATTTCGCCCACTATGTGACATTCGATGCCGAGATGGGCAAGTCTTTTCGCCACAGACTTCAGCGACAGCATTACCCTTCCCACACCCACAAAGAATACTCTTCTTGCCGATAATATCGCAGAAATAAGCTTTTCCGTGTCATCCTCATTAACAGCCAAAAGTATTTTTCTGCATTCATCAATTGTGATATCAACATTGCTTTTATACGTTATAGCTCACTCCTCTGCTTTGTCAAGTATTTTCTGAAGCTTTTCAAAATTCTCCGCTCTCGGTCGGGATTTGTCAAATATTCCCTTTGTACCGCTGGCAAAGGTATCAACCCCCAGCTTTAAAAGCGCCTCCGTCTCGGCAAATCCAACTCTGCCGTCAACCTCTATCTCAAGCTCTATACCGTACTTTTTCTCGTATTCACGAAGCTTTTCGATCTTTTCTTCGGTTTGCGGATATACGCCCTGTCCGGCAAGATGGGCGTAACCTGCATCAATACGCATAAGCAGGACAAAATCGCACATGGGCAGAAGATACTCGATCTGCTCGATCTTCGTTTCCGGACTTATTGCAATACCGGACTTCACACCTGCCGCTTTGATCTTTCGAAGCAGAATGGCGGGTCTCGGCTCAAACACTGTATGAAAGCAAAGTCTGTCAACTCCGCATTCGAGAAGCATATCCACATATGGCTGATTGTTTACCGACATGAGATGTGCATCAAAGATCATGCCGGTGACAGAGCGGAGCTTTTTGACAGCTCCGATACCCAGCGGCATATCCGGACTGAAAACACCGTCGATAATATCGATATGCAGCATTCTGCATCCGATTTTTTCGAGCTCCGCGACTTCATTTTTCAGATCACACAGATCGGCACATATAAGCGATGGCGAAATGTGTTTTTCCTTCATTGTAGATCACTGTCCTTCATGTATTTGGTAAAACCAATTATAACACCGTGACGGGAATATTCATATCAGAAAAACAAAGATATTTATGGTATTTTTACATATTGTTTGATTTGACGCTTGATATTACCGTTCCCGCAGTGTACAATAAAATCGGTAAGGGAGGGATATGATGTCAGTATCACGTCATCGCACCGATCGTTGGATAAAAAACAGCTTTGTGGATGTATCCCACAAAGAGCTTTTCGGCCCCGTGGCAGAGCATTGGCATGAATTTTACGAAATCGAGCTGATAATATCGGGGAGTGGAACCTACAATATCGACGGTATCGATTATGATATTGCGAGAGGTAGTCTGTTTTTAATGAGTCCGAGCAGCTTTCATCATATAAACTTTACCTCTGATACGAAAATTATCAATCTGATGTTTGTGCCCGACATCGGCGACAGAGATTTTCTTTGCCGTCTTTTCGGTGACTGTCCTCACATCACCATGAAGCTTTCAGACACCGACATCGACTTTATGGCGGTGCTCACCGCGGATATGGTAAAAAACAGCTACATTCCGTATCTGACAGCATCTCTCAACTGTCTACTGGGCAAGCTTCTTCTGCTGAATTCACCCGACGCGCCCGCCTTGCAGAATGCCCAGATGAAATATGCCCTTCTGTACATCCAGAATCATTTCAGAGATAAAATCACCTTGGAGGACGCCGCAGAGGTGGCGCACTATTCAAGGAACTATTTCGGCAACAAATTTAAGGAATATGTCGGAATGACATTCAAAGCTTACCTCGCCGAGCTGCGTTTTTCGTTGGCGCTGAAAATGCTTACCCGAACAGCCATGCCAACGGCAGACATCTGTTATTCCTGCGGATTTACAGACTACTCAAATTTCATGTACAGCTTTAAAAAGCGTTACGGTATGACCCCGGGCAAGTATCGGAAATGTCACGGCGCGCCGATCGGCGATACAGAATAAAGGCAATATAAAAGCGCACTCATAAGCGAAGATTTCGTCAGAGTGCGCTATCTTTATGAATAAAAACGGTATTTAAATTCTTTTTCAACATGTGATAATAAGCTGCATTACATAAATATTTGGTTGGAATATTTGAAAAAGAATATGAAATGTTTGATTCGATTAGTTTTCTTTCCAAAGGCAACAAATTAAAATCAGTACATATATGCTCACAATTATAACAAGCACAAAGATCTATACGAATTTCATTAACCAAGTTTTTGTCAATGCCAAACATATAC
>JAGBFS010000190.1 GCA_017936365.1 Clostridia bacterium
GATAGTGGTAGAACCGGTAGGAGTAGGAATACGCTGAGCAGCGCCGATCAGCTTTCCGTTCAGCTCGGGGATAACAAGGCCGATAGCCTTTGCAGCGCCGGTGCTGTTGGGAACGATGCTGCATGCGCCAGCACGTGCTCTGCGGAGGTCACCCTTGCGATGCGGGCCGTCGAGGATCATCTGATCGCCGGTGTAAGCATGGATGGTGGTCATGATACCGCTCTGGATCTCTGCATAATCGTTGAGAGCCTTTGCCATCGGAGCGAGGCAGTTGGTGGTGCAGGAAGCAGCGGAGATGATGGTATCTTCCTTGGTGAGGATGCCTTCGTTAACGCTGTAAACAACTGTGGGAAGATCGTTGCCTGCCGGAGCAGAGATAACAACCTTCTTTGCGCCTGCATCGATATGAGCCTGGCTCTTTGCCTTGGAGCAGTAGAAACCTGTGCACTCGAGAACTACGTCTACGCCGATCTCGCCCCAGGGAAGCTCTGCAGCATTTGCTCTCTTATATATTGTGATCTTTTTGCCGTTGACAATGATTGCGCCTTCGGTTTCGCCCTCGCCCTCTTCGTAGCTGACGGAATCAGCGAACTTGTAGGTACCCTGTGCGGTGTCATACTTAAGGAGATGAGCGAGCATCTTCGGGCTGGTAAGATCGTTGATAGCTACGATCTCATAACCCTCTGCGCCGAACATCTGACGGAAAGCAAGACGGCCGATTCTTCCGAAACCATTGATTGCAACTTTTACTGCCATGAAAAATTTCCTCCTAATAATTTAATTCTACTATATAATACCCCAATTTTTTCGGGAATACAATAGTTTGTTATAAATTTAACCAATCAAAAACGCAAAATCTTCCTTTTGACCAAATTGAATAAAACAGCTTGTACGATATTGGTGGTTTCGACGTTTATTTTTTAATATTCATAGTCCTCGTCATCTTCATATTCGTCGTAATCCTCATCATCGTACTCGTCATAATCTTCATCATAGTCTTCATAATATTCGTCTTCGTCGTAATCTTCTTCGTCGTAATACTCGTCTTCTTCGTCGTCGTAATAATTTTCGTCGTCGTAGCCGTCGTATTCTTCGTCCTCGTAATCATCATAGCCGCCGTCATCATAATTATCGTCATAATCATCCTGCGGACGGTCTACATCATAATCGTATTCGTAATCCTCCTGACCGTAATCGTCGTATTGCGCACGGCGATCATAGCCGCCCCTGTCTTCATAACCGGGCTTTTCGAAGGTCGAATCGTAAAGGTCGGGATAATCGGCATACATACCTGCACCGCGCTCATACATCGGCTCATCCTCGAACGGCGGATAATCGGTGCTTCTTCTGCCATACATTTCCTCCGGCGGAAGATCGGTCGCACGGCGGCCATACATCGGACGGTCGGTAGCGCGGCGGCCATACTTGACCTCTTCACCGCCGTCTTCGCCGTCGCCGGCCAATTTATCGGCAAGACCTGTGCCGAGAGTAACAGCCTTGGGCGCTTCATCCGATTCGCCCGCTTCGATAGTCGGCAGATTATCGGTAACGGATGCTTCTTCATCCGAACCTGCTGTAACGGTAACATCCTTGGGCTTCTGCTTGATTCCGCCGAACAGATCGGAAAGAGATGTGCTGACATCCTTGCTGAGACCGTCAAGCTCCTTCTGCTGCTCTTCGGCCAGTCTTTTTGCCTCTGCCTCCTCTTCGGGGGAGGGACCTATTTCAATATTAAGCGGCTTGAAGCCGATGCTCTTTTTGGAATTTTCGGTTTCAAGAACGTCCAGCGCACGGCGGCCGCCCTTCATCTGATTTCTGAAATCACCCAATCCGCCGTAACGCTGATTGGAATCCTTGCTGTATGCTGTACGCAGCGAGAAATTGTCGGCAACCTTCATGCCGGCGCCCTTGTTTGTAAACTGGTCGGCACCGCCGCCCCGCATCATACGCTGGGGAGCCTGACCTGCGCGCGCTCTCAGAGCGGCGTACTGATTCATCATTGCATCATGCGGCCCCTGCGGTCTTGCCTGCTGGCTAACACCGAATTTATTTGCATCGTATGCATTGGAGCCGTATGCGACCGCTCCAGCAGCAGCGGCAACAGGTGCGCTGCCGAATTTTGCAGCCATAGCCTTATTGTAATTTGCATTATTCGACTGAAGCTGCTGACGTGTGACCGTCTTTCTTGAAATATGGAAAAGGAACACACAGGCAAAAACAGCCAGACAAAGATCGATAAGATGGGGAGAGAACGCGGAATCTACAACCACATTTGCGTAATTTGCGGGGTTCTGCTTCTTATCATACATAATGAAGTATCTGGGAATCGTAGAAAGGAAGGAAAGCATCGCCGCGGGACATCCCACAGCAAACGCCCATTTTGCCGAAAGCTCCGCCGCACCGGACATGAATTTTCCCACAGTAAGCAGGAAAACAAGCATAAATGCCATTGCAAGTATATCGTAGGAGGCTTCGGTGATATTTGCCGCAGATGTAGCCTTGAAGAAGGTCAGGGTCAGACGCATTCCCATCCAGCTTACCGGGAAAATGAGAACAAGCGGCGTTGATTCGATCATATTGTCGGCGCGGAAAAAGCCGATCGCCAGGAAGAAGAAGGAAACAACGCTCAGAAGACCGAGAATGGAACAGATAAGTCCGGCTGTTCCTTCAAATTCCCTGCCGGTCTTGTTTATTATATCCATCGACATATAGTAGCTGAAAACGAACGAAACAATAACGCAAATAAAGCCCAGAGGAATCGAACGGTGATTCGGGCTGAATTTCGGATATTCCGATGACGTAAAGGATATCACCATCATGCCGATGACAGCCACAGCTACCACTATCGGAAGTACGATTGCAATGGCGCTTCCGTCGGCCGTAAATCCGGTAGCGAGATTGACCGTTCTGTCATATATCTGATAGATCTTGAGCGACAGCGCCGCAAGCGTTCCCAAAAGCAGCGCAACAAGGGAAAAACGTATCTTCATTGATATTACCCCCAGCTTATATATATCGTATCACCCGCATATAAATGATTATGCGGAATCGCAAAAGGGCATAATGCCCTACAATATTTTTCTATAGTTATATATTTTATCTTATTTGCCCGACAAAGTCAATAACCATTCCTCACACAGCCAAACAAATTAAAAGAATCGCAAAGGAGAATGAGAAAATGAAAAAAATATTATCTGTAATTATCCTTATCACCGCGGCGCTCATCATCGCGCCTGTGATAAGCGCAAAAATGACCCTTTCCTCCGACGATGCATATTATGTTTCCGCTGCGTCAGGCGCCTCCGGAAACGCCGCCGTTGTCGCCCGATGTGATTACCTGCTCGGCATAATCGCCTGTCATAACGGCTGCAGCGACGAAGCTCTTCGCGCGCTCGCAATTGCCGCCAACACCTATATTTCAAATGCTTCACAGGGCGGTGCGCTTAACAATCAGCCGCCCTGCTGGATGAGCGTACAGGATATGCAGGAGCAATGGGGCGACAGCTTTGCCTCACAATACATAAGACTGTCAAAAATAGTCAATGAAATCAAGGATACCCATCTGTTATCAGATGGCAAGACTGCCGATATCGATGCACTTTTCGATCCGCGCGATGCTTTTTGCGAAAACAGAACGCACGGCGATATTCTTGCACATTTCTATCCCGGCACCTCCATCGGCACACCCGATAAATAAATCACCCATCGGACAGTTCTGCATAATATATTACTGAGGCTCAGGATTTTACCGTGATATAAAAAAATATTACGGTATGAGATTCGACAGGAGAGAAGTGTGGACTATGGAGAAAAAGACCTTTGCCGTTATAGGCGGCGATATCAGATACGCTCATCTTGCATCACAGCTTTGCGCCGACGGGCATACCGTCTTTGCCGCTTGTCTTGAAAAGGCAAGAGAGTATATCGGAAACGCCGTTATCGCCAAGGCCGCTGCAGGGGCGGCAATGTCGGAAATCGTTATACTTCCCGTCATTCCGGCAGATCCGCTCGGCAACGTAAGCGCGCCCTTGAGCGACAATATCCAGCAAAACAGCCAGCAATTCTGTTCATTGCTTGGTGAAACGACCGTTTTTGCCGGTATGCCCCACCGCCTTGCCGGTGCCGGTGAGCACGCAAAACGGCTGAAGATATATGATTATTCCGCGCGCGAATCGTTTATCATCCGCAACGCGCAGGCAACCGCCGAGGGCGTCATAGCCTGTGCCGTGCAGAAGATGCCCGTAACGCTCTGCGGGAGCACCTGCACCGTTACCGGCTTCGGCCGCACCGCACGCTTTACCGCGATACTGCTTTCGTCCTTCGGTGCAAAAATAAACATCGCCGCGCGAAGTGAAACCGACCGCGCATGGGCAATGTCGCTCGGATATAACGCCGTCCCCCTTTCCGCTCTGGAAAATATTATCGGCAATACCGATCTTCTGGTCAACACCGTACCTGCCGAGATCATCGGCGAACCGCTGCTTCGCAGGATAAAGAAGGGCTGCGTCATAATCGACATAGCTTCCGCTCCCGGCGGCGTCGATACCTATACCGCCTCAAAGCTCAATATAGCCTGTTTCTGCGAACTGGGACTCCCCGGAAGATTTTCGCCTGTTACAGCGGCAGGCATAATAAAAGACACGGTGCTCGCAATGCTCGACGAGGAGCTGTCTTGACCGATGCTGCGCGGTTCTCGTGTGGAAAGGAATGATCTCAAATTGGATAAGATCAGGGTGGGGTTCGCCATGTGCGGCTCCTTCTGCACCTTTAAAAAAGCGCTCGAATCGGCCGTTGAACTCAAAAATGCCGGCATGGATCTTGTTCCGATAATGTCGCACAACGCCTATTCGACCGACACCCGATTCGGAAAGGCCGAGGATTTTGCCGCACAGCTTTCCGATATATGTCAAAAGGAAGTTATTCATACAATCGCCGGAGCAGAACCTATAGGCCCTAAAAAGCTCCTCGATATTCTTGTGGTCGCCCCGTGTACCGGAAATACTCTTGCAAAGCTCGCCGGCGGCATCACCGATACAGCGGTAACTCTTGCCGCAAAGGCACATCTGCGAAACGCACGGCCGGTCGTCATATGCGTTTCCTCCAATGATGCTCTTTCCACCGCCGGAAAGAATATCGGTCTGCTGCTCAACAACAAGAATTATTTCTTTGTTCCGATGTGCCAGGATGACCCCGACGGCAAGCCCTGTTCGGTCGTGGCACGTTTCGATCTTATCACCGACACGGTAAAGGCCGCCCTTGAAGGACGTCAATTACAGCCTATATTACTATAACAAAATTTAAAACAACCTTACCCTCCCGATAATGCCATGCACCGAACGGCTGTCACAGCACCATGTGATCCCGCTCGGTGTTTTTATATTTCCTGTATTTATATCCGATCGGTTTCTTTTTATATACTTATCTATATTGACAAAATAGTGCAATAAAGTTACAATATAACAGAACATATTGTACAGAATATTTTAAAAGGCGGCGATGTTTTTTAATGTATGCTATAAAAGATATGAAAATAAAGCAAAATCTCAAAATAGATATCATACTCGACGCGCAGGACGCAGACGGACAGCTTGCCGACGTCATCAACGGCCGTACGGGCTGTCTTAAATGCAGCGGCTCATCCGACTCATCGGCTCTGAGCTATGATATATCCGGACTGATACCTTTTCATTCCTATGCCTCATCCAACCAGCTCAAATACGAAGCCGTCCGCAGGCTGCTTCTTTCGTACGCCCACACAGCCGGCATGCTCATCGCCTCCGGCATACCCGAGCACGCATTCTGTTTTGACACCGAATGCCTTTATATCGACCCAAAGGACGGCGGCTTCAAGTTCTTATGCCTGCCGGTAAACGAAAAACAGGAGGGTGCAAGAACCCTCTGCGACGGTCTGCGTGAGTTTGCTCTTTCTCTACGAACCACCGATTGCTCACAGCTTATCGGATTTGTCGCCGAGCTTACTCAAAACAACGACCTTACCGCACAGCAGCTCATCGCCCAGATATGCGAATTCGTCCCCATAACGGCGACCGATCTGTGGCGAATGAGAAGATCGACGATAATCACCTATATCACCTGCACCGCGGTGTCAATTCTGGCATTCGCCCTCTGCTGCGCCGGTGCATATCTTCTCAAGCTCTTTTCGATGAAAGCGGCGATAATATCTGCCGCCTGCTTTGTCCCTGTGATGCTTCTGCTTTCACTTGCATTGTGCATCGGACGAATGTCGTCAAAATCGGTATATCTCGAATATGAGCCCACCGTTTCGGTTTCCGACTATCCCATTCCCGAACCAAAACCGCAGTCAGAGCCCGCCCCGGTTTCCGATGCCGTAGTCTTTTCCGCACCTGTCGAAGTCTTCCCCTCGGCGGAAAAAGCCGCGCCTGCCGATGCATTACCCCTGCAGGAGAGCACAAGCTGCCACGGCAAGGAATATATACCCGAAAACCGAGCCGCCGCACCTGCCAATGCACGCAGCAGCGCACTTAAAATCGAGGCAGCGGATATAGAAAGCACAAATGTGCTTTTCGGCAGAAATGCCGCCGCTCCGGACAACGCTTATCTTATATCCTCCGACGGACGCAGAACGCCTCTCACAGATGAGGTCGTCATCGGAAGATCGACCGCCTGCGACCTGCATATAAACGACACAAGCATATCGCGCAGGCACGCGATAATAAAACGCATCCCCGGCGGATACACCATCGTCGACTGCAACTCGCGCAACCAGACAAGGATCAACGGAGTTGTGCTCGTTCCCGGCCGTGAGCATCAGCTTAGAGATGGCGATACTGTCACATTCAGTAATCGGAAATACATTTTCCGCAAAGGATAAGTATATGCTAAAATTAAAATGCGCACATATATAATATGAAAGGAATTCATTCAATGACATTTACTTTAGCTGCAGCAACCAATATAGGCACAAGAAAAAATGTAAATCAGGACAGCTATATGCTCAAGAAGGCATCCACAAGCTTCGGCGACGTATGCCTTGCCGTCATGTGTGACGGTATGGGCGGTCTTGCCGACGGTGAGGTTGCAAGCCAGAACGCAATAGCCGCCTTTGACGGCTGGTTTACCGGGCGTTTTCCGCAGATATTAAAAAACGGCGATTGCAATATGAACGTACTCGGCGCTGAAATGGACAAACTGATATCCGACATCAACAGCATGCTTGTCGATTACGGAACAAAAAACAACATCCATGTCGGCACCACAACAACCGCCCTTTTACTCTCCGGCGGCAATTATTATCTTTTCCACGTCGGTGACAGCCGATGCTATATATGCAGCGGCGAAACCCTCACCCAGCTTTCCGACGACGACTCGCTTGCGGCGCAGAAAATGCGAAACGGCGAAATAACACCCGAAGAATTCGTAACAAGCCGCGAAAAGCATATTCTTGTACAATGCGTCGGCGTAAACGACACCCTCTCGGTAAGGAAATACAGCGGCACATATCAGCAGGGGGATTGCTTTTTACTGTGCTGCGACGGGCTTTACAACAAGCTCACCCCGGACGAGATAAAAACCATGATGCAGATACAAAAGCGCGAAAAAAGCACCTATATGCCCATAGCCATCGAAAAGCTTATAGATACCGTAATTTCCCGCGGCGAAACCGATAATATCACCGGACTTCTTGTAAACGTGGTCTGATCCATTATTACCGAAAAGGTGAAAGAGAACGGAGTGATTCAATTTGCAGTTAACATTGATAAAAACCAATTATATCACCAACTACACACTTCCGGAAAAGGTCAACGGCCAGTTCTGGATAACCAACCGCACCGAAAACAACACCGAAGAAAGAATTGTAAGTGTTGAAGCGATAGGCGGTCATTGGGTGCTCAAAACGGGACGCAACGCACTTATCAAAAACACCAACGGCTCCACCGTGCGCGAAATGCGTGTTGAGCCGCTGAATTTTTACAACATCTTTATTGTGTCCTCCGGCGAAAATGCGTTTCTTTTCTCCGAGCCGGTAACCGATGACCGACGCCAATATAAAAAATACATGCTGCCCTATTCCGGGCGCATCACCATCGGCCGCTCGGCATCCTGCGATATATGCTACAAAAACACCTTTGTTTCGTCCAAGCACGCCGAGCTTACCATAAACGGCGGCGAAATATACATAAATGACCTTGGAAGCACAAACGGAACCTTTGTCAACGGCCGGCGCGTTACCCGTCACCGCCTGCTCCCCAGCCAGACTATATATATAATGGGTCTGAAGATAATCGTCGGCAAGGGCTTCATATCGGTCAACAACCCCGACAATCTTGTTAAGTGCGGCGATACCCTCGGCAAATACATCCGCCAGCACATTTCCGACATGCCGGATGAAACCTTGCCCGATGAAGAGCACAGCTCAAACGCATTCTACCGCTCGCCGCGTTTTATGCGCAAAATCGAAACTGCAACCATAACCATCGATCCTCCGCCTCAGTCACCCATCACCGAATCGCTCCCCACCTTCCTGACGGTTGCACCGGCTGTTACCATGGGTATGGCCTCTATTGCCATGGCCGCCGTTTCCATCGTCAGGCTCGCCAACGGAGACCAAGACCTCTTAAGTGCCATACCGATGCTCTGCATGGCTGTGGCTATGCTTATGGGTACAATTCTCTGGCCTACCATCACAAGAAATTACGAAAAGAAGAAAAAGGAACAAAAGGAGCAGGAGCGCCAGAAAAAGTACACCGCGTATATCAACAGCATCCGTGAGCGCATCCGTTCCGAAATAAAATATCAGAGCGAAATATTAAACGAAAACAGCATCAGCGCCGAATACTGCGCCGCCAGAATAAGACAAAAGCAGCGCAATCTCTGGGAGCGCTCGGTCGGTCAGGATGACTTCCTTACCCTTCGCCTCGGCCTCGGTGACCGTCCGCTCGACTGCGAAATCAAATATCAGCAGCGGCGTTTTTCGCTCGAAGTCGACAACCTTCAGGAGATCCAGTACCGAGTCGCGGAAGAGCCCAAGGTGCTGCGCAACGTTCCTATAACGATGTCGCTTCGCGATATGCCGGTCAGCGGTATTATCGGCGACCGCCGCAAGGTAACCGCTTTTGCAAAAAGCCTTCTCGTCCAGCTTGCGGCTCTGCACAGCTATGACGAAATGAAGCTTGTCATAATATGCGACCAGGAAGAATACGACACATGGAAATTCGCCCGCTGGTTCCCGCATATATGGAATGACGACAAGACCGTGCGTTACTTTGCCTCCACCCCCGGCGAGGTCAAGGAGATATCGCTCCATCTCGAACAGGAGTTCAAGGCACGTCAGAAGCTCAACAACTATCA
>JAGBFS010000191.1 GCA_017936365.1 Clostridia bacterium
AAAATTGAATTTAAAATAACCCCCAAATGTGTTTGTATATCAAATTTATCTCTCGGATAAACCCCGCGCGGCACGAAACATAAAAGCTTTCGCCAAGCGTTTTTGTCGGCACGGAAAATTGAATTTAAAATAACCCCCAAATGTGTTTGTATATCAAATTTATCTCTCGCATAAAACCCGCGCGGCACGAAACACAAAAGCTTTCGCCAAGTGTTTTTTGTCGGCACGGAAAATTGAATAAAAAAACAACGCCAAACCTGTTTGTATATCATAATTAATCTCTCGCATAAACCCCGCGCGGCACGAAACATAAAAGCTTTCGCCAAGCCTTTCACGAAAGGCGGGAAAGATTTGGCAACATAATATGGCACTTATCGTCAAAGAATAATCCTGTAGCATTTGAATTAATTTCACAATGTTGCAGGATTTTTTGCGCCAAGGCGCAGAAAGGATGTTATGAGTGAACAGTATGCTCGACAGAATAGCTCTGCTGCTTGTCATTATCGGCTCCCTCAACTGGGGACTTGTAGGTATATTCAGATTTGACTTTGTAGCATGGCTTTTTGGCGGACAGACCTCTGTTATCAGCCGCATCGTCTTTACGATAGTAGGCCTCGCGGGTCTGTGGTGCATCTCGCTTCTCTTCCGCCCGTCGCTTTCGGACGCCGGCGAACGGTCAGACAGCAGAAGCTGATTTTCAGGTTAATGATTTGCAGTGCAGCGCAATAGTGCTGTACGGGAAAATACAATAGCCGAAAAAAGAGGACCGTACAGCTTTGGTACAGTCCTCTTTTTGGTAAATTTAAAATATAGTGGAATCTGACAGATCAATTGCCCTTTTTGTCGTCCGGATAAAAGGGCAGCAGCCGCTGTCCTTTGACAAGATATGCGCGGTCGGCAAGCTCCGCCAAAGGCGAATCGGAATACGAATCGGAATAAAATTCGTCTATATGACAATCCGGATAGATTTCGTTGAGCCGTGTAACCTTTTCCGGCCCCCAGCAGTTTTCACCATCGTACTTTCCTGTAGCCGGGTCAACGCGGGACGCGATAAGACGAACACCAAGCCGTGCGCATATAGGACGAAGAAGGAATTCGGGCGAGGCGGAAATTATGATATCATCATCGCGCCTGATGTCAAGATACCACCGATTTATGTTCTTTTGATTTTTGTCCCAGTAACGCTCAACAAGCTGTTCGGTGCCGCCGGTGTGACGGAGAAATCGGTACATAACCTCTTTGAACTGCGTCTTTGTGCGTTTGCCAAGCTTGTAGAGAAGAAAATACCATGCGGTTGCAGGAACCTCAAGAAAAACGCCAGGACGGCGCGCAAGAGTGAAGAAATAAAATCCTGCGGTGCTGTCGCGCGGATATATTGTTTTGTCAAAATCGAATACGTTCAATGTGCCCCTCCGCTAAAGTTTCTATCTGCGGTTAAATCGTGCGCGATTGCTGCCGTTGTAGATGTTGTTGAACAGCGCCGAAAGCTGAGCCGTTTCGTCCGGCTGACCAATATCAGCGTAATCGGGTGAGGGCTCGAATTCAACGGGCGAGGGCTGCTGCGGATACATCGGAGCCTGTGCAGGCTGCGGCATTGGCTGCTGAACATACATCGGCTGTTGGGGTATCACTGGCATAGGTGCCGGTTCGGCAGCAGGCTGCACCTCGGATTCTTTGTCCTCTTTCGGCGCTTTTTCCGGTTTTACGCCGGTCGAAAGGATACAGCAAAGAGTTGCTGTGGATATAACGACAAGCGCGCCCGACATGAAGGAATAGTTTTTGATAAGAGTGCCCGATGTGAGGGTAAACTCCATAACGAATGCCAAGGTAAACATACCGGCGATAAGTACCCAGAGCAGGATCTGCCACGGGTTGAAGCCCTTCTTTTTTGCGATTCGGACGCATCCGATAACCTATATCGTTCCCAGAATAATTGCGCAAGCAACCTGAGTGAAACGTACAAAGCCAAGCAGGTTAAGGAAAAGAGCGTCGTTGCGAAGACTTTCAAGAACTATCTGGAATGCAGAGTAGATTATCAGGAAGATAATAAATGTGTCACCCTTGCGATGGGTGCCGGATTGCTTTATGTATACCGAATGAAGCATAGCCCATGCGGCAAAAAATGCGATCAGAGCGGCAATGGCTTCATAGGGGTATACGCAAAGCTGATAGGCTTCGGAGTTTTCGGAATAAACGGAAGTGGGGAAGAAGTGCCACTTTTCCGCATGAACGGCAACGCCAAGATCGTCGCCGCTGAAATACGAACCGAGACGGCCGATGAAGATACCGAGAGCCGCGCCGGGGGACATGACATCAAGAAGCTCGATAAGCGGCAGCTTGAATATTTTTGAGCTTATCCATGCGGCGATGAATACGCCGACCATACCCATGAAAAGACCGTAGCCGCCGTTGCCGAGCTCAAGTATCTTTTCGGGGTGATCGCTGTATATTTCAGGGTTGAAATAGCAATACTGCGCGCGGGCAAGAATAATACCCAGTACACCGCCTATACCGGCGATGGTAAGTATCGGGGCGCTGCCGTGTTCTTTTCCGGAATCGGTCTTCGACCAGAACAGATAGGTAAGAAGAAAAGCGCAGGCAACACCGAGAGCCAATATCAGGCCGTGCCAGTATATTGTAAAGTATTTTCCGAAGAGTACAACGGATTCAGACAAGATTACCACATCCTTTTAAACAAGAAGAGATTATTGCTCGTTGGGAACAGCGGTTGCAAAGAAAACTATATCGGACATAACGCGCCGACCGCCCCAGAGAGGCTTGTTCATCGGCTTGCCGTTGAAGACGAGGGTGGAGGACTGACCGCCGTCGAGATTGTATGCCTGCAGGCAGTCGTGCTCATACATTACTTTAGCAAGCTCGTCCATTACCATGCCGCGGCTGGTATCGGAACGTCCCTCTACCACGCACAGAAGATAATGAAGCTCGCCAAGCTGACCGATTGCGGTACGCGGAGAGTCGATGTAATTCCACTTTTCGCCGCAGCCGCTTTTCTTTGACAGAATTTTGATTTTGCCGTCAACAATGAGCGACGGACCAAAATGAAGAGTGTTTACGATGTGATAATCGTTGAGTATGTTGCTTCTTTCCAGAGCGAAATCGTTGACGATATGGAAATCACCTTTATCGTCGATAAGGAGGAGATCCCAACCGATTGTGTGGGTACGGTATGTAACATTCTGACGAATAATGTATCCCTTTGCGCGATAGCCGTAGAAATCGCCGTTTACCGCGACAACAGCGTTGATCTGCTGGGCAAGCTGATTCGGGACAAAGCGCTCACTTGAATTGTAGGAACCGCCCGAAAGCATGGTGCGTATCTGGGTCGGGCTCTTGATTTTGACCTCCGCAAAATGCACGTCGGAATCGTAATGACGCTCGGTCCAGTACTTTACGCTGATGGAATCGTCCTCATAGGTCGTGTCGGTAAAGCATTCCGGGTCGGGAACGGGTGTCGGTTCCTCGTTCCAGGGGAGGTTGTAGGTTACGGGAAGTGCATAGACAAACGAAACCGTGTCGCTGTTGAGCGATTGAGAAAGCTCGCTGACATTATCGTAATATGCAAGAACCTCGGCAGTATCATCGGATGCGGGAATTACCATGCCGGAGGTAAACAAAAGAGCACAGACGACAAAGAGGATACCGGCGAATGCGGCGACAAGACCGCCATGTTTTTTCTCGCCTGAAGGAGTGTTTGGGGTATTATTGTTATTCATCGTCGCTGTCCTCCTCGGTTGTCGGCTTCGCATATACAAGACCGGATGTAAGTCTGTCCGCTATCGGAGAGCCGATCGGTTTGCCGGACAGGACATTGAAAAAATCCTCGTTCATATTTATGCGCCACATTCCGTCGATATAGGTCAGGGATACCGTCAGAGTGTTTTCGGAATAGAACTCCTTTACGGGGACCTTCCTGAGAGATTCAATGGAATCGCTGATTAGCTCGTATGCCTTTTCCTCGGTGTCGTATGTATAACCCGTGTTGATTTTGGGCTGAGCTATTTCCTTTGCCTCCTTGGCGAGTGAACGCTGAAGCTTTTCGGCATCAAGCGCGGTGAGGGTAAAGGTGACCTCGGCATTGCGGCCGTTGATGGAATAATCAACGCCGGAGCTACCGGTGCCGACCGATTCAAGGGAATCGTCCTCAAAGCTGACGGAAAGGCTCTTGAAAATATTGTCGTAGATATATTCGGTGAGCGCATCTGTATTGTTCTGCGGTCTGTTTTCAA
Organism: Clostridia bacterium; assembly: GCA_017936365.1. Classification (GTDB taxonomy): domain Bacteria; phylum Bacillota; class Clostridia; order Oscillospirales; family Acutalibacteraceae; genus SIG598. The sequence goes on from JAGBFS010000191.1 coordinate 4,248, forward strand.
AGCCGAGTGAAGAGTAGTTTGCGATGTATTTGCCGTAATCGTCGAATCGTTCCTCGCGAAGACAATCGATGAAATCAATGATCGTTTCCTTTGGATTGTCAAGTCTTTCGATAGAAAGTGCCGGCATCGAGCATGAGCTGAAAAGCAGGCACATACACAACAGTAAAACGGCAAAAACCGATTTTAAAGATTTCATAGATAAAAATTCCTTAATTATGGTTATTTGTTTTATATATCAGCGGAGCCATTAATAGCCGTAGACGTATGAATCTTCACGCCATTCATCGCGCCATTCTTCGTATTTTTCTTCGATCTTATCGATCTCTTTGCGGCTTACGGTCTTTTTGAATTCACGCATGGTGGTATAATCGGTACGCATGGAGGTGCGGTAAAGGAGGGTGACAGGCTCTTCATCATCGTCATCGTCAGAGATATAAAGATAGCTGCCTTTGCGTTCTACCGTGTATGATCCTCCGTCGAGATAGAACATTTCGCCGTCCTTTTCCCAATCGGCGCTGTCGCGTCCGTATTCGCTGTACATATATGCGCGTCCGTCGGATTTGAAAACATAGAAAACGCCATCATCATCGACCCATGTTCCGACAAGGCTTGTTGAGCCGACAATGATCATGCCGATTATCATAAGCACGACAAAGCCGATCGAGCCGAAGAAGAGCCCCATCTTCAGCTTATCCTGCTTGAGACGGTCAAAGAAGCTGCCTGCGGCTTTGGGAGCGGCTTCAGCATTGGTGGTGTTGGTCGGAGCGTTATATACGGGGCGCTGAACCGGCTGGGGCATGGGCTGCTGAACATACATCGGCTGCTGGGATGCAGACGGGTTATAAACGGGAGCCTGCTGCATCTGCGGCTGAGGGGCATACATCGGCTGAGGCATAGGCTGCTGAACCGGCTGCGGTGCGGGCTGGGGCATAGGCTGCTGAACCGGCTGCTGGGATGCGGACATATTATAAACAGGAGCCTGCATTGTCGGCTGCGGGGTGGGTGCGGCAGGTGCTGCCTGCGGCTGTTCGATCTGAGTCTGCTGAGCCTGTTCGGGCTGAGTCTGTTCGATGGGTGCGCCGCAAGCGGTGCAGAAAGCGTTTCCTTCGGCGCATTGTGCGCCGCATTTTGTACAGAACATAATTAATGCCTCCATTTGATTTATGATGTCAATGATTTATTTGTTGTGGCAAGGTCTTGCTGACGGTTTTATAAGAGATGACTGCGAAACGGTGCGGATCAAAACAGCCCAAAGCAACCGGTTGACACCAGCACAGCAAGAAGTGCGGCCGTAAGTACGGCAGCGACCGCCGCCAAAAGGATAGCGGTGCAGCGCTCATCCGCGGTGAGTGTGACAGGTTTTCGTTCGGCTTTTGGATATAGGCGTGATACCGTGACGGGCGGTGTGGAGATATTTGTGGGTCGGCCGCAGGTTTTACAAAAAACAGCGCCGTCATCCACGGGCATTCCGCAATTGGGACAGTTCACCGGTTTCACCTCCATAAAACTCATTATACAAGTCTTTGATTATCTAATTATAAATAATCTTTATTATTATACATCACACGTTTATGTAAGTCAATCGGTTGAGGGGGTATATATGATTTTAATTTGGTGTTGATAATGTCCGGCGATTCTGTTATAATATATCGGTAGGAAACGATAGGGAAGGAGGAGGCTTTGTGGCAAAGGCGAAATTTACGGAGATGTTCGATCCGTCCGGTGCTTTTGTCGATCGGAACCTGTCTGTCGTTGAACAGATAAAGGAGATCGATCTTACCGGCCGAAGCGATTATTCGCTGAAGGTTTTTGCGCGGATCATAAAAGATAAAATAAAGAATCCGTCGGAGGCCAAAAAATATCTTATACCCGTTTTTGCGCTTACAAGAGAGGCTGCAAGGCGTGTCCTTGGACTGCAGGCGTATGACTGCCAGATATTGGCGGGTATCGCTATGTTTGAAGGCAAGCTTGCTGAAATGTATACCGGCGAGGGTAAAACTCTGGCGGCTGTTATGCCGGCGACTCTCCACGCGCTTGCCGGAAACCGCGTCCATATCCTCACCTTTAACGATTACCTCGTTAAGCGTGACTGCGATCTGATGGGCAAGGTTTTTGAATTCCTCGGACTTTCTATCGGATATATTGTATCCGACACCCCGCGTGAGGAACGGCGTGAGCTTTATCAGAAGGATATCCTTTATATCACCATAAAGGAATGTGGCTTCGATTACCTTCGCGACTTCCTTGCATCCACTGAAGATGAGCTTGTTCAGAGCCGTTTCCAGTACGCTATTGTCGATGAGGCCGATTCAATGCTTATCGATGAGGCGCGTGTACCGCTTGTTATCGCCGGTGACGTTCCGTACAACGATTCCATCGTCAAACAGGCGGCCAAGATAGCCAAAAAGCTTCAGCAGAACGTCCATTTCAAGATCGATGGCTTTACCAACATGATAAGCCTTACCGAAAAGGGAATCATCGTTATCGAAAGGCTTCTTGGAATCGAAAACCTTTATGCCGAGGATAATATGGAGATGCTCCAGTGCATAACCAATGCGCTTTCGGCGGAGCATACATTGAAAATCGACAAGGACTATATCGTCAAGGACGGCAAATTGCTTATCGTCGATGAATTTACCGGCCGAGTGGTCGAGAACCGCCATTATCCCGACGGACTCCAGGCGGCGGTTGAAATAAAGGAAGGCATCGAAACCAATTCCTCCGGTATGGTGCTTTCGCAGATAACTATCCAGTACTTTATGCGAATGTACAAGCGTATGACCGGCATGACCGGTACGGCGATGACATCCGCTTCCGAATTTTATGATATGTACGGTCTGCAGATCATATCTATCCCCCCGAACAAGCCGCTTATCCGCAAGGACAGGGAGGACAGCGTTTATCAGACCAAGGACGCGAAAATGCGCGCCGTTATCAACGAAACCATCAATCAGCATAAATCCGGCCGTCCCGTGCTTATTGGTACGACAACGGTTGAGGAATCGGAATGGCTTGCCGATGAGCTGCGGCGTGCCGGCGTTTTCACGCAGGTTCTTAACGCAAAGCAGGATGCCGATGAGGCCAACGTCATTTCCAGAGCCGGTCAGCTCGGCGCCGTTACCGTTTCCACCAACATGGCGGGGCGCGGCGTTGATATCAAGCTTGGCGGCGCAAAGGAGAAGAACAGGGATAAAATAGTAAATCTCGGCGGTCTTTTCGTTATCGGCACCAGCCACCACGAAAGCCGAAGAATCGACAACCAGCTTCGCGGCCGTGCCGGACGTCAGGGCGACCCCGGCGAAACGCATTTCTGCTGCAGCCTTGAGGATGAGCTTATGGTCAAGTTCGGCCTCAGAAAGCTGCTTCCGCGTTATGCGCTTCAGGGCGGCGGTTCGCAGGTCGTGCGTGATAAGCGAGTGCTTGTCGAAATCGAACGAGTACAGCGTATTGCCGAGGGTTATTATCAGGAGATGCGCAGACAGCTTTCACAGTACACGTCAATCATTGACGATCAGCGAAGAACCATCCACTCCAAGCACTACAATCTGCTTACCGGTGATGTCGAACCCAGATTGCTTGCCACCGCCAACCCGGCAAAGGCTATCAGACTGCAGAAGGCTTTCGGCAAGGACAAGGTTGCCAAAATCGAGCGGCAGCTTACCCTTTATTACATGAACCGCTGCTGGGCGGAGTATCTTGAATACATAACGGGTGTGCGTCAGGGAATACATCTTGTTGTTATCGGCGGCAAGGTTCCTCTTGACGAATTCCGCCGTGAGGCTATCGTGGCCTTTACCGATATGTTCAAGCGTATGGAGGAATGTGTCGTTGCGGCGTTTGACACCGTTGTCGTAAACGAAAATGGTGTCGACCTTGAGCGTTCCAACCTCAAGGGGCCGACCTCCACATGGACCTATCTCATTGACGAGTCGGCCGACCAGTTCAGCCGTATGCCGGAGTTATTCCGCAAGCTGACGGGAAAAACCGACGATGACGATGATGACGACGAGCAAGAAATAGAATAAAATTAAAAGATTTATTACACATCAAAAGCAGGGCAGCCTACGGCCGTCCCTGCTTTTGGGCGCGTTTTGTTATTTAAAAAGGTATGCCATGTTATCGAAAAGATCGCCCATCATTTCGGCGGCATGACCGGCTTTTTTGTGGCGTGATCTTTTGCTTGTGTTCATCAGGCAGCAGCTTGCTGTGCCTACTGCGGCACCGGCCGCCGCGCCGATAACCATGCTTTTTATGATGTTCATTGCCTTGTGGGTCATTTTTTTGAACCTCCTATACCTAATATATATGACCGCTGCGGTCATAAGAAGTTTACGCATATTTATGCTTGCTCCTTTGCAGGAAAGCTCGAAGCTTATTCCTTCAAGGCTATTTTCGCCCGTTACAGGGTGAAAAATACATAAAAGGGCAAGATAAATTCCGCATAGTGCGCAGATGCGGGGATTTTAACAGAATTTGGGATTGATAATAATTTATGGCTCAGCTTAATATTGTTCTTGTAGAACCGCAGATACCGCAGAATACGGGCAACGTTGCGCGCACCTGCGCGGCAACGGGCGCACGTCTTCATCTCGTCGGGCCGATGGGATTTAAGGTTGATGACGCTAAATTAAAGCGCGCGGGGCTTGATTACTGGCATCTTCTCGATATAACCTACTATGACGATTTAACAGATTTTTTCGATAAGAACAGCGGTAACTTTTATTACTTTTCAACAAAGGCACAGTCGGTATATTCCGACGTTGAATACCCCGACAATGCCTATCTTGTATTTGGAAAGGAGACCGCAGGGCTGCCCGAAAAGCTGCTTTTCGACAATCCGGAAAGCTGTGTAAGACTGCCCATGATAGGCGAAGCGAGAAGCCTGAATCTGTCCAATACGGTTGCGATCGGCGTGTATGAGGTTCTTCGCCAGTGGGGATATCCGGAGCTAAAAAACAGCGGCGAGCTGACGAAATATAATTGGAATGATTCGAAGGGACTTGAGTAAAATGAAAATTAAAATGAAGATGATTTTAGCGGCTCTTCTGGCGGTAATTGCCGTAACGGCGGCGTTTTCCGGCTGTTCGTCCGAAGGCTCGGCGTCCGGCTCGGCATCGGGCTCGGCTACCGGAGATGCGGTTGTTTCCGAAAGCGATGTCATAGCCGAAGAGGATATGATCTTTGTTAAGGCGATAGAGGAAAATATCGCTGCTCTCAATTCGGGCGATGCCGATGTTTACATGGCATCGATGAAGCTGTCGGCGGATTCGGCGCAGGCGACAAGAGCCGCGTATGTTTCGATGATAAGCTCGGCAAGCTGTACAGCGCAGTTTGACCCGGAGGATTTTGAGGTAAAATCCCGTACCGACACGAATGCTGCCGTTTCCGCGACAATGATCATGACGCGTGTCGATGCGGAAGGCAAAGAAACTGTGATGAGGTATGTTATTGAGCATAATCTTGAGCTTGTCGAGGGGGAATGGATGATAATTTCGTCTGTTCCTATCACAGAAAAGGACGTTGAAGAAGCACAGTAAAATAACCCGAACAGCTTATTTTGGCAGATGTCGGTCGGAGACACCATATATTGTGGTGGTTTCCGGGGTGATATCTGCCTTTTTTAACTTTGTTAAATAATTGAACAAAAACTTATGGAAAAATGCGCCAAAAAGACTTTTCATTCATTGACAAAACAGGGCAATTATGAGAAAATCAACATGAGCATCAATGATGGTATAGCTATACCCAAAAGCCATCATCGCTCGGTTCACTTCCGCTTATCCTGCGGAGCAATCCGCAAGGTTTGGAATATATAAATTTTATGCTTGTCCGGATGGAAGCGGACGGCAAATTTACACTATGCAAGGGGGATTTGCAAACATGAAGGGTTCAGCGAAAAAGACGTTGAAGCATCTGTTCCTGAGTGTTATCTCCATCGTTCTGTGCGCATCGATCATCGGTACCACATCGACGGTCGCATTTGCGGGCGTTGTATACGATGAGGTTCAGCAGGAAAATGTTCTTCGCTTCAACAGCGTTGACGATATCGCGGCAGACCAGGTCTGTCTTATCGTCTTCGAAGACATGACTCAGAAAGGCGCGGACTCCGAGGGTCGTGCCATCATCGGCGGCAACTTAACCGTCGAACAGGGATGGTCGGCATCGGTCAAGTCGAAGTTCAACAATGACTACGCTCTTATCGTTGGCGGTAATCTTGAAACCGAAAGCAACATCGATATCGGCGGATGTCTTGCTGTTGGCGGCACAGTAAGCGGTTCGTTCAATGCCAATACCTGTGCGGATGGTTCAAACCACATCCACAAGGACAACAGCGGTTGGATCGAGGCTTACATTTCCGCAGCCGAAGCACATTTCAAGAGTGCATCCAAGATGTACGCGGAAAGACCGGCGGACGGCACAGCCAACCCCAACTGGGGCGACATCGTTCCGTCTCCCGATCACGTTGTCGGCACACCGCACGTATTCCATGTTGACGGCACCAATGGTGTTGCGTTCAACTTTGGTCAGGGTCTTGCGGCATACGGCAGCGACAGCATCATCATCAACATCTCCGGTAAGAACGTCAAGATCAACGGTGCCAACTACAACGGCGGCGACAAGGCTGAATTCTGCAGCCGTACAGTCTGGAACTGCTACGAAGCAGAAACCGTTACCATCACCAACGGTTCCGTTCAGGGTTCGCTCCTTGCTCCTTACGCTTCTGTAAGCGGCTCCGGCGGACACGTCAACGGTACTACTATCGTTCGTGAGATGCACGGTCTCGGCGGCTTCGAGTATCATACCGGCCAGTTCTTCCGTGACCCGTTCTCTGCTACACTTACCGTTACCAAGGAAGTCATCGGCGGCGCATCCGACGATGCAACATTCGGTTTCGCTATTTATCAGCAGAACGGTTCTTCCTGGACCGAAAAGGAAACTTTCACCCTCAAAGCAGGTGAAAGCGCAAAGTTCAACGATCTCCTTGAGGGCAACACCTACAAGGTAGTTGAAACCGACAGCGGCAACGGCTACGGCTTTGTTTCCGTAACCGGCGGCAGCGTAAACGACAATGAAGAGAAATCTGCTACCTTTACTGTTACCACAACAGGTTATAAGGTACTGTTCACAAACGAAGCTAAGACGGGCTCCATCACCGTCACCAAAAAGCTTGTAGACACAGTTGATCCCGATGCTTCCTTCACATTCACTCTTCAGAAGAAGAGCGGAAGCACATGGGAAAACGTAACCGGCGGTTCCTTCAGCCTTACTAACGGCGCAAGCAAGACCATCGAGGGTCTTGAGTACGGCGATTACAGAGTTGTTGAGGATACAAACGGTTCTGTTTATACCACTACTGTTGGCGCTCAGGCCGGCAACGTTGCAGAGGTTGCTCTTACTGCTTCCAACGCAGCTCCCACCGTTGAGTTCACCAACACAAGAAATACCGCAAAGCTTACCGTTGTCAAGAAGATCGCTGCTGGCGATAAGGACAATGGCGAAAGCTTCACCTTCCAGCTTTTCGAAGCAAAGGATGGCGCATGGGCTCCGAAGGGCGATGCATTCACCCTTAAGAACGGCGAATCCAAGGCATTCGATCTGCCGGTAGGCATCGAGTACAAGGTCGAGGAGACTTCCTCCGGCAAGAGCTACACTCTCACCGGCGTATCTCCCAGCAACGAAGTCAAGCTGGCTTCCGATTATACAATGACCTTCACGAACTCCATCGCTCGTATGGGCATCACCGTTTCCAAGAAAGTCACCGGCGGCGGTAATGCAAACGATGAGTTCACCTTCACAATCAAGGGCCGCGAGCTTGACGAAACCTTCACTCTGAAGGCCGGTCAGTCCAAGACCTTTGAGAACCTCCAGGAAGGCGACACCTATGTAGTCACCGAAACAGGCATGGGCAGCATCTATGAGCTCGTGAGTGTTGAGGGCGGCAAGGTCGCCGGAAACGCAAGCACCGTTACTGTTGCACAGGGTGCTTCCGTCACATTCAAGAATGCAGTCAAGACCGGTGAGATCACCATCGGCAAGACTCTTGTTGATACAGTTGCTCCCGACGCTACCTTTACCTTCAATGTAAAGGATGCAGCAGGCAACATCATCAACACCGTTACACTTGCAAACGGCGAAACTGCTACAGTTTCCGGTCTCCCCTACGGCCAGACCTATACTGTTGAAGAAGCAGTTGACGGCAGCTCCTATGTCACCACCTATTCGGTAGACAGCAAGGCTTCCGCTCAGGGCGCTGCTGCAAAGGTTACTATCGGCGGTAAGCATACCGTTGATTTCACCAACACCAGAGCTACCAATAAGCTTACTGTTGTTAAGAAGCTGGCTGACGGCTCCGCTGATATGGGCGAGACCTTCACATTCCAGCTTTACAAGAAGGCAAACGGCACTTGGGCTGCACAGGGCGAGCCTTTCGCTCTCAAGGCTAATGCTTCCGCTTCCTTCACAGTTGATGTCGGCGCAGAATATGCAGTTGTCGAAACCGACAGCGGCGAATTCTATGAGCTTGCAAGCGCAGAGGGCGGCACATCCGTCATCATCGCTGGCAGCGCAGGTACCTCCAAGGTAGTAGCCGGCAACGAGACCTTTACCTTCACCAATAAGGTAAAGACCGGCAGCATCTATGTTTACAAGAAGCTCAACGATAACATCGCTACCGACGCTTCCTTCACCTTCACTCTTCAGAAGAAGGTCGCTGACAAGTGGGTAGACGTTGAGATGATCTCCTTCGGTAACGAAGAAGGCTACGAATTCAAGGGACTTGATTACGGCAACACCTACAGAGTTGTAGAGACTGTCGATTCTGCTATATACTCCACTATATATAATGTATATGCAGACGCTACCCTTTCCGGCGGCAAGCTGACCGTTTCCGGTTCTTCTGCTTCCGGCAGCAGCGCAACCTCCAGCGAATTCGTTCTTGACAGCGCTCTTAAGGCTGTTGTCTATACCAACACAAGAAAGACCGCTACCCTCAAGGTCAGCAAGGCTCTTGAAAGCGGCAACGCAAATCTCGGTGAGTCCTTCACCTTCGAGATTCAGCGCAACGATGGCTCCAAGTGGGTCGCAGTCAAGACCTTCACTCTGAAGGCCGGCGATGCTCCCTACAGCGTAGAGCTTGAAGTTGGCGTAAACTACAGAGTTGTT
>JAGBFS010000192.1 GCA_017936365.1 Clostridia bacterium
TACAGTCACCATTTCTACAAGCATTGAATAATCATTCCTTTCTGAAAAATAGCATTTCCGAAAGAATGGGATAAAATGCCGCAGCGCTTCGAATTTTTAATTTTTTCACATCGGCGGTGCTTGACGCGGTCAGACCGGCATAGTATTATAAAGAAGTAAGACTGATTTCGGATGAATATCCGGCTGAAGGAAAGGTTTGATATCACAATGAAAAAGAAACTGATTTTTGGATTATGCAGTTTTGTGCTGCTTTGTGCGCTGGTGCTGACTGCGTGTTCAGGCTGTGCCTGTTCGGGTTGTGCCTGTGCAGAGAACTCGGATCTCGCAGGTAAATGGACATCGACCTCCGAAACGGGAACATATCTTTCCTTTTCGTCAACAGGCAAGGTGATAATGTCGGGTGATGGGGTCACTCTTTCGGGTACATACACAGCGGACGGAACAACGCTAAAGATGAAGCTCAATGCCCCGAATGATACTGTGCTGGATATAACTGCGCAGTATAAGGTCGAGGAAAATAAGCTGAGTCTGACAAACGAGCTTGGATATGTTGAAGTGTTCATGAAATAAATCAGGATAATAACAAAACGGAGCAGTGAAAAAACTGCTCCGTTTTGTTATATAAATAGATTAAATTACTTGCTGTAATCGGCATAGCATACGTTAAGATCGACATTGCCGTCCAATCCGTTGACCTTGCCTTTATGGCAGAACTGCCACATTGTGTAGTCGCCGGTATATAAGGAATGGGGATCATCGGTGTCGGTGTGAGCCATCCACACGCCGCGCTTGTCAATAATATCGCGGTACATGAAGTTCTGAAGAAGATAAGCCGAGCTGTATATTTCAACAGTATAGCCGGCGGCCTCAAGCTTTGAACAGTATGCTTCGATTATCGATGACATAAAGAGGGTTCCGAGGATCCTCTGTGAATCGTCCTCTATATCATAATATATTGGATAGTCAATCTCTTTGCCGGCCAGCCACGCAAGCATGGTGTCGGCTTCCTTTTCGGCCTGTGCGGTGGTTTTTGCGTAGCTGTAATGATATACGCCGACCTTCATGCCGGCCGATTTTGCGTTTATATAGTTCTGCTCAAATTTGACGTCCTTTTGCTCAACCTCGCGTCCGTATCCGGCGCGCATGATTACATAGGAATAGCCGTCGCCCTGAACCTTTTTCCAGTCGTTTACCGAGATATCACCGTTATAACGGGAGATATCAACACCCTGAGCGGTGACGGTTTCGTCGCAGTGTACGGTAAGGATACGGCTGGAGCGGCCGTCGGTGCTCCGCGCGGTTATTTCGGCCTTGCCGGGTGAAACGGCGGTAACAACACCGTCGGCGGTGACGGTGGCTATGGATTCATCGGACGATGAAAAGGTGGCTCCGATTCCGCCGTATATTGATTTGATCGAATATCTTATGCGGAATTTACCGCCTATACAAAGCGGCACATAATAGGTGTTGAGCGACACGCGAGTCGCAACAACGGTTACGGTGAACTGTGCGGTTGTGCCGCAGCCATCGGCGGCGGAAACGGTAATGACGACCGTTCCTTCACCCCTGCCGGTTACAAGACCGGAGGAATTTACCGTCGCTATTGACGGATCGGCGCTTGTGTAAACAAGTGCCGTATTGGCGGCCGAAAGGGGACGGGCCTTTGCGTTTATCTGGCATGTTTCGCCGCTGAGCACGGTTGCCGAATCGCTGTTTAAGCTGATTTTAGTTACCTTTTGTTTGACATAGACGCTTTTTCTGGCTACCACCGCGCCATCGGTGCAAACGGTGATGAACGCGCGTCCTGCACCGCGGCCGGTGACCGTTCCGTCGGCGGAAACGGTGGCGACGAGCCGATCGGAGGAATAATACTGGCTGCCCGCGGCAAAGCCGGTAAGCTTGCCCGTCTGGCCGGGATAGAGCGAGATATCGCACCTTTCCTCGGCGCTGTAAGCGGGAGCGGCCGGCTGATCGGTATCGGCGTAAACGCTGATGGGGAAGAGGGTGAAAAGCTGTGCCGCCAGAAGGACGGAACATAATATGTATTTGTAAAGCTTGTGCATTGCGGCTCCTTTCAAAAGGTATGGGGATATTTCTGCATAATACATAATATCATATCCGGTCGGATAAGGCAAGAAAAAGGATTTTTATGCTGTATACGAAGCGGGGTAAAAATGACTTTTGTAGAAATAAACAAAAATTTTTTAAAAAAATAGCGTTTAGGACTTGAAATATTCTGAAAGATTCGGTAAAATGTATACAGTTGACATGTGAAATTTGTGCGCAAATAAAAATGCTTGGTCAACTTTACCGATTTTACAGCACAAAACTTGGTTGTTTTAACGCTGTCTGATACTATATATGATAATCATTACGGCCGAAACGGCAGAAATGGAGCGAGTTTTATGTCTAACAGATTATTTCAGGGCGTAGTTCATCAGATGAGAGATACCATCGACCGCACCATTGGAGTAGTTGATGATTCCGGTGTGGTTATTGCCTGCAGCGATCTTGCAAGGATCGGCGAGGTCAATGATTCGGTAACTCCCGAGCAGATAATGGGTTCCGATTCGTTCTTTGCCGGAAGCTATGCTTTCAAGCCCTTTGGCGGCCGTCCGCATTGTGAATACGCTGTTTTTGTAGAGGGCACCGATGACGCCGCTGCAAAATATGCCGCAATACTCGCCGTTTCGCTCAGCTCTATCAAGCAGTATTACGACGAAAAATATGACAGAGGCAACTTCATCAAGAATGTCATAATGGACAACATCCTTCCCGGTGATATATATCTCAAGGCTCGCGAGCTTCGCTTCAATTCCGATGTCAGCCGCGCCTGCCTGCTCATCAGAATCACGACAAAGACCGATGTTTCCACATTTGATATAGTCCAGAATCTTTTCCCCGACAAGGCAAAGGATTTCGTTATCAATATAAACGAAAATGATATCGCTCTTGTCAAGGAAATCAAGCCCGGTATTGATACAAAGGATCTTGAAAAGCTTTCCCGTTCCATCGTCGATACCCTCTCCAGCGAGTTCTATACCCATTGTGTCGTCGGTATCGGAACAACCGTCACAGGGATCAAGGATCTTGCACGTTCCTTCAAGGAAGCACAGGTCGCGCTTGAGGTCGGCAAGGTATTCGACACCGAAAAGAACATCATCAGCTATGAAAATCTCGGCATAGCTCGTCTTATCTATCAGCTTCCGACAACACTTTGCGAGATGTTCCTTAAGGAAATATTCAAGAAGGGCTCCATTGAAACACTTGATCAGGAGACTCTGTTCACTATCCAGAAGTTCTTTGAGAACAACCTCAACGTTTCCGAAACCTCCAGAAAGCTTTTCGTACACAGAAATACCCTTGTTTACCGTCTTGAAAAGATCAAGAAGCTTACCGGACTGGATCTTCGTGAATTCGATCATGCTATCGTATTCAAGGTAGCCCTTATGGTAAAGAGATATCTTACCGCAAACCCGATCAAATACTAATCAATCGAAAGCTCCCGTTCCGAGCTGTAACGGGAGCTTTTAATTTTTTGCCGAAAGGAAGAGCGTTTATGGAGCGGTCTGCCAACCGTCTTATAGATCACACCAAGCTGGTGCCGGGAATGTATATAGCATCGATAAACGGTGACGTGACCGTTTATGAGCTTAGATTCTGCCGACCGAATAAAGGTCCGTTTCTGACCGTGGAGGCACAGCACACCCTTTCACATTTATATGAGCAGATACTTGAAAATATAGATGAGCGCAATGCGGTTTTGTGGTTTGGTGCATCGGCATCCTGTTCGGGGTTCTATATGGTATGCCGTTCGATAGCACACAGCGACGCGATAGCCATGGTGTCGCAGGCTACGGAGCTCATTGCGAACTGGGATAAGGAGATACCCGGAGTATCGGCAAAGGAGTGCTCCGATATCGAACGGCACGACCTTATTTCGGCGAAAAAATGGGCGCAGATGTTTATTTCGAAGGTAAAAAACATCACTCAGGATATGCTTGTCTATCCCTGCTGAAACGGCTCGAATGTGACGTAGATGTTAAAAATAGCCCGATTTGCTTGAATAATATGCGAATATGCAGTATAATGTGGAGGTAATATCAACAAATCAGCCGTCCGCAATATATGAATATTAAACAATAAGAGGTTCTGCAAAAGGGAACTGCAGGCTGTTTCTTCGGCTTGCATACTGACGATGCTGTCATGGCTTCCGCTTGCTGTGGTGCGCATATCGCGCATGGCACAAAGGGCGTGTGCTTTGACAGATAAGGAGGAATTATTTACGATTAATATACTTAATGCTATGGCTGCTATAGCTGCATCGGCGCTGGCGCGAAAGAATACCCAGCCCGACCCGGTATCGGATGCGGTTATAAGGCCGATGTACTGGCTGTACAGGAATTGCTGCTATTTTGGAATGCAGATGGAGCGGTATGCCAGAAGATACTGGCGCAAGCTCAAAAAGCTTTTCCGTCCGCTTGGTTTATTGGTAAACAGGCTGTGGACGAAGATAAAGAACAAGGCTGTTGGTTTTGCAGGGAGTGTTTCTGCAATATGGAGCGATATCAGAACCAACACAAAAACTATAGGCACAATAAAAGAAAAGAATGGTTTTGCCGCAGGAACGAGAGCCTTTTTCAGGGCTATACCCCGTGCGGTAACAAAGCACAAGGGCTTTTGCGAGACGGTAGTCAACTACACATTGCCGATAATCTGCGTAGCGCTTCTGCTTTTTGTGATTGTTGATAAATTTGAGCAGAACTACGCGCTTGAGGTTGAATGTGACGGCGTGGTTGTCGGCTATATTGCAGACGAGAGCGTTTACACCGATGCAACCGAATTGGTCGGTGAGCGCATCGTGTTTTCCAGCGACGGCTTCCAGCAGACGATATCTCCGACCTACAGCCTCGCGGCGATAGAGCCCGATCAGCTTACCGATGCTGATGCCATATGCGAGAATATCCTTTACAACAGCGATGACGTTGCCGAGGCTTACGGCTTCTTTATCGACGATAATCTTATCGCTGCGGTGGAGAGTGAGGGTGACCTTACCTTTATTCTTGAGGATTTCCTTGAAAAGTACAGAATAGGTCAGGCCAATGAGAAAATGTCCTTCATCGGTACGCCTAAAACGGTTTACGGCCTTTATGCGGTCGAAAAGATAATTTCATCCGAAGAATTTAAGGAAAAGATAAATTCGGAGGAATATACCAGTCAGGTATACACAATCAGAAGAAGCGACACGCTTTCCGGTATTTTAAGAAAGTTTGGCATGACCGAGGAGCGTTTTTACGAGCTCAACACCGGATTTAACGGCGAGCTTGTTGCCGGAAATACGGTCGTTATTGAAAAGCTTCAGCCGGTTCTGCGAGTAAAGAGTGTTGTAGTATCCTCGTATGAGAAGGATATTGCATACTCCACCGTTACCGAAAAGGATCCGTCCCTCTATGTCGGAACGACAAAGGTCAAGGTTCAGGGCGTGAACGGAAAACAGCGTGTAACTCAGGAGATAACATACGTTGACGGCGTTGAAACATCAAGGACGGTAACCAATCGTGAGACCTTGAAGGAGCCGGTAAATAAGGTTGTGCTTGTTGGTTCCAAGGCGACCACGACAAGAAAGCATACGAGCGGCAACTTTACGCAGAGTGCTCCGGCGGACACCTCCAATATGGGTACCGGAAGATTTACCTGGCCTGTACCGGGCGTACGTCACGTTTCCTCTTACTACGGATACCGTTGGGGAAGACTGCACAAGGGTATAGACATTTCGACCAGCGGCGTTTACGGAAGAACTATTGTTGCAGCCGATACCGGAACGGTAACCACCGTCAAGAGAACATCTGGCGGTTACGGTCTGCACGTTATCGTATCCCACAGTAACGGTTATACCACATTGTACGCCCACTGCAGCGCGGTTATGGTATCGGCCGGACAGAGGGTGTCCAAGGGTCAGGCGATAGCCAAGGTCGGCAATTCGGGCAACTCAACCGGACCGCATCTGCATTTTGAGATACGCAAAAACGGTTCGGCAACTAACCCGATGAATTACTATTAAAAATTAGAGCATAAAAGGGAAACACCGGATGATACATGGCGGCTTCTCAGGCAGGGGATTTTTACATCATCCGCCCGACGCTTTCATGCAGCATCCGGTGTGTTTTTTGAGAGGTGTAAAATTAAATGAAACTTGATTTTCTGGAAGATTACGCTTCGGCTGACAAAACCAATCTGCTTCAGGATATACTGGAGTTTTTGCAGAATGATTTTTACCGTATAGCGATACTTGCATTGCTTTTTATTGCGGCGCGTGCATTTATTGCTCTGGCGGTATTCAGCGATGCAAGATCGCGCAACATAAGCACGCCATACATTTACGCCGCTGTTGTTGCGGCCGGCGGGCTGATACCGCTTGTCATCTATCTTGTTATCCGCAATAAGGCGGTTGATATCGGAGCGGTAAATGAGGACGCAAAAATACAGCGAAGCCGCGCCAATATGAGAGCCGTTATCGCAATAGTACTGTTTATAGGTGCCTTCGTTTATGGCGCTAATCTTTATACCGACATGGTAAAGGAAATAGAAGGTATATGGGCGCTTGCCGGAAGCGAAAACGGACTTGTCATATCATTGGTAAAGATGCTTATAAGCACAGTACCCGATGTTATCGGCGGAAATGTTTCCTGCGGCGACCTTAAGATAGAAACTGCACAGACACAAATCGTTTCCGAAATAAGCATATGGCTGGCACCTGCTGCAAATGTGCTGCTTGCATTCGCTTTGCAGAGGGATGCCAAAGCACAAAACCGCGGCCATAAGATATCTTTGGTTATATTTACTCTGATATTCGGATGGCTGAGCGCGGCGTTCTATCTTTGCGTACGGCACAAGAGAAAGGTGCGGTATGTCTGCTCCAACTGCGGAAGAAAGATGGACGGAGGGCCGCTGTCGATATGCAATTGCGGCGGTATGCTTCCGATTGAAGAAAATGCGCACAGCCTTGCCGCACAGGAGCTGAAAAGACAGTCAAAGCTGCTTATCTATTGCTATATTGCATCAAAGCTGTTGATGGAAGCGGCAAAGCTTGCATCGTGGTATTTCGGAATAGGCGCGGTGAAGGATATGGTTGACCGCGTGTTTGAGACTCTTTAAAGAGCGGAATCGGACTCCTCTTTTTTGAAGAGCCATTTTGAAAAGATGAACGGCCACACGTCGACGGCCCATACGATAACAAGGAAATAGCGGATAAAATCGACGGTGAGCGATTCGCCGAAGATGGCTTTTATGCCCGATTTAAGTGCAAGTACGCCTATAAGGCCGATTGCAAATTTTACGATCTGATGCCAGAATTTTTCGGTCTTTTCCGAATAGTTGATATATTTGTGTTCAACAAACAGTCCGACGGCAAAACCGATTCCTGCCCCTGCCATTTTGAGGGCATCGGCTGTGTAATGGGAATCAATAATACCGGAACCGTAAAGGCTTCCTGCATAGGCGGCCAGCGCACCGGAGCAGACGATGACAACTGCAAGCACGATATTTTGGGCTAGCGGCTTGTTTTTGCCGCCGAACACTGCTGCGGCGATAACCGAGGCGGCAAGAGCTATGATAAATCCTACGGTGACATCGGCCGGGGTATGGACGCCGAGATACATTCTTGAAAAGGCGACAAGTACAGCGGTGAAGATGCATACAGGAAGCACCCACGTCTTTTTTCTGTTCCAAAGGCCGAGGGTAAGCAATATGGAACCGGCATTCTGGGTGTGTCCGCTGGGAAATGAATAGCCGGAAGCGGCCTCGCGTGCGCGTTCGACTATTGTAAAGCCGGGGTCGAGAATCCACGGGCGGTCGATTCGGCAGCCGATCTTGAGCGCGTGCACGCTCATGCCCGACAAAAAGAAGCTGACGCCGATAGCGCAGGCCATTCTCTTATTGACGCACCAGAGCACAAAGCACATGACAACGATGGGGATGGTTTCTTCGCCGAGCTTTGTAATAAGCAGGAAGAGTTCGTCGAGAAATGGTGTTCTGATTGCTTCAAGCTTTCTTAGAAAATCCATTCCAAGATCGGTTGCGGTGTCGAAAAATTCCATAAAAGTCACTCCTTAAAAATATAGAAAGGCTTATTGTTTATATGAAGATTACTATTTTAGATGCGGATACCGTGTCCCAGAACGATATTTCACTCCAACCTATAACATCATTGGGGGAAACGACCGTTTATGGCTCCACCCAGCCGGAAGAGATACTTGAACGGATCAAGGATTCCGAAGTCGTTATATGTAACAAGTGCGTTATCGACAGGCAGATAATAGAAAAATGCAGCAGCCTCAGGCTGATAACACTTTTTGCAACGGGGTACAACAACATAGACACGCAGGCGGCGGCAGAGCATGGCGTGACGGTATGCAACGTTCCGGCCTATTCTACCGATTCGGTAGCTCAGCACACCTTTTCGATGATACTTGCGCACTACAACCGCGTGGCTGATTATGCACAGTCGGTGGCGCAGGGTGATTGGATACGTCAGAAGCTGTTCACCTATTTTTACCGCCCGATATATGAGCTTGCCGGTATGACGATAGGCATTGTTGGATTTGGCGATATCGGCCGTAAGGTGGCGCAGATAGCGCGGGCGTTCGGCATGGAGGTTGTCACATACACGAGAAGTCCGGAGAAGGTCAGACCGGAAGAGGCAAAGGCTGTATCGCTTGAGGATCTGATGAAGATATCTGATGTGGTAACCCTTCATTGTCCGCTCAACGAGGGGACGCAGAGGCTTATAAACAGCGATACGCTGAAGCTGATGAAGAAGACGGCTATACTCGTCAACACATCGCGCGGCGGCGTGATAGACGAAAATGATCTGCGCCGCGCACTTGATGAGGAGATAATAGCCGGGGCGTACATCGATGTTTTGACAAAAGAGCCGATGAGCAGTGATTGTCTGCTTTTCGGGGCAAAAAACTGTGTGATAACGCCGCATATTGCTTGGGCTCCGCTTCAAACGCGGCAGAGACTTGTGGCAAAGGTTGCGGAGAATATAGAGATGTTTATGAACGGTACGCCCATAAACGTCGTTTCTCCCGCTTTTTTGTAAAAAAGCGGGGCAAAAAACTTTATGATACGGGCTGCGAAAAACCGGATAATTAAATAAGCGCTCAGCTGCAAACTAATACTGCTTGCGGCTGAGGCTTATTATTTTTATCTTCAATTTTATACGTTGTCGGTATGCCAGATTTCCTCTGCGTACTGCTTTATTGTACGGTCGGATGAGAATTTTCCGGCATTGCACATATTGAGCCAGCATTTACGGGCAAAGGCAAGGCGGTCGTTATACTCCTTATTGAGGCGCAGACGGGTATCAAGATAGCTGCGAAGATCGTGAAGCAGGAAATAATGGTCGGGCTTATGCCAGCTTGCGCCTTTGAGAAGTGCGTTTTTGAGTTCCTTGAAGGCCTTTGTTCGGCCGTCGGAGAGGGTGCCGTCGGTGAGGGTATCCACGATACGGCGGATAAGCTCGTCTTCGTTGTAGAGCTTTTTGGGATCGTAGGTATCCTTGATGGCCTCGATCTCCTCGACACGCGCGCCGAAGATGTAATTGTTTTCTTCGCCGGCCTCTTCGACGATCTCGATATTTGCACCGTCATAGGTTCCAAGCGTTACCGCGCCGTTGAGCATGAATTTCATGTTGCCCGTACCGCTTGCTTCGGTTCCGGCGGTGGATATCTGAACCGACACATCGGCTGCGGCAACAAGCTTTTCGGCGTATGAAACGTTATAATTCTGAACAAAGAGGACCTTGATATATTTGCTGACCTCGGGATCGCTTTCCACAAGGCGTGCGACCTCGTTGATGAACTTGATTATACCCTTGGCGCGTGCGTAGCCGGGTGCGGATTTTGCGCCGAATATGAATGTTGTGGGGGTGAAGTCCTTCAGCGAGCCGTCTTTTATCATGAAATAAAGGCCGAGGATGGAGAATGCGTTAAGAAGCTGACGCTTGTATTCATGCAGACGCTTTATCTGGATGTCAAATATAGAACTGGGGTCGATATCAACGCCGTCGTGCTTCTTGATATATTTGGCAAGCTGGTCTCTTTTCTGGGACTTTATATCCATGAAGCGGTTGAGAACAGCTTCATCATCGGCATATTTTTCAAGATTCTTGAGCCGGTCGAGATCGGTCATCCATTTATCGCTGCCGAGAAGTTCGGTTATGAGCGAAGAAAGCTCCGGATTGCACAGACCGAGCCAGCGGCGCTGGGTGATACCGTTGGTTTTGTTCTGGAAACGCTCGGGATATGCACGATACCAATCGGCAAGTACGCTGTCCTTGAGTATCTGGGTGTGGATCTGCGCAACGCCGTTGACATAGGAGGAGCAGAAAACAGCAAGGTTAGCCATGTGAACGGTAGTGCCCTGGACTATCTTCATTGAGGGGCGCGATGCGGTCGGCACGCGAAGCTTTGCAAGCTCCTTTGAAAGGCGTGAATCTATTTTCTTGATTATCTTCATGCAGGAGGGAGCAACCTCTGCAACAAGGTCGGTTTCCCATTTTTCAAGCGCTTCCTGCATGACGGTGTGGTTGGTATAGCTGAAGACCTTACGGGCAATGTCGAATGCGGCATCAAACTCAAAGCCTTCATTTTCGGTAAGCAGACGGATAAGCTCGGGGATGGAGATGACAGGATGGGTGTCGTTGAGCTGTACGGCAGTCATTTCGGCAAATTTATCAAGAGAGCCGTGTGCTTTTTTGAAGCGGCGCAGCATATCCTGAAGAGATGCGCTTGAGAAGAAATATTGCTGGCGCAGGCGCAGAAGCTTGCCGTCGCGGGTGGAATCGTTGGGGTAAAGCACGCGCGATATATCTTCGGCGCGATTCTTCTTTTCAACCGCGCTGTCGTATTTCTGGTCATTGAAATCGTTGAAGTCAAATTCTTCCGTCGGCTCCGCCTGCCAGAGGCGCAGAGTACCGATGCTTTTGGCATCCCAGCCTATTATCGGCATATCGTAGGGGATAGCGCGTACAGCGTCCTTCTTTCCGAAAACAACCAGGACGGATTCGTCGGTGCGTCTTATTGACCACGGATCGCCGAAACGAGCCCAGTCGTCGGCGTATTCTTTCTGGAAACCGTTTTCTATCGTCTGGCGGAAGATTCCGTATTTGTAGCGGATACCGTAACCGTCAAGGGGTACGCCGACAGAGGCGGCACTGTCAAGGAAGCAGGCTGCAAGACGGCCGAGACCGCCGTTGCCGAGGGCGGCATCTTCAATATCCTCGAACATACCGAGGCTTAGGCCTTCTTCTTCGAGCTGACGGGCGACGGTATCGGTAAGACCGAGACACATAAGGTTGTTGTAAACAAGACGTCCCATAAGGAATTCGGCAGAGAGATAATATGCGCGGCGTACGCCGGTGCGTACTTTGCGGCACCTGTTCCAATCATCGGCAAGGTATGCCATTACCGATTTTGAAACGGCGTTGTGCAGCTCCTGTGACGACAGCTCGTCAAGCGGACGGCAGTACTGCGCCGCGGCAATCTGCTTTGCCTGCCCTATAATATCGGTCTTCTTCATTTTGAAATATCAATCCTTTCAAAAGGTATATAGTTTAATTATTACCGCATATACGGAAATTAACATGACATTAAATTAGAATATACCAAAATCCTAAAATAATCAACCATAAAATGGAAATAAACCGTTGTGCGGCGGCAGATAGTGTAAAAATATGCAAATATAATAGAGCTTCGGCGATTTAACATATTAAAGTTTGATAAAAATTTGACATAAGTAAAAAAATCGGTTGACTATTGACGACAATAAACTTATAATTATCCTTAAGATTACCATGGAACATAATATATATATTTGGAGGTAACTAAACTATGGCAAGAGTTTACAATTTCAGCGCAGGTCCTTCTATGTTACCTGAAGAGGTTTTAA
>JAGBFS010000193.1 GCA_017936365.1 Clostridia bacterium
GGTCAGTCCCACGGGTACGGCGGCAATACTCTGCACCGCCGGTGCGAGCGCCATCAGGTCGGTTATTGATCTTTCCAGCTCTTTGCCATCGTTTATTCCGGGACAAAGCACAAGCTGACAATTTATCTTTATTCCGCCATCGGCGAATTTTTTCAGATAATCAAGCGATTTTCCTGCATTGGGATTTTTCATCATCTCGACACGAAGCTCGGGATTTGTCGTATGGACGGAAATATTTACCGGACTTATATGCATCGCAACTATGCGGTCAGCCTCGCGCTCGGAAAGATTGGTAAGCGTTATATAGTTGCCAAAAAGAAACGAAAGGCGCTCATCATCGTCCTTGAAATAAAGCGAATCGCGCATCCCCTTGGGAAGCTGGTCGATAAAGCAGAAGCAGCATTTATTTTTGCAGGAATGCTGTTTATCCATAAGATAGGTTTCAAATTCCAGTCCGAGCGAATCATATTCGCCCTTTTTCACCGTGAGCTTATGCTGTCCGGCTTGGGATTCGCACACTATTTCCAGTTTGCGCTCCGTTTCAAAAAAACGGTAATCAAGCACATCGGTTATATCATGCCCGTTTATGGAAACAAGCTTCCATCCGGGTTTTATGCCGTGTTTTTCCGCCTTTGAGCCGCGTTCGACCCCTGTTATGACAACGCCCATAATTACGCCCCTTTGCAAATATCGCAATTACACAAAAAACGGCTGACAGCGAAACGGGAAACCGCCTCGACCGCAGCCGAATTTTTGTATAGTCAAAAATTAGTTATCCTTTTTGACAATTTCTCTGTCCTTATAGAAGCCGCAATTGCCGCAAAGGCGATGCGGTCTTTTCAGCTCGCCGCAGTGAGAGCACTTTATAAGGGTCGGAGCGTCAAGTTTCCATACGCTCGAACGTCTGCTGTCTCTCCTTGCCTTGGACGTTTTTCTCTTAGGTACCGCCATTTCGTTTAACCTCCCTTTTTCAAAAGCTCTCTCAGCGCAGCAAGGCGCGGATCCGGTTCATCAAGTGTACAATCACAGCTTGTATGGTTCAGGTTGCATCCGCACTTCTGGCACAGCCCCTTGCATTCGCTCGAACACAAAAATTTTGTCGGCAGTTCAAGCACGATATCCTCACGTACAAGCTCATCAAGATCCAGCCTGAAATCGGGGATCACGACGATCTCATCGGAAGTATCACCGCTGTCCTCGGCAGCAAGGATATGCGAAAATGAATAATCGAAATCCTCATGCGCCATGTCAAGACAGCGATCGCATGCCCGGGTATAACCGACCCGGATGCGGTAACGCAACACAACGACCATATTCTGATTTTCTACCAGACCCGTAACTTTTACGGGCTCCGGAATAGGATAGGCACCGTCCAGCTCAAGCGATGAAAAATCAAGCTCCGCATCTATCGGAACACGCTCACCCTCCAGCTGAAAGGCCTGTTTCAGGTCAAGCTGCATATCGCACCTCAAAACATTACTCGATATATTATAAGTTTACATTGCCCGTTTGTCAATGATAAAAACGAAAATCCTTATAATTTTGTAACGATATCGTTCAGCGAAGCAGGAATTTCATCGTTATCAGCCGAAACAGAGAAGGTGAAATTGATGTTTGTCTGCTGCGCAAGCGGATTTACCTTTTCGATGAATTTTGCAAGCTCATCCATATCCTTGCCGCCGATCTTGAGTGTGGAATCGACAAGAATATCGGTGATGTCATAGTTGCCTGCGCACATACCGGCGATGAAGCCGTAGAATGCGTCAAAGCCCTTGATGCCGTAATCTTCGATGTTGACAAGTCTTGCCTTGTGGTCTACATCGTATGTCAGGGTGTCACCCTTTTCGATGCAAACGACGTTGCCGTTGGAAGCCTCAACAGCCTCGTGTACTCTCTCGATAAGCTTCTTTGTCTTTCCGGAACCCTTATGTCCGGTCAAAAATGTTACCATGTAAACTCCTCCTGTTAATTTGATTTTGCGCCCACTGCGCATTATATATCTATAAATTATTTGTTTATAAGCTTTTTGAAGTTATCGCCCAGTCTTTCGGCAAGAGCAGCCTGCTCCTTTTCGTAGCCCGGCTTGCCGAGAAGTGCGAACATATTCTTCTTATAAGCCTCAACGCCCGGCTGATTGAATGGGTTTACACCCAGCATGATACCGGAAACGGCGCAGGCCTTTTCAAAGAAATAGATAAGATAGCCAAGCTCATATTCGCTCCAGTCGGGAATCTCAAGAACGATGTTTGGAACGCCGCCGTCGTTATGAGCAAGAACTGTGCCGCCAAATGCGTTCTTGTTGACATAGTCCATATTCTCGCCTGCGAGGAAGTTGAGGCCGTCTATGTTTTCGGGATCGATACCGATCTCAAGATCGGTCTTGGGCTTATCGAATACGCAGACGGTTTCAAAGAGGTTGCGTACGCCCTCCTGAATGTACTGACCCATGGAGTGGAGGTCGGTGGAGAAGATAACAGATGCAGGGAACAGACCCTTGTTATCCTTGCCTTCGCTTTCGCCGTAAAGCTGCTTCCACCACTCGCTCATCATCTGATAAGCCGGCTCATAGCTTACCATGATCTCGGTAGCATAGCCCTTATTGTAAAGAACGTTGCGCATTGCTGCATATTTGTAGCATACGTTTTCTTCGATATCGGCTGTCTTTGCAAAATCAGCCTGTGCAGCCTGAGCACCCTCAAGCAGCTTGTCGATATCGCAGCCTGCAACAGCTATCGGAAGAAGACCGACAGCGGTAAGTACCGAATAACGGCCGCCGACATCATCGGGAACAACGAAGGTCTCATAGCCTTCCTTTATAGCGACATCGTGAAGTGTGCCCTTGTTTGCATCGGTTGTGCAGTAGATGCGCTTGCACGCCTCTTCCTTGCCGTATTTATCCTCAAGCATTTTGCGAAGCACGCGGAATGCAACAGCCGGCTCGGTGGTGGTACCCGATTTGGAGATCATATTGAGGGAAACATCCTTGCCCTCGCAAAGCTCGGGCAGCTCGCTGAGAGCGGCGCCGCTGATGGAGTTGCCGGCATAGTAGATGTTGGGGGTATCCTTTTTGATAAGGTTGTAGTTGGGGGTGGTAAGATATTCGATAGCAGCGCGTGCGCCAAGATAGGAGCCGCCGATACCGATTACTATAAGAATATCAGAGTCGGACTGGATCTTCTTTGCAGCCGCCTTGATGCGATTGAATTCCGGATTGGCTGTGCCCTTTTCAAAGGACATGTTGCCGGCCGGATAATCGGTGGGAAGCGTCAGCCAGCCGATAAAATCGTTGCCGGCGCATGTGCCGTTATGCAGAGCGTCGTGAGCCTGCTGAACGGCGGGAGCGAGCTGCTTGAGTTCGTCGTCTGAAATAAATCCTTTTGCGTAGCTTGCGTTAAGCCTGAGTGCCATTTTGTTTCCTCCTAACATTGAATACTATTATAAGATTCTATAAATAGTACCATTGTATGTATTTTAACTTAAATCGCAAACTTTTTCAATAGACCAATGATGAATTTTGTACTTTTTGAGAAAAAATTTTCTGCCGCGCCCACCCTAAGCCGTCAAAATCGGGCTTCAAAACTTCGGCTGCATGAATTTGACTGCACCAAAACTGTTTGAGGAAAATTTTTTCAAGCACGATCGCACTCTATCCGGTATTTCACAGACCAAATACCTCTTTATCACATATATACAAACTTGAAACCTTGTCATTGTGCGCATAGTACACATTTATTTTTCTTCACCTTTATCATTTGACATTTCCTCAAAGCAACGATATTATATAAATAAATTTAACGAAAAGGGTGTTTTTATGGTAATCAATGCATTCAACGGCGTATATTTTGCTGTGCTCGGCGTATTCGCCGCGCTGACGATCGGACTTTCGCTTATTTTGAAAAACAGAAGTGAAAATGTCAGAAAATGGACTATCATTGGTATCTGCATAGCAAATATAATCTTTTTCTGGGTATACAAATACTGGCTCTCGATAGACATCGAATATCTCCACATGACGGGATATGACAAAATAAACTGGTTCAACGAGCTGCCTCTGCAGCTTTGCAACATCAATATGTTCCTCATCCCCACCGCTCTGCTTACCAAAAAAAGAGGGCTGCTTGGTTTCTGCTTTGTTGTTGCACCGGTTGCCGCACTCCTTGCAATGACCTTCCCGTCGGTCGGATTTGCCGGATACAGCATCTTCCTTCCGCGAAATCTCGGCTTTTTCATCACCCACGGTCTCATTATCACCTGCGCGATATGCCTTGCAACGCTCGGCTTTTACCGCCCGAAGGTTCGCGATCTTCCCGGTATCGCTCTCACCCTTTTCATACTCTCCTCCGCACTTTTCGGCGTCAACCACCTTCTTCGCGCGACCGGACTTTGCGCAGAGGCAAATTACTTCTACACCGTCGAGCCGGCAGGCATCTCTATCCTTGAGGTCTTCTGGAGCATAATCCCGGTACAGTTCGTCTACCTTGCCGTATTCGGACTTATCATCCTTGTTGTATATTTCCTTATCCTTTGCCTTTTCTTCGGTCTTGGCAAGAAAAAAGCCGATAAGACGGAAGATACAGAAATCGGCGAATCGGCTGCCATCGAAGAACAAACCGCAGATGAGCAGGACGCCGAAGCAGAAAACACCGATAACGAAGCAGACGATGAGGAAGCTGCCGAATCCGATAAAGCTGAAGCTGACGAAACGCCGGCGCAGTAATCAAAACTCAAATCAGTACATAAATCAGTATCATCCAAATTAGCAAGCATACAAAAAGCTGCCGCAGATTTTGCGGCAGCTTTTCTTTATATCTTATTAACCTCTGATTATTCCTTGAGCAGAGCCTTGTACATTCTGATATAGGAATTTGCACTCTTGCCCCAGCTGTTGTCGGTTTCCATGGCACGCTTGATAAGGATGGGCCAGCCTTCCTTATCGGCATAGCCGGCAAGCGCACGCTTGATGGAATAAAGCATATCCTGTGCATTGTAGCTCTTGAAGGTGAAGCCGTTGCCCTCGCCGTCGCCGCTGTCGGTGATGGAATCACGCAGACCGCCGGTCTCTCTTACGATGGGGATGGAGCCGTAGCGCAGCGCGATCATCTGGGAAAGTCCGCAGGGCTCGTTCTTTGACGGCATAAGGAAGAGGTCGGATGCTGCATAGATCTTTCGGGAAAGCTCCGGAAGGAAGCCGAAGCATGCTACCAGCTTGCCCTTGTGCTTTTCCTGCATCTCCTTAAAGAAGGTCTCATATTCCCAATCGCCCGAGCCGAGTATGACAAACTGTATGTCATTGTTGTAAAGCAGATCGTCAAGCACCTCGCGCACAAGGTCAAGACCCTTGTGTCCGACCATTCTTGTTACCATGCCGATGATGGGAACGTCGGGACGTTCGGGCAGATAGAGCCTCTTCTGAAGCTCGGCCTTATTGACAGCCTTGCCCTCGGCAAAGGTCTCCGCATCGTATTTCTGATAGATGAGAGGATCGGTCGAGGGATCATAGCTGACGGTGTCGATACCGTTGAGTATACCCTGCAGCTTCCACTGACGCTCGCGCAGGATGGGATCGAGTCCGTAGGAGAACCACGGGTCAAGTATCTCGCCGGCATAGGTCGGGCTGACTGTTGTAACCTTATGAGCGGTTTCTATCGCACCCTTCATGAGGTTGATGCAGCCGTCGTATTCGAGCAGATAACGCTTGTCGTTGGGGATACCGAAAACATCCTCGGTGATCTCAACGCCGTATTTGCCCTGATACTGGATATTGTGAATGGTAAAGACGGTCTTGATACCGCGGAACCAATCGTTATTTGAATAGAAAAGATCGTAATAGATGGGGACAAGCGCTGTCTGCCAGTCGTTTGCGTTTATGATATCCGGCTTGAAATCGATAAAGGGAAGCATCTCGATTACGGCTCTGGAGAAGAATGCAAAACGCTCCGCATCGTCATAATGGCCGTAAAGACCCTTTCTCTTGAAATAGTACTGGTTGTCGAGCAGATAGAATATCGTGTTGTCGACCTTTGCCTCAAAAACGCCGCAATACTGTCTGCGCCATGCGACAGGTACCGAAAGGCTTGTTACAAACTGCATATTGTCACGCAGCTCCTGGGGAACGCTCTCATAAAGCGGAAGAACCACGCGGCAGCCGATCAATCTCTGACGCATTGCCTGCGGAAGACTTCCGGCAACATCGGCAAGTCCGCCCGAAGCTATAAAGGGCTGAGCCTCGCTGGCTACATAGAGAACTTTCATATTATTTTTTCCTCCTTGAATGGATGGTTATAATTTTGTCACGCCTGAACAAGTCCGCTGCCGTCGACCGACACCCGCCACAGCGTGCGAGAGCCTGCATCAATATAGAAGATGTATCCCGACGACAGGGTTATCGACGCCGCATTGCACGGAGCTATCAGCATTTCACCGGCACCGCCTGTGCCGATGCTGTAGATACCGGCTCTTGCCGCATCGTAAAAATATATCGTATCGCCATGCACGTTCAGGCAATCGATCGCCCGCCCGGCATATATAACGGCCGCATTCTTCTCCCCCGGTTTATAGGAGCATATCGAGCCGCTTCCCATATCGAGGAAATACAGAACCGAACCGAAGGCCTGAAGATCATCCGCCGGAATGGACAGGACAACCGTTTTTTCGCCGCCGTCAAGCGGCATGCTGCACAGCACCGAGCCGTTGTCGGTATCGGCAAAGTACATATTTTTTCCGACAATGGCAAGCGAATCATACCAGCCCTCGAGCAGAACGGTATCACCCGTTCCGTCCGGCCTGATCCGTCCGATATGGGGCGAATCGTTTGAGCGATCGCAATAATATATGTACCCGCCGTGCAGGATAGTATCGGCCGTATGTCCCGAACGAAGCACGGTCAGCCGTTCACCGGCGGTGCTTACGCTGTAAAGATATCCGCTTGAATATTCGGAGAAGATAACCCGGTCACCGTCAAGCATCAGATATCTTCCGCCGCTGGAGCAAAGCTCCTTTATCTCAAGCGTTGTTTTATCAAACGAGCATATCGCACCGGCATCGCACCCCGGCTGGGGACGGGAAAAATATATCACATTTTCCCCCGACACCGCATCGCTGCCGTTGGCTCCGTTTCCGGAGCCGTCGGCCGTTACGATCGGTTTATCTTCGCGCGGCGAATCATCCGGATCCTTATTTGCAAATACCGTGAACAGCACTATCCCAACGCTTATAAGCGCGAGGACAATTGCAATTATCAGCGTCCCGTTCTGAGAATTTTTCCTCTTTCTTACCGGCACGCTCATCAGACCTCTACGCCCTTGCTGATATATACGGGATAGGATTCAAAGCCCATCATCGAGCGTCCGTCCTTGAAAACAACGTCCTTATCCGCAACGACATAGTTGAGGTTTACGTTGTTGCCGACTTCGGAATCCTGCATGATGATGCAGTTCTTGAGCTTTGCGCCCTTACCGATCTTGACACCGCGGAAGAGGATGCAGTTTTCAACCTCGCCCTCGATAAGGCATCCGTCGGCGATAATGGAATTGACAACCTTGGAGCCAAGACCGAAGCGTGTCGGCATCTCATCGCGCACCTTGGTATATACCGGACGCGACATCGGGAAAAGATCGGAACGGACATCGCCCTTGAGAAGCTCCATCGAATATTCGAAATAGCTCTTCATCGAACCGAGAACGGCTGCAAAGCCCTCGTATTTGTAACCGAAAACTCTGCACTCGCCGCAGGAGCGCTGAAGCACATCGCGGACGAAATCAAGACGGTTGCGTGCCATAGCCTCGGCAACTACCTTAAGCAGGAATTCCTTGGTTATGACATAAACGCCCATACCCCAGTTGACCTTGCCTTCGGAAGCACCCTGGAGGAGTATATCGGTAACTCTGCGGTTTCTGCCCATCTCGATGGTGATCTTTTCCGGAAGAGCCTCGGGCATCTCGCTGTTTTTATAGACCATTGTTATATCGGCATTCTTTGCGATATGATCGGCGATGACCGGACGCAGATCCATTGTATGTACAACATGACAGTCGCCCATCACGACGTAATCTTCCTTGCACTGGGAAAGGAAGTTGCGGATACCGTCAAGAGCCTCTACTCTGCCCTGATAGACCGAGTTATTGAAGCCGAACGGAGGAAGGATAAAAAGACCTTCATGCTTTCTGGAAAGATCCCATGCCTTACCCGAGCCGAGATGATCCATAAGCGACTGGAAATTGCTTTTTGTTATAACGCCGACCTTTGTTATTCCCGAATTGACCAGATTGGAAAGCGCAAAGTCGATCGTTCTGTAACGTCCGCCAAAGGGTACGGAACCCATTGTGCGTATATCGGTCAGCTCACGAAGCTTATCGTCGTGCATATTTGAAAATATGATACCAACAACATTGTTGCCTGTCATAATATTATCATCCTTTCTGTGTAATACGTCCGGCTCAGTTGGCTGCTGGAACGTCTTCTTCTACCATTGCCTTTGCCGGAATGACGCTGCCAGCGCCAACGTTTACATTGTTGCCGACGACGGCTATGCCCCATTCGTCCTTGTTTTCGACATTCTCCGGTCTCTGACCGACTATCGCGCCCGGCCCGATGACCGCATCTTCCGCGACTATCGCATACTGGACGGTTGCGCCGGCCTTGATCTTTGCGCCCGGCATGATTATTGAATCGGTTACGCGCGCACCCTTTTCAACGGTTACGCCGGCAAAGAGTATCGCAAATTCAAGCGAGCCTTCGATAACACAGCCCTCGGCAACGAGCGAGTTCTGTACAACGGCATTCTTGCCGACATAATGGGGCGGCATGACCGGGTCTCTTGTATAGATTCTCCATGCGGGATCGGAAAGGTCAAGAGGCACTCTCGGGTCGAGAAGATCCATGTTTGCTTCCCAGAGGGAATCGATGGTTCCGACGTCCTTCCAGTATCCCTCAAACTGCCATGCGACCATTGTTTCGCCCGCTTCAAGCATTGTGGGAAGGATGTTCTTGCCGAAATCGTTTTCGCTCTTTTCGTTCTGCTCATCCATCTCAAGATATTTGCGGAGCTTATCCCAAGAGAAGATGTATATACCCATCGAAGCTTTATTGCTCTTGGGTACCTTCGGCTTTTCGTCAAATTCGTAGATGCTTCCGTCCTCGTTGCAGTTGAGGATACCGAAGCGGGAAGCTTCCTCATAGGGAACCTCATAAACAGCGATGGTGCAGGCCGCCTTTGCCTTCTTGTGCGCAGCAAGCATTTCGGAATAGTCCATCTTGTAGATATGGTCACCCGAAAGGATAACTACATATTCGGGGTCATAACGCTCGATAAAGGGGATATTCTGATATATTGCGTTAGCTGTGCCCTTGTACCAGTCGCCGCCCTTCTGGCGCTGATACGGCGGAAGCACATGAACGCCGCCGTACATGGTATCAAGATCCCACGGACCGCCGGTTCCGATATAGTCGTTGAGAACGAGCGGTATGTACTGGGTCAGAACACCAACGGTATCAATACCGGAATTGATGCAGTTGGAAAGGGGGAAGTCGATTATTCTGTACTTTCCTCCAAACGGTACGGCCGGCTTTGCGACATTCTTGGTCAGCGTATAAAGACGGCTGCCCTGACCGCCGGCAAGAAGCATTGCAATACATTCTTTCTTTGGCAACATAGAGTATACCTCCTGAAATTTATCGTAAATTGAAATTTGGGTTTACTGTTTGATTTCTCTTCGTCGGGGCTGTTATTATGCCGCAGGAGCTGCAGGCGCTGCAGTAGTGGTGGCAGCCGGATCGACCGGAGCCGGGGTCGTGGTTGCTGACGGGTCAAGAGCAGGATCGACAACGTCAGCCTCGACGCCGCCCCATTCATCACCGCCGACAGAGCCGACGATCTCGTTTTCCGAAGCCTCTATTGCACAGGCGTCGCAATTTGAGCACACGCTCACCATCGAGGTTATCAGCACGATTGCAAGTATCAGCGCGACAACAAGGGTTATCGCACCGACGATTATATATTTTTTCTCGGTTGCTGGGGACATTGCACCGGCAGACTGAGCCTGCTGACGCTGGCGCGGAGCGGGAGCCTGCTGACGCTGGCTCTGCTGCGGATATCCGCCCGACTGTCTTCTGTCATCATAACGAGCCGCCTGTCTCTGCTCAGCCTGACGCTGGGAAGGACGCTTGAAGCGCATTCCGCATCTTGAACAGGAGGCCGCATCGTTGGAGCATTTCGATCCGCAATTAGGACATATCACTTTATAATTCCTCCAGACATCTGTTATTTTTCAAAAGATAGTATCACACATCCGTGTACAGTCGGTTATGCAATAATTAACATTTTGGGAACTTATTTTTTGGCTGTACGCTTTGCTTTTGCCGCGGGAGCCTTTGCAGCCTTTTCGGTTTTCTCATCGGCCTTCTTTGTTTTCCTTGCGGCAGGCTTTTTTTCTTCCTGCTTTTCAAAATAAAGAACCGAAAGTCCGGGAAGAGTCAGCGCGACCGACTGCTCATGGCTGTGCATCGGGAAATCCTTGCTGCTTTCGACAACGCCGTTTGTCACGCCCGAACCGCCGAACTGCTTTGCATCGGTGGAAAATACCTCTTTGTATTTGCCCTCAAAGGGAACGCCGATACGATATCCCGTTCGCTCCACCGGACAGAAGTTGCACACGACGATAAGCTCTTTGCCATCCTTGTTTTTGCGGCGGAAGCTTATGATGCTCTGCGTATAGTCGTCATTTGATATCCATTCAAAGCCTTCCCATGAAAAATCGATCTCCCACATTGCGCTGTGGTCAAGATAGAATCGGTTGAGCTGCTTTGAAAATTCATGCATCTGTCTGTGAGCCTCGTACTGAAGAAGCACCCAGTCGAGCTCCGACTGATAATCCCACTCCTTGAACTGGGCAAACTCCTGACCCATGAAGGCAAGCTTCTTGCCGGGATGAGCCATAGTATACGCAAGGAAGGTGCGCAGACCGGCAAACTTTTCTTCGTATGTGCCGGGCATCTTGTTTATCAGCGAGCATTTTCCGTGAACGACCTCATCATGCGAGATGGGAAGCACGAAGTTTTCCGAAAATGCATAGAAGAAGGAGAATGTAAGGCTGTCGTGGTTGCCCGAACGGTAAAGCGGATCGAGCGAACAATAGCGGAGCATATCGTTCATCCAGCCCATATTCCATTTGTAATTGAAGCCAAGTCCGCCCATATCGACAGGCTTGGAAACCATCGGCCATGCGGTAGATTCCTCGGCTATCATAAGGGCATAGGGATAATCCCTGAAGACCGACTGGTTGAGCGTCTGTAAAAATTCGATCGCTTCAAGATTCTGGTTGCCGCCGTCCTTATTGGCTATCCATTCGCCGTCGCGGCGGTTGTAATCGAGGTAGAGCATTGACGCGACAGCATCGATGCGAAGACCGTCGATGTGGTATTTGTCAAACCAGAACATCGCGTTTGAGATAAGGAAGGAACGAACCTCGGGACGGCCGTAATCGAAAACGTGTGTTCCCCATTCCTTATGCTCGCCCTTGCGTGGGTCGGGATATTCATAACAGGGGCCGCCGTCGAATTTGTAAAGTCCGTGCGCATCCTTGGGGAAATGTGCCGGCACCCAGTCGCAGATAACGCCGATCCCCGCCTGATGCATACGGTCGACAAACTCCATGAACTGATGGGGTGTGCCGTAACGCGAGGTGGGAGCGTAATATCCGGTTACCTGATATCCCCACGAACCGTCAAACGGATGCTCGGTCATCGGCATCAGCTCGACATGGGTGTAGCCCATTTCCTGAAGATAGGGTATCAGCTCGTCCGCCATTTTAAGATAGCTGAACGGGTTACCGTCGGGATAGGTGCGCCACGATGCAAAATGCATTTCGTAGATATTCATCGGACGGGAATAATGGTCGCCTCTGTCGGGGCGGCTGCACCATTTTGCATCCTTCCAATTATAACCCTCTATATCGTAGAACTTTGTCGCAGTTCCGGGACGTGTTTCAAAATGGTAGCCGTACGGGTCGGATTTGAGGGTGACGGTATGGTCGGCCGCTTCAACACGGAATTTATACAGCGAATACTGTTCGAGCTGAGGTGCATAAGCCTCCCATATTCCGCTGTCCTCCACACGGTACATCGGGGTGGCATTGCTGTCCCAGTTATTGAAATCGCCGACGACCGATATGCCGAGCGCATTGGGCGCCCATGTACGGAAAACTACGCCGCCGTCATCGGTCTTATGCGCGCCGAGATATTCGTAGACCTTTGTATTGGTTCCTTTACTGAAAAAGTAAAGGGGTATATTCCCTTCGACCTTTTCTGACATCTATCATCATCTCCATTAGAAAATAATATAGTATGGGGAATTTTACTGATTTTATAATATCAAACTATCATGAAAATTGCAAGTCTTTTTGTGTATTTTCTTACAAGCGTTATTGCACAATTTTTTATTGATTTGTACATAATACCATACATCCTTATCATTTTTTCATGTTTTATTTTCCTCAAATGTAAACGTTGACTTAGCCTGATACATAATATATAATCCAATTGTGAAATACGTTCAATTATATTATTGACAAATTGATAACATCAAAACAGCCCCATGCTTATCACAGATTAAAGGAGCCGAAAATCATGTTAAAAAATCTAAAAGCTCTCGCACTTATGATCACCGCCGCGTCGCTTCTGCTTTGCGTATGTGCCTGCTCCGCCGAAGAGCCCTCTGCGGATACCGGCACGGATATCGTATGCACGCTGACCGAGGAGGAGCTTGAGGCGTATTCATATCAGCCTCAGATAACCGAGGTCATGCCCACCGTACACATCACCACCGCCGATTCCAGCAACGAATTTGCCACAAAATATATGCGTCAGGACAAGCTTGATGACCTTATCGAATATGTCGACGCCACCGTGACCGTCGCCGACTGCGACGAGGAATATCTTCTTACCGACGCCGAAGCCGAGGTCAAGGTCAGGGGCAACTACACCCTTGAATATTCCAAAAAACCGCTTCGCATAAAATTTGCCGAAAAGCAGAACATGGCCGGACTCCACGGCGGCGAGAAATACAAAAACTGGGTACTTCTTGCCGATTGGAAGGATCTTTCCATGACCAACAACTCCATCGCCTTTTACCTTGGCAAAACCATTCTCGGCTCCGACGGATATTACTGCACCGACTACCGAAATGTTGAGGTGTATCTGAACGGCAGCTACTGGGGCGTATATCTTCTTGCCGAACAGCAGGAGGTCAAGGACGGCCGCATGAGCGTGCCGGAGGTCGAGGACGATTATACAGGCACCGACATCGGATACATGTTCGAATACGACGGCTACTATATCGAAGAGCGCAATATGCCGAACGATTCGGGCGATCCAACCTTCGAGGTCGACCACGACCGCATTTCAAATTTCCAGCCCGGCTACACCGTAAAGAGCGATATAAACGACGATGCCCAGCTTGAGTTCATTCAGTCCTACACCGAAAATGTATACAAGATAGCAAAGCATTCGGTCAAAAACGATCTGCACTTCCGATTCAACGAATCCTACACCGCAATCGAGCAGTTCGACGGCGTTTCGGTGTACGACACCGTTTCCGAGGTTATCGATCTGCAGTCGCTTGTCGATGTATATATCCTCAACGAGATATGCTGTGACCCCGACATCGGCTGGTCAAGCTTCTACATGAGCGTTGACATGACCGAGGACGGAAACAAAAAACTGACCTTTGAAGCCCCGTGGGATTTCGATTCGGCTTTCGGCATAAAGTACGGTTATGACAATCCCGACAGCGCATTTGTCGCAACTACCAAAAACCCGTGGCTGCTCGTTTTCTCGAACGAGCCGTGGTTTATAGATATGGTAAAGGAAAAGTGGAGCGAGATGAAGCAGGCAGGTGTTCAGGACACCGCGCTCTCCCTCGTTAAGCAGTACAAGACGGTATACAAGGATCACTACGAGCGCAACTATGAGCGGTGGGAGGAAAGGGTTAAGCTCGGCAACCACGAGCTCATAAACACCCTCAATTCATACAAGACCCAGGGACAGGCATCCGATTATCTTTACAACTGGCTTGAAAAGCGCTTTGAATGTCTTGACAAGCGCTGGGCATAATTATCCAAAGCACACGGCAGCACCCCGTATAACGCGCGGTGCTGCCCTTTTATATACGCCTGTCATTTGCTTAATATGGATATTCGCCGCGCTTTATGTCAAAAAAATTCAAGGCACTTGACAGATTCGGCCTTAATTACTATAATAATACCTGCTGTCTGAAAACGGACAGTACTATTATAAGTATATAAATTATGAGAAAGGTGCGTAAATTAAGATGGCGGAAAGGCACTTCGACAAACAGATACTTCTCACAACCGATGGACTTCGTGCTCTTGAAGAGGAGCTCGAATATCTCAAATCGGTAAAGCGTAAGGATATCGCAGACAAGATCAAGGTCGCACTCTCCTTCGGCGATCTTTCCGAAAACAGCGAGTACGACGAAGCAAAGAACGAGCAGGCTCAGGTTGAAAGCCGCATCGTTGAGATCGAAGCAACACTCAAAAACGTCAAGATCATTGACGAGGACGAAATCACCACCGAGGTGGTCAGAGTCGGCGCAAAGGTAAAGGTTTTTGACGCTGATTTCGACGAAGAGGAAGTATACCAGATAGTCGGCTCGACCGAGGCCAACCCCGACAAGGGCTGCATCTCCGACGAATCTCCCGTTGGCCGCGCTCTCATCGGCGCCGCTGTCGGCGACACCGTTGAGGTTGAAACCCCCGGCGGCGTTATCCATTTCAAGGTGCTTGAAATATCCAAATAATCATCGCGAAACGCCCACATTCATTTCACATTCAATTAATATCATTACTGCATAATGCTCTTTGAAAGGCGGTGTCCAAATGAACGAAGACATCAGAAAAGACGAACTTTTGCAGGATTCATCCGTTTCTCAGAGCGGCACAGCACCGGATATCGACACCCCTGCCGAGGAAGAGGATACTTTCATACTCATACCCGATTATGAAAATACCGAGGAGCTGGATGAGGATCAGAATCATCGAAGCCTTCTCAGCCGCCGCATCAGCGCCGAGGAGGAAATAGTCGAGATTGAAAAGACCCTTAAAAAGAAGGAAAAGCTCCCTTTTAAAAAGGCTGTTGCAAACTTCTTCTACCATTACAAATGGGGTATCGTGGCGGTCGTATTCCTCGTTATCGTTATCGGCTACGGTATATTCAGCAGCATAAACAAATCGTACGATTACAAGGCGGTCATATTTGCATCCGAGCAGGAATATTCAAACGACCTGCTTGTTGAATTTTCCAACCGGCTTGAGGTTTTCGGCGAAGATGTCGACAGCAACGGAAAGACCGAGATAAAGACCCAGTATTACGATCTGCTCACCACCGATTATTACAAAAGCATCGCCGCACAGACCTTCCACGAAAACGAGTTCGGCAAGGAACACAATTTCCTTATCATAGTAACCGATTACTCCGCTTATCAGTACATACTAAATGTATATGACGAGGCCGGAAATATTATCGGTCAGAAGCCGGATTTCTTCTATGATTTCGGCGGCGGACTCCGCTGGATACCGCTGGGCGAGGATATGACGGGCGGCTTTGAAAAGGTCGGTCTTAATAAGCAGATAGGCATATCTCTTTACAACATCGATTATTACGATTACCTCCAGCTGCGCGACAACGCCGAGGTCGTCAAGCGTTTTGACGATTCAAAGAAGGTGCTTGAAAACTATCTTGCGGCTCATCCGGAGATTACCGCGCAGTATTCCCAGCAGATACTCGACACGCTTGCCGCACAGCAGGCCGAAAAGGAAGCATCCGCTTCGGGCAGCGCACAGGTACAGGGATAAAACCATAAAAATAAAGGGATCGATAATATTCGGTCCCTTTTATTATTGACATACGCTTTTTTATATGATAATATTTTGACGCAACAAAAAAATAACGCTGCCACCGGGTAGCGGCGCGTATGCGCTGTGTGTACATCGTTAGGTCTTTGAAGATGTACACGCGGTGCTTTTTATTTTATATAAAAAAAGGACTTGACTTATGAAATCCAAAAATCCGTTCTCCTATTTATCAAAATTTGAATGGGGACTTTATATAACATCCCTCGTTGTGGTTACCGCTTCATTCATTATCGGCGGCGGCTGCGATGCCTTAACCCTCATCGCCTCACTTATCGGTGTAACGGCGCTTATATTTGTCGCAAAGGGCGACGTTTTAGGACAGCTGCTCACCGTCGTTTTTGCGCTCATCTACGCAGTGATATCATACGATCTTCGCTATTACGGGGAGATGATAACCTATCTCGGCATGACCGCACCCATAGCCGCCGCATCGGTCATAACATGGCTTCGCAACCCTTACAAAAAGGGCGGACGCGAGGTAAAAGCGGCAGTAATGTCGCGCGGCGGCATAGCGCTGATGCTCCTGCTGACAGCGGCCGTCACATTTGTTTTCTATTTTATACTGAATTATTTCGGAAACGCCAGCCTTGGCATAAGCACCCTTTCGATAACCACAAGTTTTCTTGCATCGTACCTTACAATGATGAGAAGCCCCTATTACGGGCTTGCCTACGGTGCAAACGACATCGTACTAATCATTTTATGGGTCATCGCATCAATTGACGATATCTCCTATCTGCCGATGGTCGTATGCTTTTTTATGTTCCTTTTAAACGACGTTTACGGCTTTTACAACTGGCGCAGGATAATGAAGCGGCAAAGAGGATAAAATGAGCAAAACAGGCCTCCTTTTTTTCGGGAGACCTGTTTTTTGTAACACTGAATATTTATGTATCGGATTTTTCAAACGGGAAAAACATCGTGGAAAAGCTTTCCACCGTTACCGTACCGCAGGTCACGTCGGTAACCCGTGCGCAGAAGGCGTCAAGCAAATTTTTGTCAATATGGAACCGAAGCTTTACGGCGTCGGTAAACTCGGTATCGTCCAGCACCGCGCCTTCCTCCGGGATAAGCGACGCCATGCGTCCGTATGTCGAATAATCGCACACCGCCTGACATATCGCACATTCGCGCATAGTGACCGGTACAGCGGCCGAAACGGCTATCGCCGCCGAATGGGAGTAGGCGCGCACAAGTCCGCCGCCGCCAAGCAATATGCCGCCGAAATACCGCGTGACAACTATCGCCGCATCGATTATATCGCCCTTTGTCAGCACCGATAGCACCGGCATTCCGGCGGTGCCGGAAGGCTCGCCGTCATCGCTGTAGCGGCAGAGATTACCCTCGCGCACACGGTATGCGTAAACATTATGCGTCGCATCGCGATGCTTTGCGCGGATAGCCTCGATAAAATCAAGAGCTTCCTGCTCACTTGTCACCGGCGCGGCATAGCCCAAAAACCGCGACCGCTTTTCGATAAACTCTTCGCAAACGCTGTTTTTCAACGTGATATATTCCATAAGATGCTCCGATATACAAAAAACAGCGGTGCAAAATGAGCACCGCCGATTTTCATTAAGATTGATTTCAACAAGATTACTTGTCCAGATTGAAACGCTTCTTGAAACGGTCAACACGTCCGCCGGTATCTACCAGCTTCTGCTTGCCGGTGTAAAAAGGATGGCACTTCGAGCAGATTTCAACGCGGATATCCTGTGAAGTGGAACGTGTTTCGATAACATTGCCGCAAGCGCATCTGATCGTTGTGGCCTCATACTTCGGATGCAGATTCTCTTTCATTACTCTCACCTCTCTCACCAATTGCAAAAGCTCAATACAGGGCGTCGCCGCCAAGTCGCGTAAGCATTTTACCACAACGCCGCCCAAAAATCAAGTGCTATTTTACAATATATGATTTTTTTTATAATTTTATAAGCTTGGAAAGGTCGAAGGAATAGATATAAAGCCCGGTTATTTCCACCGGCAATATCTGCCCCACCGCGCTTGCATACAGCTCAAGCTGGGGCGCATACCGCTCGACCAAGCCCTCTTCCCCATCAAACGCCCTGTCAGTCTTATAATCGATTATCTGCGCCTTGCCGTCCGATATCAGCAGACAATCGCACTCACCCTCCAGAACAACGGGATAATCGCCGGCACATTCGGGGAAATATTTTCTCATTTCATCCGAAAGCAGCGCCGTGAAACGCCATTCGCGCTCCACCACATCTGCCTCGGATATCATCGCCCCCGCGCGGCCGGAAAAGAATTTTTCCACCTTTGAAATGTCGACCGCCGCGGCCTCCCTTTCGGAAAGAACGCCGGCCTTTTTAAGCCTTTCAAGCTCATCGGCGGCCGATATCGCGGCAAGCGAAAAATCGGCATACTGCATAAACCGGTGCAGTGCCGTTCCTCGCTCGGTCGCGGAAAGTCCGCCCTCGGTCATAAACGACGGACGCTCGGCAAAGGCAAGGTCGCCGTCGGGATGCACCTGCGATGCGGTAACCTTTGACGGCGCGGAGCATATCGAAGCGTAAGGGTATTCAAAGGATAGCCGCTGCCTTATCCCTCGGCGAACATCCTCAATATCGCCCAACAGCTTGTCGTCGACTGTTTCTTTCGTATCTGATGCGGTCTCGTCCTCATTTTCCTGCGGCTTTTCGCGCGATACAACCACACGGAGCCGACATTCGGCAGGACGGTATTCACACGCCATGCCAACCTCATCACGCAGCTCGCCGCCGTCGGGATGAAGAAGCGCACACGCCGTTACCCATTTCAGATAGCTGGGCGAGCAGCCGACAGCAAAGGGCGCTATCTCGCCGTCGACAATCATCGACATCGCGTTCTGCACCGTGTTTTCTATCTTATCCGCCTGACCGAGCAGTATCAGCTTATCCACCGCACGGGTCATTGCAACATAAAGCACGCGCAGCTCCTCGGCCGTATTGTCAAGCTCGTTTGCAAGCTGTATAGCCGAACGCTGGAGGGTGGGAAATTTAGCCCCCAGCTCTTCATCGCGCAGCTTTATACCCAGCCCCAGCACACGGTGAAGCAGCATATTGTTCTTCTTCCATTCATCGTTGAAGCCCTTATCCATATTCGCGATTATGCATACGGGATATTCAAGACCCTTTGTCGCGTGGATGGTGGATATGGTTACACAGCCGCTCTGCGCACTGCGCGCCGCCGTCACGCCCTCCTTACATTCAATCATGCGGTCAACCATACGCAGAAATCGGGTCAGTCCGTGGCTTCCCGACGATTCAAACGACCTTGCAAACCGGGCAAATGCGATAAGGTTTGAATATCTCGCATCGCCGTCCGGCATCGCCTGCACGGCCGCCTCCAGCCCCGTTTCGTTGTATATGCTCACAATAAGCCTATCGACAGGCATACGCGCCGAACGTTCGCGAAGCGCGGCAATGCGCGTTATTATTCTTTGAGCCTGTTCATCACCCAAGGAGGCCATCGCCGCAAGCTTTTTATAAATACTGTCGTCCTTTTCCCTGTCGGCAAGCAGCGACAGATAATCGCAGTCACAGCCGAAAATGGGCGAACGAATCGCCGCAAGCAGGGATATGCTGTTTGTCGGGTTATCTATCGCCCGAAGCAGCGATAGGGTCATGCTTACCTCCGGCACGCCAAAAAGACTCATATCGTCCGAAACGGTAACCGGAACCGAAAGCTTTCGCAGCTCGTCGGCATATTCGGCACCCTTTCCGTTACCCACCGCGCGCAGCATTACGCAGATATCCTCCGGCCGCACCGGACGGACGCTGTCGCCATCGGTCACCTGCATGCCTTCATCGAGCAGCCCTTTTACAAGGCGCGCGCAATAGGCCGCTTCGTCATCCTTTGCGGCATAATGGATCTCGGTTTCAAGCCCCTGCGCCGGCGGAAAGCTCCTGCCGCTGACAAGCCGCTGGTCGTTATCGTATTCTATTCCGCCAAGCTCGCTTCGCATAAGATGGGAAAAGAAAAAGTTTACGCTTTCGGTAACCTCCGGTCGGCTTCTGAAATTTCGGTCAAGAATAATCTTTGCCGGGTATTTATCATCATCGGGAGAGTAACGGAAATACCGCCCGAACCGGTCAAGAAACAGCGCCGGAACAGCCTTGCGGAAGCCATATATGCTCTGCTTGATATCGCCGACAACAAAGGCGTTGCAGCCATCGGTGATAATGTCGCTCTCCTGCCGCGAAACGGCGCAGAAGATAAGATTCTGCACATCGCTCGTATCCTGAAACTCATCTATCATCACCTGGGCATAGCCCATCGACAGCTCC
Organism: Clostridia bacterium; assembly: GCA_017936365.1. GTDB lineage: Bacteria > Bacillota > Clostridia > Oscillospirales > Acutalibacteraceae > SIG598. The sequence goes on from JAGBFS010000193.1 coordinate 20,216, forward strand.
TTTGCAAGCGGTGTCCTCCGCCAACCGTCGCCGTCCCTTTCGCACAGCAGCCGCAGCGCACGGTGAGCCACATCGGAATGACCCATCACACGCCGCTGGCTCATTACCTCATCCAGCCGCTCGCGGTAAAGCTTTGCGATATTGCAAAGCTCGGATATCGGCTCGTAAAGCCTTATGCAATCGTCAAGAAAATCCTCCTCGGTTATCGCAAAGCACGGGGTAAGATGCTTTGCAAGCATATCCTTTACCACGTCACGCGATGCGGAAAGCTGTTTTTTGTATTCCGATTTTACCCTTGCCACGCTGCGAAAGCCGGGAAGCACGATATTCTCCAGCGCGGTGCGAAGCTCGTTCCATTTGTTGTCATACGCCGCCGCTTTAGCGCGTTCTATCGATTCGGCGTACGCTTCGTAATCGGCACACAGCTTTTCCCATAGCTTTTCGTCCATCGCCGCAATCGCGCGGTCGGACGCACAGCAGCGTGCGGCGTGATCGAGGCAATCGCGTGCATAACCGATAAAAATCTGTCCCCACGGTGTGTTCTGCGGACGGGTACGAACCGAATACATACCGGCTATTTCATCAAGCTTTTCGGCGCTGTCGGGAAACGCCTCGGAGAAATGCTCCACCAGCTCCACCGCCGAATAGAGCGCATTATCATTCTTTGCGCCCGAAAGCATCGCCGCAAGCTTTTCAAACTCCGGCGAAGCTTCGGCATATTTTTCATCAAGAAGCTCACCCAGCACATCACTTCGCAGCACCGAAAGCTCGGCTCCGCTGATTATACGAAAATCGGGCGATACTCCGGCGGCCGCAAAATTCTTTCTGACAAGTGCGCTGCAGAAGGAGTCCATCGTACCGATCTGTGCTTTGGGAAGCAGAAGCTTCTGCCGCCGCAGGTCGGCATCGGCCGGATGCGCAGCGATAAGACGGGAAAGCTCCTTTGAAAGCCTCTGACGCAGCTCGGCCGCCGCCGCTCTTGTAAAGGTAACGATGAGCAGACGGTCGATATCGCAGGTCTTTTCCCCTCTTACGATCGGAGCGCCGCCTTCGTCGATCGCCTTATCGGTAACGAGCGACATCACGCGCTCGACAAGCACCTTAGTCTTGCCGGAACCGGCCGCGGCCGAAAAAAGCACCGTTCCGCCCTTTGCTTCCACGGCCCATCGCTGTTCACGAGTCAGCTGTGCCATCGCGCTCCATCTCCTCTCTCAATATCGCTTTCATCTGTCCGAGCGAGCTTTGCGCGTCCAGCTTTGCGATCTTTCGTTTATCGCCCTCAAAGCGGCATATTTCGGCATATTCGCACCAATCGCACGCGCCCTCATCAGGATTGGGTGATATCTCGCCGTCACGAAGTCCCTTTGCCATACGCGCAAGAGTGCATTTTATATATTCGCGTATCAGCGAAAAGCCCTCCGGCGTGACAAGATGGCCGTTCGACGATTCCTTTATCGCACCGTTCTTTTCCGATATCGGCAAAAAACGCCCCTCGAGTCCATGCTCCATCGCCTTGGCTATGGCGTAATCGTCCGTACCATCGATTATCATTCCCTTGCGGCGGCTCTTTTTGTCGCGCTCATCCGATACCGCACCTTTGGGCGTATTCTTTTCGGCCGATATATCCTCGGTGTAGCTTGGGCAATAAAGCACTCCTGCCGGAATACTTCCGGCAAACTGTCCGCCGGTACACAACGCCGCAAGATACATCAGCATCTGCATATTGAAGCCCTCTAAAACATTGCTCAGCCGAAAATCGATATTGCCCGTTTTGTAATCTATAACGCGCAGATAGGTTTTTCCGCCGCGCTCAAATGTATCAACGCGGTCTACCGTTCCCCTTACCGCGACCTGCGTACCGTCGGGCAGCACCACGCGCGTTTCGTCACCGTTAAGCTTCAGCTCGAATGCGGCCGGTTTGAAATCGCCGGCGCAAAGCTCCTCCAGCAGATTTGTCACCGCCGTGACGCACGGTTTTTCCGCCGCGCGTATCCGCCCGATAAGACGGGCGCCTTTGCCTTCGGCACCGCCTATCTCCTCGCTGATAAAGCGTTCGATAAGCTCATGCACATTCTGTTTTATGTCACCCTCATACTGCTCCGACAGATACTTTTCAAAAACGTAATGGAGCAAGGTACCGTAGATATTTGACGATACCTGCGCCTTCTGACGCGCCCTTACCAAAAGCGCGTTCTGGCAGAAATATTTGAATCGGCAATGGAAATATGTTTCGGCGGAGGACGGCGATACCGACATATTTTTTCCGAATATCCCATGCGCCGCTGTGGTCGAAAGAGAGGGCTGCGCGTTTGCCGCCGCATCCTTTACCGCCTTTATCTTTCCGGAAAATCCTTCCAGCGCCGAAAGCTCGGCTTCAAGAGCCTTTGAAAGTACCTCGTCATCGGAGCGCACAGCCCGAGCATAAAGCATAAATGCCGCTTCGGGCGCTTCGGTATCGGCGGCATCGGGCTTTGCGCTGTACCTTAGCTTCTTTGCCTTTGGCAGCAGGCGCAGCGTTTCCGAAATAAGCTCGGATGCTATGCCGCTTGTTTCGTCCCCCGGTATAGAGGAGCTTTCAGGATAAGTTATGTAAACTTTATCGGACGCACAGGTAACGGCGATATAAGCAAGAAGCCGCTCTTCAAGTATACGCCCCTCAAAGGGCTGCGAAACGGGAAGTCCCAGCTCTATCAGCTTTATCCTTTCGTCATCGGAAAACACACCCGTTTCGACCGGATTCGCCGGAAACTCGCCATCAGCCGCACTGACGATAAATACCGCTTTTGGTGCCGACGCACGGAAGCGTTCGGGGGACGAAAAGACTATTTCATCCTGCCCCTGTGGGATATGTCCCACATCGGCAAGGGAACACATAAGCAAAAACAGATCCGCAAAATCGGAAACACTCGGTCGGGTATCACCAAGCACATCGGCTATACGGTCAAGCAGGGACACAAACACCTGCCATATCTGACCGTCGTCCTCGCTTTTCGGGTCAAGCTGCTGCTTTACTCCTGCCGATTCGGCAAGCCGGTAAACCGCGGCCGCCATATCGCGGCCTGTGCCTCCCGTCATCTGCTCGCGAAGCGTCGATGTCAGCCCCTCTACCCTTTCACGCACACGGTTTATGCTCTCAAGCCTTGTGCGCTGATTATCGCTCAGATCGCCGCGCAGGCCGTCGGGATTCTGAATAAACGGCTCCTTCCATTGCGAACCGCGCACACCCCATATAAGGCAGTAATTTTCCGTTTCAAATGCATCGTCGGGCAAAATGTCGGCTACAAGTCCCGATTTTGCAATGCGAAGCATATCATCGGTGGAGCGTCCCTGCGCCGCAACGCACAGCGCATCACACACAAAGCGTATCAGCGAAGAGCTTTCCACATCGGCACGCCGGTCGAAAAAGAGGGGCAGCCCCTGTTTTGCAAAGGCATCGCAGGCAATGTCGCTGTACATTGCATCGTTACGGGCAATAA
>JAGBFS010000194.1 GCA_017936365.1 Clostridia bacterium
ACAAGATATTTTGAACGCTCTTTTTTGTCAAGAAGACCATGAGCAATAGCTGCTGCGGTAGGTTCGTTTATTATGCGTTCGACGCGGAAACCGGCAAGCTCGCCGGCGCGCTTTGTCGCTTTGCGCTGCTTGTCGTTGAAATAGGCGGGGACGCTGATTATAGCCTCGTCTATCGGCTGACCGAGATAGCGCTCGGCGTCCTCCTTGAGCGAGCGGAGTATAAATGAGGAAAGCTCTTCCGCACGGAACTTTTTATCTCCCAAAAGATATTCACGGTCGGTACCCATGCTGCGCTTGAACACAGCGGCAGCAGATAATGGGTATCGCAGTCCGCGCTCAAAGGCGGTCTTTCCGACGAGGATGGTTCCGTCCTTGTCAAGACTTACCACCGATGGCGTAAGCTTTTCTCCAAGCCTGTTTGGTATGATTTCCACCTTGCTGCCGTCATAGTAGGCGACAAGGCTGTTTGTGGTTCCAAGATCGATTCCGACCATCATTGGCTGATCGTCCCTTTCCTTTTGTTACTTTTTTGATTTTGTGCCGCGGCGATTTTTGCGAAGCAGGGTCTTGACCCTTTTTATTGAAAGGGGAATATCGGTATCGTCAACGGCAACCTCGTGAGCTTTGGTAAAGGCCTCAAGAGCTTTTTCGTATTCCCCGACAGCTTCGTAGTAATCGCCGAGGGCGTCATAGGCATCCTTGCAGATACCGTATTTGCATTGGTTGCAGAGCGGAGCGACGAGAGCTTTATCAATATAGGATTTAGCTTCGTCAAGCTTGCCCGCTTCGATGAGAGCGTAGGCCATTTTTGTAAGATAAAGCGGCTCGTGGAACATCTCGTTCTTTAATAAACCGATATTTTTAAAGGCAACATCAAGACGCTCCTTGGCTTCGTCGGTGCGACCGAGCATTTTAAGGCAGTTTGACCATGCTATCATGCTGTTGCAGGATTCCGGGTCAAGCTTGCCGAACTTCTCAAAGTGCTCGATTGCCTTATTATATTTTTTCTTATTCTTCCAGTACAGACCGAGGTATCTGTGCTTTTCGCTGCTGTCGTCCGGCATGAGTGAAATATCGGCAAAATATCCCTTCAAATCGCCCTGCTGATCCTTGATATCGGCGCGCATGTGGTAATAGACTTCAAGATCGGGATCGTCGCCCTCATGTTTTTTCCAATCGTCCAGAGCTATGGAAGCCTCTTTGGTCAGTCCGCTTTCCATATAGAGCTCTACGACCTTCATGTAATCATATGAATCGTCAAAGATTTCAATGTTTTTGCGATATGCTTCGATTGCCTCGGCGCGGCGGAACATTCGCGCAAGAACACGGCCGAACGAACGATACGGATAGGTGTTTTTATTACCGTTCTTTTCGTTTAATTCGATGCACTGCTTGTATATTTCAAGTGCGCGCTCAAAGTCGAACTGACGCTCATGCATCAGTCCGTAGCTGCTGAGGGCGTTGAGATGGTTGGGATCCAGCTCGATCGCGCGTTTGAAATGCGATTCGGCTTCTTCGTACTGCTTTTCATACATAAAGCACAGGCCGATCATCTTTTGGATCTGCGATGTTTCACCTATCGAAAGCTGTCTTTCGTAATAGCCGCGAGCGGTATTGTAATCGCATTTTTTATCATAATAAATATCGCCGATATTTTCGTTTGCGACGCGGTTGTGCGGATAGAGCTCAAGTATCTTTTTATAGATTTCTACAGCGTCCATCGGCTTTCCAAGCTTTTTGAGAAGCCATGCCTTGAAGCTGAGGAGGGGATAAAATTCGGCCTTTTCGGCAAGTCCTTTTTCGACAAGCTCAAGTATCTCGGCGTGGCTCTTGTTATCAAGCTCCTCCTCGATATTAGCCGCAGAATTATAGACCTCCCATATAAAGTCCATATTTGAGTTGCCGGCAGTATAGTTTTCTATGATGCTGTAATATTCGCTCAGAGCCTCCTCTTTCTTGCCCTCGTTCTGGAGTATACGGGCTTTGCAATAGCGAAGAGCATCGGCCTCAACGTTATTTTCATCAAGGAAATTTATTATATTTTGAGCGCCGTCAAACTGGTCGTAGTCAAGAAGTATTCTGATACGGTATATGTAGAGATTCAAATCGGAACGGTCACGTTCGATGGCCTCACCGAAGTCGTTGAAGGCTTCCTGTCCGTAACCGAGTTCGTAATAGGAAACACCGCGAAGAATGAAGCCGATAACAAGCTCCGGCTTTTTCTCGATTATAACACTTGCTTCCTGTGCAGCCTTTTCGTATTCGCGCCGGATTATATGGTATCTTGCACGCAGCTCAAACGGACGGTAGTCTTCCGGGTCGGCCGCAGTTGCCTCAAGGCTTTTTTCATAGGCTTCGGCTTTTTTATCAAGACCGAAAAGGGCGCAGGAATGAAGATGGAAAATCTCCGGGCGCTTGTTTTTGCGCTTCTTTTCCTCGTCGGTTTCCCCTTCGGGGAGTTCTTCGACAGCCTCAAGCCATTTCTGACAATGCTCGATTGCCTTTTCATATTCGTGAGAGTTATGATAGAATTTGGAACAGATATTTTCATAATCGCATCTCTGCACAACATCGGACGGAGAAAACCGTTCAAGAAGCTCGGCGGTTTTTTCCATATTGTTTGTCTGGAAGCAGCTCCAGGCATATTCAAGTCCGGATTCAAAGTCAAGCGTACCTTCGGCAAGCTTTGATTCGTAATATTCGTTGAGCTTTTTGTTCACCTCATCAAGTGCATCGCTTGTAAGCCTGTCATGCGGCAGGGCGCGGATAATATCGATAAGCTCCTCTTTTGCTTCACGGAGCTGACCCAACGCCATAAGCGCCTGTGCAAGCCCGTATTTTGCTGTATAATGATTGGTTTCTACAGCAAGAACCTTGCGGTAATCCTCTGCGGATTCCTCGTATCGGTCAAGACAGGAAAGCTGATTTGCACGGATTATTCGCGCCAATATGTCATCAGGATACTGGGCGCAGTATTCATCTATGATAGCAAAGGCTGTTTCGTAATCCTTATCAAGACTTGCAAGACGTGCGCGAAGCTGACGGGTATATTCGTGGACTATCCCGCTTTTTTCGATATCTTCAAGTGTTGCCTTTGCACTGTCAACATCTCCGTTGCGAAGCTCCCGGTTGGTTTTAAAATAAAGGCCGAAATAGGCATCGGGGTTTCCCTTTGTGTCGGGGGAGAAGAGTTCGTAAGGGACGATGACGCCTTCATCGATGCCGGCAATTATTATATTATCGACAAAACCTTTCGGGAAGCGGTCATAAAGCTCGCTGACATTTTCCTTGAGCGAAAAATGATTGTCAAGCAGACGCCATATATTTTGAGGAAGGTATTCGTTTTCGGTAAAGAATTCCATAAGAGCATCGCGTGCGGAAAGACGGTAATTGAGCGCGATACACACATCATCAGAAAGCAGCTGACGCCATTCCTCTATGTCCAGGCGTCGGAAATATTCGTTATATACAGCCCTGACCTTCTGCATCCACAGACCGATCGGCGAATTATCGTCGGTTTCGGAGTCTGATTCGTCCTCTTTGGCATATTTCATTGCCTGCTCATAGCTTTCGCGAAGCTGCATAAATTCCTCCGGCTTGTCCTCCGGGTTTGTAAGCGCCAGCTTTTCACGGTATGCGGCGGTTATTGCCTCGATATCTTTGGTTTTTTCGATTCCCAATGCGGTCCAGAATTCCATAGCTGATCCCTCCAATTAACATTAAATTATATTTTATCACATAATATTTGATGCCGCAACAACAGGATTAAAAATATAAAGCAGGGATAAAATATTTTAAAGTAAATTTTATAAAGTTGTTGACTACTGCATCATACTTCAATATAATAAAGTATAATGCTTTGTCAATGAATTGAAAGGAATGGTTTAAAAATGGCTACACTTAAGGGAATGAAAGCCCTGCGTTTTTCCGAAAAAGCGGGCGAAATATCAAAGCTTTGCTGCCCTCCCTACGATATCATCAGCGAGGAGCAGAGACTCGGTTATATCGCGGAAAATGAGCATAATGTAATCCGTCTTGAGCTTCCGAAGGGCGAGGAGCCTTACAAAGAGGCCGCTGACGTGCTTGGCAAATGGCTTGCCGAGGGTATACTCACAAGGGATGAAGAAAGCCTTTATGTTTATGAGGAAGAGTTTACTGTCGGTGCTGACACAATGAAGGTCAAGGGCATTATCGGCAGAGTAAAGCTTGAAGAGTTCTCCAAGGGCATTGTTCTTCCCCATGAAGAGACCCTTTCCAAGGCAAAGGAAGACCGCCTCAATCTTATGAAGGCTACCGGCTGCAACTTCTCCCAGATATATTCCCTTTATATGGACGACGGCAAC
>JAGBFS010000195.1 GCA_017936365.1 Clostridia bacterium
CAAATATCACGCTTTGCCAAAAACGCTCTTACTACAATTTCGCCTTGCAGGATATTTTATCGGCGTCAAGCCGGAATATCGCAACGGCTTCAAACATTTGCTCGTCGTAAGTCCAGTTGGATCTTTTTGCGGTCTGCTTCATCAGAGCGTTCAGCCCCATTATTTTCTCGTCACGGGAATCAACAAGACTGACGGTTACGCTGCCGATAACGCTCCGAAAGGAGGCCGTATAATCACACGCCTCTTCGCCGCCGATCAGCCTGTAATCGCCGTCGATCTCAAAGCCTACCGTCGGGCAGGCTTTGGCAAGCTCGTATTTTCTGCCCGCTCTCGCGCCGTGGAAATAAAATGTATATCTGTCATTTTCAAGGGTATAGCCGTAATTTACAGGCACGATATAAATATCGCCCTCATCGTAAAAGCCGACCCTCAATATCTCCTGCTCCGATATGAATTTTTCTATCTGCTTTTTATCCGTAACCTCGCGGTCGCGTCTTCTCATAAATTATCATCTCCGAAAAAGTTATTTTATAATATAAAATGCGGAGCATTTCACTCCGCACCTTCGGTCATATTTTTGCTATTCCCCGATACAAATCTTGCACGGCTCGTAGCCGAGGCGCTGACATTCCTCAAAAGTAATCTCATAAAGCTCGCCATTGCCCGCATAAGAACAATCGTCGCTGTGATATTTCTTGCCATGCTCGGTTACATAGAATATTTCTTCCTGTGAATCCGTGTGGACTTGCTTTTGCACCGATACGGGTGCAGACTGTTCGTTCATCTCGGCACTGTCGTTTAATACCGCGGCAGCTACAGATGCGCACAGCACCAGAAACAAAGCCGCCGCAGCGACAGCAACGGCAGATTTGTTCCTTCGAAGGAACAAATTCAGCTTTATCGGCACACTTCCGCCAAGGAGGTAATGTGAAAACTCCGACGCCGACCGCTCGCGGTAAATATCGGCGCGATCCTTGCCGCTATGAGCATCATCGCACATAATATGCCCAATCTCATGCGATAACAAAAGCAGCCTTTCGTCATCCGAAAGATTTTCCTCAACAAAGACAAGGCGCATATTTTTATCGTGATAATAAAAGGCTCTGACTCCAAGCGAAAATGCTTTCAGCCCGGTGGCCGAAAGCAGAGTTTCGACATCGGGCTGATTGGTTATTTTACTGTATTCGATTAGCGTATAGCCCATCTTTTCAAGCGAAGCTATAAGCGATTCGCTTGAAATTTCGGTAAGCTCATACTTTTTTACAAAATTGCGGGCGCATTTGTGTTCAAATCTCATTATTCAAGTCCGGTGTTCTTTCTGATGCTTCGCAAAGCCTCCACCGCGGCCGATTGATCGTCCCTGTCAAGCTCGGATGTTTCAGCCTCCGCCCCGCCGTACGCCGCCGCTGCGCCGACAATTGTATTATTGCCGCTGCATCGCATAAGCTCAAGCTGGAGCATCATGTTGATGGAATGCCTTCCGCGTTCATCAAGAGCGTTATATCCTTCGATTATTGTTCTTGTGTTCTGGTCGAGATATATCGGCTTTTCGCTCAAGACGGTTTTGATACCGAGTACCTCGCAAATATTGACGACCGTATCGAATGATGTACCGCCGATACCTTTATTTAGAGCACTGATAAGCGTTGAAGGCGCTATCCCCATATCGATAGCAAACTTCCTGACGCTTTTGTACTGCCTTTTGATTTCGCTTCTGATAAGTTCAGTCAATGCATCCAATTCTTATCACCTCTCTATGGTTATAATTTTACCATAAAAAGCATAAAAAGTCAATTGCCGCAGCTTCGAAATGCACGAAAAAACGAATTTGGCCACCATCAAATTTATTGAAACATTCCTTACAAAAGCGCAGTAAAATAAAAGATATTATGATTCTATAACAGATATTATCTTCTGTATTCCCTGATCGTCAAGCTTGGACAAAGCTTCGGCAAGTCGACGTGTTTCATCGTCCACCGTCATAAAAGCATCACCAACAGGCGCGATCTCAAGATGAAACAGCGCCTGTATCACGGTATTGAAGCTCATGTTGCCGACTCCTCTTTTAAGTCCGGAGGACAAGGTAGACTGCGGAATTCCGGTCACCCGGCAGAAGTCCTTTATCGTGCCGTATTTTGAAATAATTGCTTTTTTTATCATGCCCGACAAATCGTCCATTTGTCCATCACCCGATTTAAATATAGCAAACTTCGCTGTGTTTTGTCAATATTTTCTATCGATAAAGCGAGCTATTTTTTACCGTTGAACGAAATAACGAATCGTCTTTTAGGGCTTGTAAATACGGTAATTATATGATACAATATTGTCATATAATTGTGCATTATTTTAGTGTACTTTTTTAAATCTTTGGGGGCGCATATTATGGCTGACAGAAGATATTGCGTTGGTTTTATCACCAACCGCTTTGAAAACAATTACTCGCTGACAATATGCAAAGGCGCAGCCATCGCGGCGGAGGAATCGGACGTTGACATCGTCTTCTTCCCCGGCCACGACTTTAACATTACACCGCACGATCCTTTCCAATCGTCCTTCAATTATCAGAACCATGCGCTTTTTTCGCTTGTTCACAAGCAGGCTGTTGATGCGCTTGTTGTACCGCTGGGCATGGTCGTCGGGCGTGTAGGATATGAGGACCGCAGCCGATTCCTTTCGCGCTTTGACGGGATACCGACCGTTGTATGCGAGCTGGAGCACGAGGGATATCCGAGCGTTACCTTCAACACAAACGGTCTTACCGAAAGCATCGAGCATCTTGTAAAAAAGCACGGCTGTCAGCGCATAGCCTTTGTCAGCGGTCCCAAGGGGCAATCGGACGCCAACGCCCGGCTTACCGCCTACAAGAATGCGCTTCTTGCGAACGGTCTGCCGGTTGACGAAGCTCTGATAGCATACGGTGATTTTTCTGAATATTCATACGACGCTGTTGCGGAGCTGCTTGATCGCAGCGACACACTTCCCGACGCGATATGCTTTGCAAACGATTCCATGGCTATCGGCGCATACTCTTTATTTGCCGACCGCGGTATCGTCCCCGGAAAGGACATTGCCGTTGTAGGCTATGACAACGACCGTTTTTCGGGCGTTATGGATCCGCCGCTTACCACGGTCGATGTCGGTATCATCAATCTCGGCTACACCTCGGTCAAGGCGGCTGTCGAGCTTATCGAAAAGGGCTCGATCGAAAGCATCACGCTTGATTCTTCGCTTACCATCCGTCGTTCGTGCGGCTGTTCAAGCTATGAAGCGGCAAAATCTTTCGACAAAAAGCCCGATTCGGATCAGCTTACCGAGCTTGTACTCAAGCAGTTTTCCGGCATTAATCACATAAGCAAGCTTAACCTCACAACAAAGCTGCTGCGTGATTTTGTCAACCTCTTTTTTACCGAGGCTCTTGACCAAAGAAAAAAGCATTTTTCACACCGAAAGCTGTGCGACAGCTTTGCCGATCTTATCGCGACAAAGTTCATGCATCTTTTCAATCACGATGCCGCTTTGGTGCTTCTTGGAAGCCTGAAGACGGCCGCCGAGCCGCACATAAAATCGGCCGCCAAAAAGCTGAGCATGTATCAGCTTTTTGACAGCATGCAGACCTCGCTCAACGAATATTACGCTGAGCGGATATATCACATGGAAAGCGACAGCCAAAGCCGTCAGCTTCTTGTAAGCCATATCACAAAGGATATGACCGCTTACAGCAAGGAAGAAAACGAATGTTACCGCCGGCTTATTGACGACATATCGCATTTTAATTTTGAAAGCACATACATTTATCTTTTTGAGCATCCGTTCAAGGGCTTGAGCCAGAGCGAGCTTGCCGAATGGAAGCCGCCGAAGCGTATTCTTCTCAAGGCATATCACGACGGGCAGGACATATATCTTCCCTTCAAGGAGGATCAATATATTGACACCGCCGATTTTTTCCGCAACACATTCACCTCTGCCGACCGCAGGCGGACGGCCGCGCTGACCCTGCTCGGTTTTAACGATGAGCTTTACGGGTTCACCGTTACCGAGACCGAGCCGGAATCATTTACACAGCTTGGTTCCATAACACAGCAGATATGCACATCCATCAAGATGACCGATTTCATGCTGATGCTTGAGGATATAATAAGCCAGATAACCCAGCGCAACGCGATATTGAGCCACGAATCGGTTTCCGACGAGCTTACCGGATTACTTAACCGCCGCGGATTTTTCTCCGAGGCCGAAAAGGCACTTGCAAGCCGCGCGAAAAGCCACACCAAGCTGCATTGTGCTATAATGTTCGCCGATCTCAACAATCTAAAGGAGATCAACGACACCTTCGGTCATGAGGAGGGCGATTACGCCATCAAGACTGCTGCACAGATATTGCGCACCTGTCTTCGCAGCAGCGATATCATCGGCCGTGTGGGCGGCGATGAATTCGCTGTGCTTGCGATATACAGCGACGACACCTTTGCCGAACGGCTTTTCAAGCGCGTCAAGCAGTTCCAGGATAATCTCAACCTTGAGACCGACAAGCCCTATTTTGTCGAGCTGAGTATCGGCATACACGAATTTGACTGCACCGACCACTGCAATCTGCAGGAGCTGCTCGACAGCGCCGACAACAAGCTTTATATCGACAAAAAAAGCAAACGTCCCTCCAGCCTCCGCCAGGCATAGCCTGGTTCTGGGTTTCGTGCCGCGCCGGGCACAGCCCGGTTCTGGGTTTCGTGCCGCGAAAATGCGGTGCGAATACTAATCCTTGCTATACAAACAAATCTTTGTGCGAAAAAGATAAACGGTCGAGCTTTTTTACTGGTTCGACCGTTTTTAATTATTCATAACTCAAAACCGGACGTAGTCCGGCCGGG
>JAGBFS010000196.1 GCA_017936365.1 Clostridia bacterium
ACTGTCTTTATGTATCTTTTCTCTCCTTCTTGAGGATAGAACTCCTGATTAATTTCAAATTCAGCATCATCCTTTGAAAAACCGGTTCCCGGTCCATTATCGTGTTGCACATAAATTACTTCTATGTTATTTTCACGAGCTGCTGCTATAATCTGTTTCGTTCCATCAACAAATTTCTCATAACAATATAAAGCTTTATTTGTCAGCCAAATCTGTGCATCTATCACAAGTAAAACCATATATTATCCTCCATTAACTTCAAATTTTCTTGATTATTATATAACTTAATAATAGAAAATACAATAATTGCTTTTTACCCGATTCGAGAGAATGTTTGAGAAAATGTGCGGGGATAGGGTAGGATATAGACGGCGCCTAATTGGCGGAGATTTTGGTAGAGATTTAGGGTAATCTGTTTGTCATTTTAGGGTGGGACAGGTTTGGTAAAAATAAATGGATAATAACAATGATTCAATCTCTCGCCGCATAAAGCGTTATCCCCACGGTTATTTAACCGTGGGGATAACGCTTTATTTTACCATAAGTTCGCATATCTGTGCAGCAAATGCCACAGGATCATCTATCGGGAGATCTTCGATAAGAAGTGCCTGATTATACAACATGTTTGCGTATTTCGAGAGTGTTTCTTTATCACTCTCGTAAAGCTTGCAAAGCTTTTCAAATATCGGATGCTCTGCGTTTATCTCAAGCACGCGGTCGGCCTTGACCTTCTGGTCAGCACCGGGGGCAGAATTGAGGACACGCTCCATTTCGAGGGACAACATTCCGTCGGCAGTAATGCATACCGGACAGCTCATAAGACGTACGGACGGGCGAACCTTTGATACCTTGTCACCAAGTGTTTCCTTGATGCAGGCAAGCATATCTGCATTGTCCTTTTCAATCTGTTCTGCGTTGTTCTTGTCATCGTCTTCAATGCCGAGATCGTCACCCGAAGCTGAACGGAATTCCTTTTCGTCCCAATTTCCAAGCACCTTGAAGGTAAACTCATCGATGTCATCGGTAAGGTAAAGAACCTCGTAACCCTTGCTTATAAGACGCTCAATCTGCGGCATACGAGCGATTCTTTCGGGAGTTTCTCCGCAGGCGTAGTAGATATATTTCTGACCTTCGCGCATCCTGTCGCAGTATTCGGCAAAGGTAGTATAGCCGTCACCGTTTGAGGATTTGAAGAGCAGAAGATCGGAAAGAAGATCCTTATTCTGGCCATAAGAGCTGTAAATGCCGTATTTGAACTGAAGTCCGAAATTAGCATAGACCTTTTCGTAATTTTCGCGGTCATTTTCAAGCATCTTTTTCAGTTCGGACTTTATCTTCTTTTCAACGCTTGAGGCGATGAGCTTGAGCTGGCGGTCGTGCTGTAATATTTCGCGCGAGATATTGAGCGAAAGATCCTGTGAATCGACAAGACCCTTAACAAAGCTGAAGCAATCGGGGATAAGCTCCTTGCACATATCCATAATAAGCACACCGCTTGCGTACAGCTTGAGTCCCTTTTCATAATCGCGCGAATAATAATTATAGGGAGCTTTGGAGGGAATATACAGCAGAGCGTTGAATGTTGCGGTACCCTCGGTCGCAATGTGGATGGTTTTCAAAGGATCGGTAAAATCAAGAAACTTGTCCTTATAGAATCTGTTGTAATCCTCATCGGTAAGCTCGCTCTTGCTGCGCTTCCAGATGGGAACCATGCTGTTGAGGGTATCAACCTCGGAGTATTCCTCATATTCGCCGTCGCCGCCTTCTACAGGACGGTTTCTGGTCTTTTCCATCTTTATCGGGTAGCGGATGTAATCGGAATATTTTCTGACAAGTGAATCGATGGTGTACTGGTCAAGGAAACGGCTGTATTCTTCTTCCGGTGAGTCTTCCTTGAGTGTAAGTGTGATAATAGATCCATGTCCCTCCATGGTGCAGGGCTCGATAGTATAACCGTCCACGCCGTCCGATTTCCAAAGATTTGCCTCTTCGCTGCCGTAGGCACGGCTTGCGACCTCAATATGCGATGCTACCATGAAAGCAGAATAGAATCCGACACCGAACTGGCCGATTATATCGATATCTTCGTTTGCTTCTTCATCCTCGCCGGCGTTTTTCTTGAACGAAAGGGATCCGCTCTGGGCGATGGTGCCAAGATTGTTTTCAAGCTCCTGTGCCGTCATGCCGATGCCGTTATCGCTGATGGTAAGCGTGCCTTTTTCTTTGTCGATTGCTATATTGATTTCAAACTCATCTCTCGAAAGACCGGAAATGCCGTCTTTCAAGGAATGGTAATAAAGCTTGTCTATCGCATCGCTTGCGTTGGATATAAGCTCGCGAAGAAAAATTTCCTTATGTGAATAGATGGAATTGATCATGAGTTCAAGCAGACGCTTGGACTCGGCTTTAAATGACTTTTTTCTCATTTTTTAATAATCTCCTTGTGAATATATAAATCAGCGCCCTGTTTATCAGGGCACTAATTAAAATACGAATATATAACTTAATTAGTTTTTAGTTCCGCATGAGGTGCAGAAAACAAATCCGTCATTAAGCGGCTGTCCGCATTTTTTGCAAACTCTCTGTGCCGGAGCGGGAGCAGGTGCGTGCTCGGGCATCGGTGCGGGAGCAGGAGCAGCCTGCATAGGCTGTTCGGGGGCAGTGTTTACGGGTGCCTGATACTGCACAGGTGCAGGCATCGGCGGCTGCTTCTGCGAAGCGTTGAAGGAAGCATTATATGCATTGTTCGGC
>JAGBFS010000197.1 GCA_017936365.1 Clostridia bacterium
AACAAGGCCAAGTACCTCAACAGCACCGCCGGGTGTGACGGTTCTGCCGGAAGCTGCAATTCTTACAGGCCACATAAGAAGTCCGTTCTTAACTTCGAGCTTTTCGGCAAGTCCGATAAGGCAGTCATGTATGCTTTCCTGTGTCCATGAATCGAGCGATTCAAGCGCCGCAATGGATTCGGTAAGCATCTGCTTTGAAGTCTCAAGATTGGACTTTGATTTTTTGTTTATAAACAGATCGGTGGAATAATCGCCGGCATCTGCAATAAATTCAAGCTGTGCCGGAATTTCGCCAAGCACCTCACATCTCTGATGCAGGCATTTTGCAGCAAGCTTTGTATCTGTTTCCACACCCTTTGCACCCTCGATAATATACGGAAGTGCAAGCTCGTGGAACTGCTCTTCGTCAAGCGCTCTGATATACTCGGCATTGAGCCAGCGAAGCTTGTCCGAATCAAGTATCGCCGGAGATTTTGAAATACCGGAAATATCGAAGGCCTGTACAAGCTCATCAAGAGTGAATTTTTCCTGCTCTCCTCCCGGACTCCAGCCGAGAAGTGCGATATAGTTGATAACCGATTCCTTAAGATATCCCTTTGCAACAAGATCCTGATACGAAGCATCACCGTTGCGCTTTGAAAGCTTATTCTGTGCATCCTTCATTACCGGCGGACAATGGATATATACGGGCGGCTCCCAGCCAAATGCCTGATAAAGAAGATTGTATTTCGGTGTGGAGGAAAGATATTCGCTTCCTCTAACAACATGGGTTATGCCCATCTGATGGTCGTCAACGACGTTTGCAAAGTTATATGTGGGAAGTCCGTCCGATTTCAGTAAGATCTGATCCTCAAGCTCACAGTTGTCAACCGTTATCTTTCCGTATACCGCATCATCAAAGGATGTTTCACCCTCTGTCGGCATCTTCTGGCGGATAACATATTCCTCGCCCGCGGCAACCCTCTTTTTAGCCTCCTCAAGAGGAATGTCACGGCAATGACCGTCATATTTTGCTATACCTCCAGCTTCCTTATGAAGCTCTTCAAGGCGTTCCTTTGTACAGAAGCAGTAATATGCCTCCCCCTTTTCGCAAAGCTCTTCGGCATAGGCTTTGTACATTCCCTGACGCTCGGACTGAATATATGGGCCGAAATCGCCGCCGACATCGGGACCTTCATCCCACAAAAGACCTGTTTCGCGAAGCGTATTATAAATAATATCAACTGCGCCGTCTACATATCTTTCCTGATCGGTATCCTCGATTCTTAAAATAAAATCTCCGCCCTGCTTTTTGGTTATCAGATAGGCATAGAGAGCCGTTCTGAGGTTACCGACGTGCATATAGCCAGTCGGCGAGGGTGCAAATCTTGTCCTTGTTTTTGACATCCTTTAAACCAGACCTTTCTTATTTATATTTTTCCTCAAGAAGTTTTGTCATAATTTTTGCACATTTATAAATATCGCCGCAGCCCATTGTCAGAACAAGATCGCCCGGCTGCGCATTTTCGACCACATAATCGGCAATGGCTTCAAACGACGGCATAAGCATCGCACCGGGGATACGCGAACAAAGCTGCTGCGAATTTACGCCAAGATCATCAATTTCGCGCGCCGCCATTATTTCGGTAAGTACAACCTTATCAGCTATTTTAAGAACTTCGGCAAATTCATCCATGTGATCCTTTGTTCTTGTATATGTGAATGGCTGGAATACCGCCCATACACGCTTGAAATGCTGTTCCTTGCAGGCGCTTAAAATAGCCTCAAGCTCGGCCGGATGGTGAGCATAATCATCTGCGATCGTTATACCGTTTGTGACGGTATGTATATCATAACGGCGCTTCGCTCCGGTAAATGCATCAAGTCCAAAAGCGATCGCATCGGGATCGGCGCCGGCATAATCGGCCGCCGCAGCCGCAGCAAGTGCATTATAAATGTTATGATGACCGGGAACCTTAAGCGCAACGCTGCAGAATCCCTTGCCGTTTTTGGCAATATCAAACTCCCAATGTCCCTCATCGTTGATTTTGATATTTTTAGCCGTAAAGTCACATTCCTTTTCAATACCGAAAGTGACTATCTGTGCATTTACATTCTCAACCGCCTTGAGCGAATTTGCATCATCGCCGTTAACGATTATTCTGCTGCCCGTCTGATTCGAGAATTTATTGAATGATTTTATAATGTTATCAAGCGTCTTGAAATACTCAAGATGATCGGCATCAATATTGAG
>JAGBFS010000198.1 GCA_017936365.1 Clostridia bacterium
CCTCGGGCACTTTTCGCAGAATTTCTCCCTTTTTGAAAATAAGTCCTTCCCTGTCGCCGCCCGCAATTCCGATATCAGCCTCGCGCGCTTCGCCGGGACCGTTTACCGCGCAGCCCATTACCGCAACCTTTATCGGCTTTCTTATATCGGCTATAGCCTCTGCCACACGCTCGGCTATCGGGATAAGGTCTATCTTCGTTCTTCCGCAGGTCGGGCATGAAACAAGCTGTGCGCGCGTTCTTGCACCAGCGGCGTAAAGTATCTCCTTGGCAACGGCAACCTCCCTTACAGGGTCGGCTGTAAGCAACACCCTGACGGTATCGCCTATACCCTCGCAAAGAAGCGTTCCGATGCCAACCGCACCTTTTACGGTACCCATGTATTCGGTACCTGCCTCCGTCACGCCGAGATGCAGCGGATAGCTGCATTTTTGTGCCGCGAGTCGGTATGCTTCGATCATAGTGATAACATTCGATGATTTCATCGAAAGAACTATGTTATTGAAATCGAATTTTTCCAAAAGAGATGCGTGATAAAGCGCACTTTCACAAAGCGCTTCGGCCGTCGGCGAACCGTATTTTGCAAGTATGCTCTTTTCGACCGAACCGGAATTTACACCGATACGAATCGGTATGTTCCTTTCGCTGCACGCCCGAACTACCGCCTTGACGCGGTCATCGGAGCCGATGTTGCCGGGGTTTATCCTTATTTTATCCACCCCGGCCGCGGCACATTCCAGCGCGATCCTGTAATCAAAATGAATATCCGCAACTATTGGAACCGACACCGATTCTTTAAGCCTTTCGATAAGCGGCACAGCATCCATATCCGGAACGGCGGCTCGGATTATCTCACAGCCGGCCGCTTCAAGCTGTTTTGCCTGCTCACAGCTTTTTTCAAAATCATGTGCCTCGACATTCAGCATCGACTGAATACTTATCGGATGCTCGCTTCCGATACCGACTCCGCCGGCTTTTATCTGAACCGTTTTTCTTCTTTCGATCATTTTATATCAATCCTTTTTTAACCTACACAATTGGTTATAAGACGCGAAACGTCATTAAATGTTACCGCGATTATAAGCGCAAAGAAGAGAAGAAGTCCTATAAAATGGATAACGCCCTCGTATTTGGGATTGATGGGCTTTCTGCGTATACCCTCAATATAAAGGAATACCAGTCTTCCGCCGTCGAGCGCAGGAATGGGAAGCAGATTGAATATACCAAGGTTGAAGGTGATAAGAGCCATTATGCGAAGAATATTGTTTATTCCCGTCATAAAGCTTTCGGCAAAACCTGCCTCGGCTGCCTCGCCGATAACCGTTGCAATACCGACAGGGCCGGACATTTCGTTAAATCCGCTCTGGCAAGTGACCAGTCTGAAAAGGCTTACATATACCGAACGGACAAAGAAGAGCGATTCAAACCAAGTCTGTTCAAGCACGGTGCCAAAGGTCTTTTCGATAGAGAATACGCGGAAATCTATAATGGTCTGATAGGTTCCTTCAAATTCGGTCGGAACCTGAATGAATTCCTTCTTGATATTGACCTTTTTGCCGTCACGCAATACCTCCATATCCATGACGCCGTCGTTGTCAAGGCTCATGGCGAAATAGGCATCGTTGAAGCAATAGGAACGGTATCCGTTGACCGAAAGGATCTCATCACCAAGGCGCAGATCATTTTCGCCGGCCTGCTTGCCGAAATAATAATTCTGCTTGCCGCTTTCGTCCTTTTCGGTATAAAGCATATCCTTTACGGTCTGCGCACCGTCAGCCTTGAGAGCGGAATACTGTTCTTCGCTAAGCAATGTATTGCTCTGGCAGAAA
>JAGBFS010000199.1 GCA_017936365.1 Clostridia bacterium
ATTAAGAAAATACAAACACTACTACAACAACGACAGAATTTCCTTAAAACTAAAAGGAATGAGTCCGGTGCAATACCGAACTCATTCACATGCAAGTTGATATTTAATTTTGTCTAAACTTTTGGGTGCACTTCAAAAATGCAGAAGTGTCTTTAAAAATCGGTTTTTGAAAAAGCCCTTGAAATAATCGCTGCGCTTTTTAACCGCTTCAAGTATGCCGTAACCGCTGTAGAAGAAGAACATGGTTACCATGAACTGGCCGATCAGCCAGAGTATCTTTGCAAAAATGCTGTCGAACATACCGCTTGTATCGAGGTATGATTTCATGTGCGAAAATACGATAATGACGGCAAAAATGCCTTTAATGCTTGTTGTGCGCTCACGCGACATATAATCGGTAAGATATTGTCCGCGCGGGGCAAATTTCATCCCGATACAGCATATAACCGCAAACAGAACCATGTAGATCAGAAGCATTGAAGACCCTCCTTAAAATATTTCCTTTGCGAATTGCGCAATTTAATTATAATCTCAATATCGCGCCGTTGCAACACCCTTTTGCCAAAACCCCCAAAATCAATCAGGGGGACGGTTCCTGCGGTTGATTTTGGGGGAGCGGTGATTTTGATAATCTGCGGCAGCTATATTGAAAATATTGTCCGATGCTGATATAATTAAAAATCAAATCTGGTTTATCATAAGAGATGATACAAAATGAAGCATCAATCAAATGCCGTATCCATGACCGAGGGCAGCATTTCAAAAAGCATTATCAGCTTTGCGATACCGGTCTTTATGGGCAATCTTTTTCAGCAGCTTTACAATACGGTCGACTCGCTCATCGTTGGCAATTTCATCGGCGAGGATGCCCTTGCGGCGGTAAGCTCGTCGGGCAGCCTGATATTTCTGATGGTTGGCTTTTTCAACGGCGTTGCGACCGGTGCGGGCGTGCTGATATCGAAATACTACGGCGCAAAGGATGACCGTTCGGTTGAAGCGACGGTGCATACCGATATAGCCTTCGGGCTGATAATGGGCGTTGTGCTGACGGTGCTTGGGGTACTTTTCACGCCGCAGATATTAAGATGGATGGGCACACCTCCGGATGTTCTGCCAAATTCGATAATATATTTTCGCGTCTACTATCTCGGCTCGATAGGGCTTGTAATGTACAACACAAATGTCGGCATCCTGCAGGCGGTGGGCGACAGCCGGCATCCGCTCTACTATCTTATCTTTTCGTCTATCCTTAACGTGGTGCTCGACCTGCTTTTTGTAGCCGTATTTCATTGGGGTGTTGGTTCGGCCGCTCTTGCGACCATCATATCCCAGTTTGCAAGCGCGATACTCAGCTTTATCCGACTGACAAGGGCAAACGGCGTTTACAAGGTGACGGTAAAAAATATCCGTCTCGACCGCCGTATGCTCGGACGGATAATAAAGCTCGGCCTGCCGTCGGGCATACAGAATTCCATCATATCCATTGCCAATATCGTTGTCCAGAGCAATATAAACACCTTCGATGTAAACGCGATGGCTGGATGCGGCTCATATTCCAAGCTGGAGGGCTTTGCATTTTTGCCGATAACCAGCCTTGCTATTTCGATGACCACCTTTGTCGGACAGAACTTGGGCGCGCGTAATTTTGAAAGGGCGAAAAAGGGCGCGCGGTTTGGGATAATCACCTCGATGCTGTTTGCGGAATTGATCGGCGTGATAATATTTGTCTTTTCGCCGTGGCTTATCGCCCTCTTCAACTCAAACCCGGATATTGTCCGGTTCGGCGTGCGTCAGGCGCGCGTGGAAACGCTGTTCTATTGCTTCCTTGCCTTTTCGCATTGTATCGCCGGAATCATGCGCGGTGCGGGCAGAGCCATCGTACCGATGCTTACCATGATGGCATGCTGGTGCATCGTGCGAGTCACTTTCATAACGATAATGATGCGCATAGCGCAGGTGATAGATTTCGTATTCTGCGCCTATCCGCTCACATGGACGCTCAGCTCGATAATCTTCCTTATCTATTTCCTCAAGGCGGATTGGGTGCATAGCTTTGAGCGCACGAAGCATAAACACAGAGCGGCATAATTTAAGTGCGGTAAATTAAAAAACCTTATCGGAATTATAGTAATATTCCGATAAGGTTTTTTACGTCTTTATGTTATATTTTTATTTGACTATCCATGTTTCGCCTTCAGTTGGTATATAGCCATAATATTCCGGCTCATGCGGCGCAATGATGGTTACGGTGCAGTGACTGAAAGCACTTTGCCCTATGAAAGTAACACTCTCGGGTATAACAACCTTTTCCAGCGAATAGCATTTAAGAAATGCCATATAATCTATCGTTGTAAGACCTTCGGGCAGTACGATAGTTCGCAGGCTTTCGCATCTTTCAAAAGCGCGGTAATTTATGGTTGTGAGAGTATCAGGCAGAATTACGTTCCTAAGGCTGCTGCAGCCAAGGAACATATTATCAGGAAGCTCAGTAATCCCACTGGAAATGGTTACCGTCTGCAAAGCTTCACTACCGGCAAATGTATGGCCTCCCAGCTTTTTTACATTGCCCGGTATGGTTATTTCGGTGAGCGATTTGCACATGCTGAATGCATGCGTTCCTATGGTTTCGATTCCGTCAGGAAGTGTTACAGAAGTAATACCGCAACACCACAAAAATGCATCGTCGCCGATAACCTTTACCGACTGCGGCAATTCTATTGTTTTGATATTGTCGCACCACGCGAACGCCTCGTTGCCGATGGTCTTCAGACCGTCAGGAAACACAACAGATGTGTATTCCTTGCATTCGCGGTATTTTTTATCGGGTATCTTTGTTGTTCCGTCCGGGATGACAAGCTCGTTAGCTGTTGGCTCGGCGTTGTCATCCGGGAAGATATAATTTGTATCACCAAGCTCAAAGTAGTTTTCCGGGGTTATTAAATCAAGCCAGCCCTCCTCATAATTGGCCTGTATATCTACACCAAGAATATCAGCAAAGCTTTCCATACTTATGCGGATGTAGAAATCCCCTGGATCATATCCGTTTTCAAGACCCCACATTTCCTTTGAGTATGTGCAGTCAACCTCCAGATACTCATCATTGATCCAAAAATACGATTCAATCGGTATGTATTCCTGACAGAGATTGAAGTTTGTATACACATTACCGCCAAGATACCAGTCTGAAGAGTAGGCTGATAAAACAGCATTATACTGCATATCACATTCAGATATATAGGTACCGCCCAAAAGCTCCACAAGATACTTAAAATTTCTATCATCGCCGTATATGGTCGGTGAACCGTTATAATTATCAGCAGGAGCACTCATGCGCACATCAGCATAGTAGCCCTGAAGCAGCCAGTTATAATCAAAAACAAAATTGGGATTGGCAGTATGCTTGCCGCGGTTAAGCGACGAAACGGGTTCACCATTTATACGAAGCTCGGTAAGTGCAGGCTTTACAAACTCTTCACGTATTTTCTTTGTTACTGCAGGATCATCAAGACTAAGGCTGTCCAGCTTTTCGATGTACATTTCACACATCGTCGGCAGCAGCGCAGATTTTGTGTAATTGTAATCATTGTGGTTGATTGTGTAGTATAGCAGCATGACCTCATCACTGCATCTGAAGGTCTTCTGATCGAGTATTACACTTAGAGTAGGACGTGTGCGTATATCGCGAAGCAGTCCTGTAAGCTGACTCTCTACAACAGTAAAGTTATATAAAGTGTTTGTTTTTTCAAGATATTCATAAACGTCTTTTAGCTGCTCATAGCCTGATATTTTAACCTGCGCCTGCTGTCCGTCTATCGTTACTGAAAGTCCGAGTTCGTCGGCTATCTCTTCGGCAGCTTTGCTTTGATATTCCATCATTTTTTCGTAATAATCGCAATAAGCATGAGGAACCAGCACCACGCTGGGTTCTCCGTCAGAGTACATACGGTCTTTTGTATAGTCAGCATACAAGTTGAACTCAAAAGGAATGTCATCGGATAAAATGGTGTATTTCGCTGTCTTGGATTCATCATCCGGCTCGTGGGAATCAACAACATCGAATTCGGTATCAAAAAGCGCCTCGGCGGCCGCAACAAGTTCTCTTTCAGAGTAGCGCGAGCCGATTCTTTCTATATCGTTCGTTGTATTAGTGTCGCCGGAAGTATCGTCACTTGACAATAGACTACAGCCGGGAAGAGCAAAACATATCGTAAGAACAAAAATAAGAATAGATACTAAACAATTTCTTTTCATATTATATTCCCCTATCTGAATTTTTTTGCAACGCTCTTTTTGAATGAATCCGTGTCAATCACAGGGACGGTTCCTGCGATTGAGTGGCTTACATGCTGTTTTCGCCGAATTTCTGTGCCAGATATTTAATATCTTTTTCCATCAGGTCGTAATTAAATTTGCCCTTTAGTCTTGTTTTCACTACCTTTAATGACCTTAAAATATTGTCTACGATAATCTGTCTTTTTCCAACCAAATCACTTGAATGATAAGTATCATAATCTGATAATAACGATATGGATGCAAAACGATAGGTCGTACTAATATGCCTATCTTCTCTCTGTTTTATATCATCTATAGCATCTATTGGAGCAATAATAGGCACAATTCCTATGGTGTCCAGATATTCTGTATATTTTGTTACATCTATGTTTCGGGAGATGAATGAACAAAATTTGTAAATATCATCATCAACGCCATGTTTTTGGGTGTAATACGTCGGGGAATTAATAAACAGGTTCATTTTATTTTGCCAGACCTTTCCTTTCAATCAAGGGGACGGTTCCTGCGGTTGAACTGCAGAGCAGCAATATAGAATTTTGATTCAACGATCCAGCTTTTTTAATGCTGCATTAGAGTATTTACGCCAACCGGGTTGTTTTGAATCTTTGAATCGTTCAAAATAGGGGCGAAATTCTTCTTTTTTAAAATCACCCAAGGCGCAAATTGCGTGTAATCGTACATCTTCATCTTCCAGCAAATCAATCAAAATGGGTATAGCCTTTTCTACTTTAAGTTTTCCTACGAGTAAAATAAGCATTTGTCGATTAATACCGTATTGAGAATTTGAAATGATTTTTAAGTATTCGTCAACGTAATGCTTGGAACGGATTTGATACAGGCGATCAGCGATAAACCAGCGCGTAATATCCGGCGTCATCGGTGAGTGAAAATCCTCAATTAACATTGGGATCACTTCGTCAAATCCCTTAAAATGAAAAAAGCTCAAAAAATGATCTTGCTCATTATATCTCTGTTGCTGTTTTGCCAACTGATAATATTTAACAGCAATTGGCAAAATGGTTTTTTTATGTTTAGGCATAAACCCTAAGGTTTGATTGGAAATTTCAAATTCAAATCCCAATTCTCTTAATTCGTTTTCAAAGAGGGGAATCAATGAGTCGGGATTCTCTTTGCGATGCGTTTCTTCTTCGGCCTTTGCCCTGTCAATCCAAGCTCGCAATAAGGCAGGGTCTTTATTTATATCGTCAAACCCCATAAATTAACATCCTTCCTGTGATTTGAATTACTCGTCATCAGACGCGCTATTCGCTTCAATTATATCCAGCTCGAAGATGAGGTCGTTGAAGTCGTCATCCTCTTCGTGGTCGTTGCAATAAAATCTCAATGTATTTTCTCCAATCGGTTCGATTATCATAGCGCAGCCGCCGTATAGAGTGCGCCAGACGCTCTGATCGCCAAACAAATCGGAACCATTACAAATTATAAATTCTCCACCGTTAAGAACGACTTTAATCTCGAACTGTTTTGCTGTGGTCTTTTCGCTAAATACGGTTTGGGGAAGACTTCCTTTTGAAATGCTGATTTTTTCGCCATTGATAAAAATTTTGCCTTCGAATGAACGCCAATGAATAACAATTGCTTGAGCGATGCTTGAAGGGCAATCGATAAACCTGAAATTGAGTATATACTCGCCTTTTCGGTTGAAAGCATAACATTTATTTATCTTTTTGCCATTATACTCGATTTCGTCCGATTTCTGTTCTCTAAACATAGTTGAAAACATCTTGGTTTTCTTAATACTTGTATTTTTTTGCTTCGCGATTTTTTTTAATCACAATGGTCGTAAGTATCACGATTGCAAGACATACATAAGCAGCAATCAAGCATTGATCGTAGCTCATAGGTATTTTAAGGAGCTTAAGGAGTTTTACGAGATTAGCGGGACCTGCAATTTCAGTGAACACACCAATTGCTCCGAACATTAATAACAGAATGACGGATATTATATGAGTAATAAGTAGACATGATTTTAGAAACTTTTTAAACTTAATCACTTAAAATATCCTCCATTTCACTTGTTTCAATCAAGGGGACGGTTCCTGCGGTTGAGCGCAAGATGTTGACTGCGCTCTACTGCTTTCTTTCGCGGCAGATTACGCACACGCCCGATTGGTCAAAGCGGTGGGCAACCTTCTGCATACCGCAGACCGAGCAGGTGGCTTCGCATTTGCCGGGGGTGAGGCGGAAACGGTGGCCGGTGGTGCGCTGCTTTCCGCAGGATGAGCAGCGGCAGCCGTTCCAGGTGTGCTCGTGGTTTTCGGTACCGGGGCATGCCGATTCGGTGGTGGTGTCAAGCCACATTCCGAGTATCGCGGCAGCCTGCTGTTTGCCGCTTGACTGCTCGCTCACGGTGCGCGCGAGCATTTCGGCGCGGTCTATGGCGATGATGCTGCGAGCGGCGGACATTTTTACGACGTGCTTCTTTGGCGAATAGAGGACATCCTCCGCAGGGATGGTCTTCATCCGGTCGTAGGCCTTATGGATATAACGCGAATAGTGCAGCTTTTCGCCGAAAACAAACATCAGCAGTACCGGGATAAGCGCGATAGCGACAAATCCGACCATGGCGCCGATAAGACGCGGATTGAATTGCTCGCTGCACATTGACGGCGCGAAGAATAAGCCGAATGCGGCAACAAGCGCAAGGAAGAGGATTATCGCAAGGGTGACGATAAGGATATTACGCCGTGTGTTTTTTTGGCATTGAGCGCATATCGGCGTGCGCACGATGGCGCGCGGCTTGAAGGTGACGTCGCTGTCCTCCGATTTGCCGCCGCGTTCGATTATGCCAAGCACGATTTTTTTATCGGTGTCGCAGCCGCAAAGTCTGCATTTTGTGGTTTTCTGATTATTGGAAGTCAATTTAATTCATCCCCTAAAAACAAATCGGGACTGAGCCATAATGGAGCAATCCCGATTTTGTGATTATTTTAGTTTTTTAGCTGTTTGCCTGCATGAGAAGCTTGCGAACCTTTTTCTCGTTGATGATGAGGAAGAGGCTTACGGCGCTTCCGATAAATGCGATAACCATTATAACAGCGGCAAGGATAGGTGCGCTGTCACCGGTTTCGGGGGATTCGTCCTTTGAATCGCCGGAGGAATCACCATCGCCCTTGCTTTCGGGGTTGGGATCCTTTTCGGAATCAGAGCTGCCGTTACCCGAAGCGTTGCCCGAAGAGGACGGGTTGATGGGTGTTTCGGGATCGGCTGCGGGCGATACCTTGAACAGAGTCGATGTATTATCCTCAACAGGATTGGTCTCGTCGCAGGTTGCCCTTGCGATATTGACTATCGAATGAACGGTAGTGCCCGAAACTGTGGAGGTTGCAAGACCGCTGCAGTCGGCTTTCTTTGCCGGGACGGTGAATTTGTAGGTTACGGTAAGCTCCTGACCGGGCTGAAGGGTGAGGCCGGGAGCCTCCATGATACCGGTGGAAGAGTTTGTGCCGACCTTTTTAAAG
Organism: Clostridia bacterium; assembly: GCA_017936365.1. GTDB lineage: Bacteria > Bacillota > Clostridia > Oscillospirales > Acutalibacteraceae > SIG598. The sequence continues at coordinate 7,776 of JAGBFS010000199.1, forward strand.
GTGTAGGTCTTTGTTGCGCTGCCGGTTCCGGTTGTCGCGAGAATGTCGGATGCGGTCACGCAATCGGAACAGATGATGGTATCGGTAAGCGATACGTTGGTAAGAGCAACGTTGCCGGTGTTTTTAAGAACGATCTTGTAGTTGATAACGTCGCTTGCTGTAACGCCGGCGGCGGGAGCAACGGCAGTCTTGTCAAGGGTTATGACGGGGATCTCGGTATCGATGATGGTCGGGGTGGAGCTGATAACATTGTCAGCATCGGTGTTGGACACGGTAAGACCATCGGTTGCCTCAAACGAAGTGTCGTCGCTTGCGCTGGTTATTTCGGGATCTTCGTCGGGAACGATTGCATATTCAAATGTGCCGTCAAAAACGCAGATAGGCGGAATGGAATAGGTTGCGCTGATCTTTCCGCTGCTGTCGTCCTTTGCGCTGGTCGAAGCGGTGGAGGGGGAACCGTTGTTGGTGGAGAGGGTTGCCTTATCGCTGTCGGCAAGAAGGACATAGGGAGAGTTTATATTGTCGGTAAGGGTGAAGCGTGTCGGATTTTCGGCAATGTTGAGAGCCATGAGCTTTGCGTTGCCAAGATCGGCGACAACATCTTCGGCGGTTGTCTTTGTGGTGTCGATTGCCGCGGTATAGAGATCGGCGTCGCAATCGGCGGAGGATACGGTATCGGTATGAACGGCAACGACGATGATGTTCTTGTCAGCCTTTGCGGATGCGGCAAGAGCGGTGTCGGCAGCTTCAACAGCGGCGGCAAGCTCGGCATCGGTCGGAGCGTCAGGATCGTCGTTTGCAAGGACATCGCGGAGATAATCGCCGACAGCGGCTTCGGCGGTTGCCGGAGCGTCAGGATCACCATCGGGTGCGGTATAGGGGAGAGCGACGGTAACTTCGGAATCATCGCCGAGAGCCTTGACCGTAAGAGCTGAATCCTTGCTGTAGGTATTTATGTACTGGACATAAGCGCAGAGGGTGGATATTACATGCTCTGCGTTATCGGACGAAAGATCGACAAGGATATAGTTATCGGAATCTGCAAGCAGATTTTCACCCTTGAGATTATAGTCGATAACATATTCGCCCTTGGTGTTTTTATATGTCGACTTGACCAGGTCGATATCACCGGACGAAGAGGAAGCAACATACGGGTCGGTGACGGTACCGCTTCCCGTGCTGCCGGTTTCGGCTTCGATATCGCCGGCGACGATAGTTCCGACGGTTACGCCGACCGAATTTTTGGCATCGGAGTCGGAAGCAGCGGCTTTGGATTCCAACGCGGATACCGGAGTGCGGAAGGAAAGATAGCATGCGCATCCGATAAACACGGCGACGGAAACGATCAGACCGAGCCATTTGATTTTGTATTTGTTCATCCTTCATCGTTCCTTTCTGATATAGCAATTTTTACAGAAAAAGATACCTATCTCAATTGTAAAAAATATTATATCAAAAAAACAACATAATTGCAATGGGAAATTGTAAAAAAATACCCCTGCGTAAAATCATACGCAGGGGCTTAAAATTATTTTAGTCAAGAACATAGATGATAACGTCGCGGATACCAAAGGCTCTGCACTTCGATTCGCTGGAATAGAAGACGTCGACGATGGTTCTGCCGGAACGGACATCTCCGCCGGTGTCCGCCGCGAGGGCGTAACCGTAAACGTAACGGCCGTCAGCCGATACGATGTAAAGACGGGAGCCGTAGGGGATGACCTTCGGGTCGACCGCGACTATACCTTCCTCGACGACGCGGCCGGTAGAGGTCTTTGCGCCGGGATCTGCGGTATAAGCGGTGCCCTTGCCGGTGAGCTTTTTGGAATAGCTTACTGCGCGGCCGCTTGCATCAATGAACTCCTTGCCGTTACCCGATTCGACAACCTTATTGGAGGAGGCTGTGGGAGCGGTGGTCGGCTTCGCGGGAGCCTTGGTGGTGGTCGGTTCGGATGTACCGACTTCGATTATTTCGTTGACAGCCTGCTTGGTCACCGTTTCGTTTACGACCTCGGTGGTCTGGGCAATGCCGTTAATATACATTGTGCGGCTTGTTACGATCTTTTCGCCGTATTCGCCCTTGGTTGCGATACGGGTAGTACCCTTGACAAGATCGGGTGTTTCAACCTTCACCGTCTTGAAACGGATGGTTTCGGTGGCGGTGGATTCCGAATAAGAAACGCGGTCGATGGTGATCTGTATATAGGGATAAATGTTTTCGGCCAGAGAATGATTGACTATGTCGTCGCTGTCGGGTGCTGTGATGCCTGCGGCTGCGATAGCCTCGGCAACTGTACCGTCTGCCATGTCGATGCTGTAAGAAACTCCCGCGTCAACAATAACTACCTCAAATGCACGGAGAATCTCAATCTCGCGCTCGGAGCCGTCTTCGGCGACCGAAACCACAAGTTCGTCTTCATTGTCAAGGGCAAATCCCGCCTGAGCGATGATGTCCCTCGGATCACTGCGAAGCGTCATTATTGTACGCTCCTCGCCGTCGACGATAATGCTTACCGGGACGATGTAAGAGGAGAACACAAAGGCGCACACAGTACAACCGAAGACGAATAACAGCAGCGCGCCAAGACGCGAGCGCATGAACCTGACGCAGCGCTCGGCGTAACCTGTTATTGTACTCATTCGATTACTGTCTCCCAACTTTCAAAATAATAATGGGGCAACTCTTTCGGCCCCGGGGTCAAGCATACACGCAAGCCCCTTTTTCACTTTCCGGGGGTAATTATACCCCCTTCTTCCGTCGATGTCAAATAAATCGGGAACAAAAAATTGTATACTTTGCACAATTGGATGCGACTTTATGGAAAAACTCAAATTATGTAAACCTTGAAAAATCGGCTAAATAAGTGGGTTTTCAAAAACGTGGTTATTTAATGGCGTTAAAAAACCGCGATAATAACTGTGCAAAATGACAGAATCGGCCGGTTACATGTTTGTAACTTCCACAATCGTTTCGCGAAACTCGATTTTTTAATGCTGTACTTACGCAATATAGCCAAAAACCTCCCGTCGGGAGACGGGAGGCAAAACATTTTAAGGTTATATTTGTTTCGTTATTATAAGCTTGACCGATTAAGCGGTAACGCTGGAATCGGAAACGGTCGACTGCTCGTCGGCACCGCCCATATCGATGAAGTCGCTTTCGTCATAATCGTCGGGAATGGCAACATCGGGCTGTGCGCCGCCGGTCTCTACGGTGACCTCATCAGATACGGGTGCGTTGCCGGATGCGGTATCGGTAACAGCCTCGCCCGATCCGATGCCAAGTATAATGACGACGATGAGTATAACGCTTACAACGGCGAGAAGAGCTATTATGATCTTGGCGGTCTTTTTGTTTTCCATAGATAAACATCCTTTCTTTTGGCGGCGGCGTGTCAGCCGCTGTGCGCCGGATAATCGGTTTTATAACATTTTCTAATTATAATACAGAATTGTGTCCAAATCAAGACTTTGCTTTGACTGTATGATAAATTCATGTTATACTGTTACAGACCGCAAAATACGACATGATCTGCTATACTATTATATATATGTATATATGCGCAATAAAACCGACGGTCGGGTTTGATAGGCTTTATAAAAAAACGGCGGATCTTGCGTCGATAGCGGCGTCCCTTATTAATATGGGAAAGGAATGTACATAAAAATGAGCTCAAGCTTTTATGCGATGATATCGCGCATGAAATACATATCGCGCTGGGCACTGATGAGGAATACGGAAAACGAGAGCATCGCACAGCACTCTCTTGATACCGCGGTGATAGCGCACGCGCTGGCGGTGCTTCGCAACAAGCGCTTCGGCGGCAGCGTCAGCGCCGAGAAGGTCGCCATGCTGGCGATATTCCATGACGTGCCCGAAATACTTACCGGCGATCTTCCGACCCCGGTCAAATATTATAACCCCGAGATTCGCGACGCCTATAAAAAGGTGGAGCAGGAGGCGGGGCAGAGGCTGCTGTCGATGCTTCCCGATGATCTTTGTGATGAATACCGTCCTCTGCTTTTTCAGGATGCGTCCGATTCGCAGGAGCATCAGCTTGTAAAGGCGGCGGATAAAATAAGCGCTCTTATAAAATGTATAGAGGAAGAAAAAGCCGGAAACAGCGAATTTGCCAGCGCAAAAAAGGCAACGCTTGCATCAATTGAGAAGCTTAATATCCCCGAAGCGAATGAATTTATAAAGGAATTCCTGCCGGCGTACCAGCTCACATTGGACGAACAGGGTGAGCTGTAATGCTGCTATATATAAATAGGTATAGAGAAGGACTGAAAAATATGGGCTTTTCGGATAGGATAGACCGACTTTCATCAAAGGCCGTTCTTGCGATATCGCTGCTGTGTGCGGCGGCGTGCGTCGGGCTTGTGATGCTGTACATAACAATGAATAATGGACAGGCAGCGCAGGGCGGTGTTTCGGCATCGGCCGCCGCGTCGGCGCAGCCTGCGCCAGAACCGGAGCCGCTTCCCGACCCTGCCGTGGTAAAGGCGGAGGAATTGCTTTCCGCGATGTCGACCGAGCAGAAGATCGCGCAGCTTCTTCTTGTTCGCGCCGACAAAATGCCGCAGGAGGAGGTTATCGGGTATCTTAGCGAAAACGGAGCCGGCGGACTGGTTCTGTTTGCCGATAATTTCAAAGGCAAGGATCAGCAGCAGGTCATTGAAATGATGCAGTGCTTTCAGGATGCCGCCGGCGGCGATCTCCTCATGTGTGTTGATGAGGAGGGCGGAACGGTGGTTCGCGTAAGCTCCAATGAGAAGCTTCGCGCAAATCGATTCAAATCGCCGCAGGATGTATTTGCTTCGGGCGGAATGGATGCCATACGTTCCGATACGCACGAAAAGTGCGTGTTCCTAAAGTCGTTTGGCATAAATGTAAACTTCGCTCCGGTAGCCGATGTTGTAACTTCCCCCTCCGGATTCCTTTATAAGAGAGCCTTCGGGCGTGATGCGGCACAGACGGCAGAGTATGTAAGTGCTGTCGTCGGCGTGATGGAAGAAAACAACATGGGAAGCTCGATAAAGCATTTCCCCGGTTACGGCAATGCGTCCGGTGATACGCATGACGGACTTGTGCGGTCGGACGTTACGGCCGAAAGCCTTTATTCAAGCGATCTTGTCCCGTTCAGAGCGGGCATAGCCGCCGGAGCCGATTCGGTCATGATAACCCATACTATTATAAATGCGATAGATCCCAATAATCCCGCATCGCTTTCGCCGGCGGCTGTGTCGCTCCTGCGTGAAGAGCTGGGGTTTGACGGAGTTGTAATAACCGACGGTCTTGATATGGGCGCGATCGAAAAGTTCTGCGGCACACAGGATCCGTGTGTGATGGCTCTTTCGGCGGGCGCTGATATGATGTGCACCCCGACCGATTGCCGCGCGTCATACAATGCGCTGCTTGCGGCGGTCAATGACGGCACCATATCGGCCGAGCGGCTTGATGAGTCGGTGCTTCGCATACTTATCTGGAAGGTAAGGCTGGGGCTGTACGATATATAAATAAGTATAAACAGAAATGGAGGAGAGCAAAATGGGTTCATTTGCAAAACGTATCACATCTTTGATTCTTACTTTTGTGATATTGCTGGCTGTGATGCCCCGAGCTGTATCAGCGGCCGAGTTTGAAAAGGCTGCGGCAAGAGCGGCGCTGCTTGTCGATATAGATACAGGGACCGTGCTGTATGAGCAGTCGGCGCACGATTTGCTGCCTCCGGCAAGTACCACTAAAATAATGACGGCGCTGCTTGTTCTTGAAGCCATCGATAGGGGAGAGTTTAGTCTTGATACCCAGGTAAAGGCGGCGCGTAATCTTGCCGAAAGCATGAAGTATGACGCGAGCCATGTCAGTCCCCGTGTGCGTAAAAATGAGATATTGACGGTAGAGCAGTATTTATATTGTATATTGGTTGAGTCGGACTGTGCCTGCTGCAATATACTTGCTGCAAAGACGGCCGGTTCCATGGAGGCCTTTGTCGAGCTGATGAACGAGCGTGCAAAGGAGCTTGGCTGCAAGGATACCGTCTTTGTTAATTCCCACGGCTATCCGCAGGAGGGGCATATCACTACGGCTTATGATCTTTATCTCATCGCGCAGGAGGCTCTCAAGAATGAAACCTTCCGAAAGATAATATCAACAAGCGTGTATAAGATCCCCAGAACCAATGAGGTAAAAAGGGAACGCACCCTGTATAATACAAACTGGCTTATCGGAATGCCTCCGGAATCGGAGCAGAAGATGAAATATGAGCGCGATTTTAAATATGAATACTGCATCGGCGGCAAAACCGGCACCTCGGATGAGGCGGGAAGCTGTCTTGTATCCTTTGCCCAAAAGGACGGTCGGACTCTGTGCTGTGTCATTCTCGGCTCTTGGGGCGTCAAAACTGATGACGGCGCCATGAGAAGGCAGAGCTTTACCGAAACCGAAAGGCTTTTTGAATGGGGCTTTGAAAGCTTTGGATACAGAGAGCTTGTCCGTGCGGGTGAAACGGTCGGGAGCGTAAAGATAGCCGGGGCGGCAGCCGAAGCACAGCTTGCGGCGGTGTCGGACAGCACGGTCTTTCTGGCGCTTGATGCCGAAATAGAGAAGAAGATAGTTGTCGACGATGGAATAAAGGCGCCCGTTTCGGCCGGTGATGCGGTGGGTATGCTTCATATCTTGGCCGACGATGCCGTTGTGGCGCAGGTCGCTCTTGTCGCGGCGGAGGACATTCCGGAAACAGTGACCGTTATAGATATTATTGTCGATATGGAGCTTGAGATAGCGCTGAACGCGGCGGTGCTGACAGCTGCTGCACTTATGGCGATAGTAAGTAAAGGCAGGGCGGCAGGAAAACGGTAAAACGGCGGTTTGGCAAATTCCGCGTGATACAGCCAAATTTCCCGATCAAGCCGCGGATTGAACGAACAGAGGTTCAAAAATGGGATTTTTAACCTCAAAAAATATTTTTCATAAGGGTCAAAAAAGGTATTGACTATTATGAACAGATAATATATAATCTGTGAAAAGAAAACGGTCAATAGTATACATATTTTGGGGTATTTTTGCTTCCTAAGTAAGAGATTCGGATAAAAATAGTCTGAAAATTTGAAAATTCCTATTGCATTTTTCAAACAAACGTGGTAAACTCTACATTGTCAGATGAATTTGAATATTTTGTGAACGCAATGTTTCCGCGATGTGCATAAGATGCATATTCGTTGTGCATTATGATTATAAAGACATATTCGGTTCATCGATTATTGTCTACAATTGAATATTGTGATTTTCCGATCGTGTTTCGGTTGTTGCACATCAATGATGTGTTTCAATATATTACAGGG